>CAZBKA010000037.1:0-24212 GCA_964492365.1 uncultured Pirellulales bacterium | reverse complement strand
AATTCAGATAATAGACAAGCTTCTGACTAAAGGGCTAAAGGCTGAAAAAATCAGCGTAAAACCAAAGGCCGGTAAAGGCAACGGCTGTGTTGAAGCACCGCGAGGAATACTCTTCCATCAGTACGAATTTGACGATAAAGGAAACTGTGCAGCAGCTGATATTTGTATCCCTACAAATCAGAATCACGCAAATATACAGAAAGATTTTGAAAAGCTCGTTCCCCAATTCATGGGTGAAGGTGAAGATGCCTTGAAATTGAAAATGGAAATGCTTGTCCGTTCCTATGATCCTTGTGTTTCCTGTTCAACTCATATGCTTGATGTTAAGTTTGTAAGATGATAGGCAATCCGGAAAACAAGAAAGTCCTCGTGGCCGGTCTTGGCAATCCGCTTATGGGCGACGAAGGAATAGGGAATTATTTAATAACGAAACTTGAGGGGCTGTCAGAGCGATGGCCCCTTGCTGAATTTATTGATGCAGGCACAGGAGGAATGTCACTTCTGCATATAATAGCAGGTTGGCCTAAAGTTATCTTCGTTGATTGTGCATTTATGAGATGTCCACCCGGGGCCATGAAAAAATTCACCCCCGACCAGGTACAAAGCGTAAAAACCCTCGCCCATCAGTCACTGCATGAGGCAGACATTCTGAAAGTAATAGAACTATCGGCACAGCTTGAGCAATCACATCAAGAAATCGTTTTTTTCGGCATAGAGCCTGAAAAAGTTGAACTGAAACAGGCGCTAAGTGAATCCCTTTCAGCACATACAGACAATTACATCAAGACTATTTGCCGGGAAATTGAGATTTCGACTTAGCCTCTGCCGAGTGACTTCATATACTTTTTGGCTTTTTTCAAACCCATTCTCGAAGCTTTTCTCTTTACAGCGTCAAGGCCTCTGTTGAGTTTTTGGGCAACCTTAGCTGTCGGATTGTTTGCAAATAGCTGGTTCAGTATCTTCAGATCTGCAGTTGTCCATGTGCCTTTTACGCCTTTGGAAATGGCTTTTTTCGTGGTGACTTTTTTAGTTGCCTTTTTCCCCTTTGCCATAATTACTCCCTTTCGTTAAACAAATTACATTTAACACTTGTCCGCACACAGATAAAATGTAGGGACACCACACCTACCTATTGAGTTTATAATTGCAGTTTTTCACTGTCAAGGTAAATAATCCAACTAAAACAAATATTTTTTTGGTAAATCATTTACTAAGGGACAGTTAATGCCTGCCAATTAGCTCAGGCAACCTCTTTACAATATAAAAATCAGTTGTATACTTGAGAACATGGATGATTTGGAAAAGAACTCGGTTTTAATTGTAAAATCCCTAAATGTCAGGGTTGTGGAGGAATCTCAGCCTTTAAAGCTGTCTTGCGGCAAAAGTATTGCCCCTGTAGATGTAACCTACGAGACAATCGGTGAGCTAAATGATAACCAAAACAATGCTATCCTGGTATGTCACGCACTGAGTGGTGACGCCCATGTGGCAGGAAAACATCACCCGGACGACAAAAAGTCAGGCTGGTGGGATTCAATGATAGGCCCAGGTAAGCCAATAGACACTAATAAGTATTTTGTAATTTGTTCCAATATACTAGGGGGCTGTTCCGGGACTACGGGGCCTTCGTCCCTTAACCCTGAAACAAAGGTTCCCTACGGTCTGGATTTTCCGATTATCACTATTTCCGACATGGTCAAAGTGCAGAAGCTTCTGCTCGATAAAATAGGAGTAAAAAAACTGCTTGCAGTAATAGGCGGTTCAATGGGCGGCATGCAGGCTCTTCAATGGGCCATCGAATACCCTGACTTGCTTCAATCGGCAATAGCTATAGCTACGACAACAAACCTTACGCCGCAATCCATTGCTTTTGATGCTGTCGGCAGAAATGCGATTCTCTCTGACCCGAATTTCAGCACGGGTCAATATCATAGCGGGAAAAATCCTGATATCGGTTTGAGCATTGCAAGAATGATAGGGCATATAACCTATCTATCCGAAGAAGGAATGAGAGAAAAATTCGGAAGGCAGCTGAGAGATTCAGGATCATATAGTTATGATTTTAAAAGCGAATTTGCTGTTGAAACATACCTTGATTACCAAGGCCAAACATTTGTTGAAAGATTCGATGCCAACAGCTATCTTTATATAACAAAAGCCATGGATTATTTTGACCTGGAAAAAGACTATGGGTCGCTGACAAAGGCCTTTGAAAAAAGCACGTGCAGATTTCTCATCGCAAGCTTTACAAGCGACTGGCTCTTTACTCCTGCGCAGGGGAAAAGAATCGCAAAAACTCTAAGTGCTTCCGGAAAAGATGCAAGCTTTTGCAATATCGATTCGCCATATGGGCATGATGCTTTTTTGCTTGAAGCTGAAACGCTCGGCAATTTTGTTGCGGAATTCCTGGAAGCCACACACAAACCCGAAAGAAAGATACATGTCAGCTCGCAAACCAATATCGGCAAACATACACTGAGTAAATATCAACAGGCGCAAAGAGCGAGGGTGGACTATGAAATAATCTCATCACTAATTGAACCAGGCAGTACGGTGCTTGATACCGGCTGCGGTGATGGTGAATTGCTTTCCAGACTCATCGCTGACAAAAACATAAAAGCTGAAGGTATTGAATGCCGGCAGGAATTTGTTTTGGAATGTATAAAATACCGATTACCTATAATTCAGCATGACATAGAAGATGGTTTGCCAAACCATGCGGATAAAAGTTTTGATTATGTCATTCTATCGCAAACGGTACAGGCCTTGAATCATCCTAAAAAAGTTTTTGAAGAACTGCTGCGTTTAGGCAAAAAAGTAATTGTCAGCTTCCCAAATTTCGCAAACTGGAGCTGCCGCTCGCAACTTTTTTTTATGGGCAAAGCTCCCGTTACCAAAGGGTTACCTTTTAGCTGGTACAATTCTCCAAACGTTCATTTTCTCTCGCTGAAGGACTTTGAAAATTTTTGCAGGAAAATGAACGTAACCATCGAGAAAAAGATCCCGCTAATAAAAACATCTGTCAGCCCGGTAAAAATCATACCGAACCTCTTTGCAGATCAGGCTATTTACGTTACCAGCAAAGATTAGGATACCAGCCAACCCTTATTCGTTGGAATCAGACTGATTAGGGTCATTTACATCATTGACGTCGCCTACGTTATTGACGTCGTTAACGTCATTCGAATCAGAAAATGTGATTGATTCGCCAGCTTGTCCCTGCACGATATTTAAACTTTCACCTTGGTTTAAGCTGCTAAAGTTGTCAGCTCCCACAGCAACAAGCTGAAGTAAAACAATCATTGTCAAAACCGCTATCATGTTCATTGTAAGTTTTTTCATTTTTTTAAATGTCCCTCAATAAAATTGTTATTTAAGAACTAATGAGTTTTCAAAACATATATTCTTCAGTCTATATTGATTCATTATAACTGTTACGAAGTGGTTTTATTACAATAGGTGTTGTAACTCCGCTCGGCAGCAGTTGGTCTGGGTTTGGTGTAATATTAATAATACCGATGTCACCTGGTTCAGTAGTTTCAGAACCACCGTCGCCTAATGTTGCACCAATATTGTTGACATATCCGCTTGAATATCCACTTGTGTCGTACATCGAAATAACTGTTCCATAAATTTCTGCATTGCCGCGAATATCGACAATGCCGCCGACGATGGCACCTTTAAGAACATTACTTTCACCAGTGTCGGGGTTTGTATTTCCCAGATTTACATTGAAATTCGGCGCAAGAATAGTAGCGGGAATATTGGTTACATTATTAAAATCTTCCTCACCGGTGAAGTATAGGCAGTTTTTCATCCACCAATTTGTGCTGTTTGAATAGTTGGGGGTATTGGTTATTATAGGGCCTTTAAATGTGCAATCGTCAAACCGCACATTATTGTATGTGCTGCCTGTTTTCCCGCAATCAACATAGAGGATGCCATTAAATGTACAATTTATGAAAAGCGCATTCTTACTCTCTGGCAGTCTCGTATTGGTAAACGTCTGATTCTTATAGATGTACCTTTTCACTTGCAGCCCGCTGCCGGTGGTGTAGCTGCCAGCATTATGCGGGAAATATTCGTAGCGATACTTTGTGCCGTTGGTAGCGCCCAGATCACTTAGGTTATAGGGATAATTGGTGGCCGAACTGCTGCAATAGATGTCGCCGCCGCCACCACTGGATGTCCTTGTGGCTTGGTAATATGCTGTCGTATCATAATCAGCCAGTTTCATACCTGGCATGTTGACAGCTTTGTCGCCATAGTCAATGTTGTATTCAATGCCTGCGGTTTGGCCTTGTATTTCATCTGTAGAACTGATTACTTTTGTTCCTTGTGTATTATAAGCGATATTACTGCTGGCAACATATACAGGCTGACCGCTACCGTCATAGACAGGTTGACCTGACGCATCATAGAGTTGTTCACCAGCATAAACAGGTTGACCATCTAAATCATAGATATCTGTCACTTCATAACGTATAATATTGTGATCATCGTCATAAACAGCGCTGGAAGAACTGGCGGTAACGGTATAAATGCGATTGCCGGCACTGTCAAAAACAGGTTTACCTACCACATCATACACTGGTTTGCCATTTGCGGCAAGTGTTTCAAGATCGTATGGCATTGCATATAAATTGTCTTCGGTATTTGTAAGGATAGTACCGATTTTTCCCACGACTTTTGAGTCACTGGTAATATTGAACGGCGAAAGGTTCTGGTATTTCCAGCTACTATAAATATTGCCATAGATAGTTGAATCGCCGGTGATCCACAGGCGGCCTCTGCTAGCAAGAGCATATTGAAGCACCTCACTGTCTTTAGTTATGGAAAAATTCATTGATACGGTTCTGGATATATCGCCGCTTGCTGAAGTGGAATAATCTGTACCCGTAGATTGAACCCCTATCGTGCAGAGGGAATTACTATCATTATTATACCGGAAAAAGCGTACGGTAAAACTAACATCCGTACTCGCAAAATCCACAGAAGGAATAACAATTTGCGTTCCACTTCCACCAGCATCAGTAAATGCCGTGGGGGTAGCAGAAACCGAATGACCACCTATCGCCAAGCTATTAATTTTTGTACAAAATGCTGTCCAAACTACACCTGACTCAGTGTCTGATACTATGTTGCTTGTAGTCTTAGCAAGCCCGGCTGAAGCCTGGGCTGCAATATAGGTGGCAACCTCAAGCCCAGACTGGGCGGCTGATAACGCATTATTGGCTTTTTTCTGGTCATATGCAATCTGGGCATTGGCATTAGAAAAAGCAAACAAAGACACCGACCATACTGAAATGATGGTCATAATTAACATTGAAATAACTAAAACAACTCCGCTGTATCTAGCTTTAGTATTTACTGTTTTTTTTAACTTTTTTAATCTCATAAGAATGTCCCGACACGGCAGCAATCGTTGGTCTTTTCAAAAACCATTGCTCCCCCCCGCTGCAAGCATCTGCATTGGGCCAAAAACAAACAAATCAAACTTTCTGTCTTACTGTATGTAAGTCTAATAACAAAATTTCAAACAGCAAAATCAGTCTGAAATAATTAAAAGCATAACTTCTGCTTAAAAAGATATTTAGACAATCTCCACTCTCTTCAATTATTAAGAAAAGCCTTTTAAAAAAAGTGGTTGCCTGTGACTCCGTAATGCCTCATAATATCAATCATAGTCAGCAAAAAAACTTTATCATTTTTTGTGAGAAGTGCATGAATCGACCAAAGTTAAATTTTATTATTGATATTGCGATGTTTGTTGCGATGCTGGGGCTTATCTGGACGGGAATACTTATCTGGACGGTACTACCAAGCGGGCACGGGTTAACATTATGGGGCCTAAACAAACATGAATTTGGCGAAATTCATACATATTTCGGAGTTGCTTTGCTGGTACTGAGCGGGCTGCATTTATGGCTCCACTGGGGGTGGTTTTCCTGCAAATTAATGAATCTCATAAAAACACCCTATTCGCAAAATATAGAAAAACGTAAAATTACTGCAATGATAGCAGTTTTTGTGATTTTATTTTTGGTTGTTGTGAGTCTGTTCCTGATAAAATTAGAGATACTTCGAGCAGGCGGCTATGACCAAGAACACAGGCTGAGACAGGGACAACATACACAACAAAGCAACGAATAATTATCGAAGGTTAGTTCAGGGATGGAGTAAATCAATCTAAGTACTCGTCGGGGTCTTTTTCGTGCATTTTGGTTTGGAATACTCTAAAATCAAAAAAGTTGAAATTTTTTTGAACTAATATGGTCTGATTGCGTCTTTACTGGTGATACGGGAAAGACTTTAAAGGACATATATGGATTTTGAGGGACAGCTTGGAAAAATAGTGCATCGGTGCCAGGATGGCGAGAGGGCGGCTTTTGAGGAGCTGTTCGAGATGTATCAGCCTCGCTTGAAATATTATATCAGGCGGCTGGACGGCGGCGGTAACGTCGATGATATTCTGCAGGATATCTGGCTTAGTGTGTTTAAAAAAATACATAAACTCAAAGATGCACGATTATTTCCCGTTTGGCTTTACCGTATCGCAAGGAACAAGGTTTATGATGGATTCAGACGCAAGGATAAATTTGTCACGTTGCCGGAAGATGAAATTCCCGTATCGGGCAATGATGAGCTTGTCTTTGATGCTAATGACGCAGAGAACTTACACCGGGCTTTGAACACGCTTAAGCCTTACCACAGAGAAGTGTTGACACTATGTTTTATTGAGCAGATGTCTTACCAATCGATAGCTGATGTTACCGATTGCAGTATTGGAACTGTCCGGTCACGAATATTTTACGCAAAGCAATCTCTTCGCGCAGAAATGGAGAGGCTAAATGGATAATGATAAAAAACTATTTGAAGAATTGTTAAAAGCTGACGGCATTGATCCTGCTGGTATCAGCGAATCCGAACGCAAAGCCTTTGCAAAAATTCTCGACGGGCAGTTGGAACAGAAAAAATCAAAGCCGAGCTATCGGCCTGTGATATGGAGAATTATTATGCAAAGTAAAATTACAAAATTAGCCGTGGCAGCGGTGGTGATTATCGGAATGGGATCAGCGATAACATTTCTGGATAAGGCTGTGACACCAGCCTATGCAATAGAGCAAACGATTCAAGCCAGCCATAGCGTTCGGTATTTACATATTAAAAGTTTTATGGCTTCAATTTCAGATACGCCTATAGAGTGCTGGGTTGAATTTGACCAGTCCGGACAAGTGAAAAATATTCGAGTCAATAAACCCGCATGGATGAGCCCTGGGGACGGTGAAAGTGTGATAGTCTGGAAAGACAATAAAATGCAACTATGGGTTAAAAAGAAAAACTTTCTTGTCACTCTCAAAGACAAGGAGGTTGCCGCCCAAATACTTAGTATGGCGGAACAGCTCGACCCTAAAAATGCAGCTGCAAACATACTGCAAGCACAAGAGAAAGGCGACAGTGAAGTAGAAATCCAGGAGCCCGAAAACAAAGCTGAACCAATTGCCATAACAGCCACTTCATTAGTAGAAAATGGTCTGCCTTTCCAGCGTGCGATATTGTTTGTTGACCAGGCTACAAAGCTTTTGAATTCAGTCGAAACATATCAACTGAAAGATGGTGAATATGTTCATTTTTCAACAATAGAGTTTTACGATTATAATATACCGATCGATTCTGAGATGTTCACTTTGGATAATATTCCTGATGATGTAATGAGAATAGATAAAACTACACAGCAAGTAGGTCTGGAACAGGGCGACCTCAGTGATAATGAAATCGCCAAAGAAGTGATTCGCCAATTCCTTCAGGCTTTGATCGAAAAAGATTACGCTAAGGCTGGTAGACTATTTGGAGGTGTGCCTGCTGAAAGAATAGAAAAAGTCTATGGCCAAATCAGGTTTATACGAATTATTTCCATCGGTGAACCAACACCTAAACCTGAAATGGGCGGCCATTATGTACCATGCACCGTCGAAATTGAAGAAAATGGAAAAATCAGCCAATGGCATCCGGAACATTCTTATGTTCGCCAGGTACATGGCCAACCTGAACGATGGGAAATCACAGGCGGATTCCGTGGGATATAAAAACTAACTGATACCATATAGTTGAGTATCTAATACAAAGGCCAGGCTTTTTTGCTTGGCCTTTTTTTATTGGTCTGGTTTTTCGTGGTTTTGGGGATTAAATTGGCTAAAATATGGAAAATCAGAAATTTGATTATTTTCTAAGGTAAAAACGCTATTTGTTGTGTCTTATATATGACAATGATCATTGATTCTTTATAAAGAGGTGTCGAAGCGTTGGAAGATAAGTGGCTTATCTATGAATTAAATAGCGGCAGTAAGGAAGCTCTTTGCCGGATATATGAAAAGTACAGAGACGATCTGGTGCGAATAGCAGCTGGGCTTTTGAATAATGTTAGTGCCGCGGAGGATGTTGTGCAGGAGGTTTTTCTTAACCTTGTTCATTCTGCGGATAAATATAAAATCAGAACGAGTCTGAAGGGATATTTGATAACATGTGTTGCGAATAGAGCACGCAATTCAAACAGAGGCAAATGTTTGCAGAGCTTCGTATGCCTGGATGATGTTACAACAGTTGCTGCCGCAGATAAAGCACCTGATCAATGCATTGCGTGCGATGAAGAGTATCAACAGCTATATGAAGCTATTGCCCAGTTGCCTTATGAACAAAAAGAGGTTGTGATCCTGCATGTCCAGGGCAAAATGAAGTTCAGGGAAATAGCAAAATTGCAATCGACACCAATTAAAACAACCCTTAGCAGATACAATTATGGACTTAACAAACTGCGATCAATGTTTAATAGTGAGGTAAAAAATGAGATCAGCAGATGAAATAAAAAAACTGGTAGAAAATGCCGGAATAAAAATTAATCCGGAAGTGAAAAGTGCAGCACTTAATGAACTTATTAACGAACTGGAAAAATCTAAACAATCGAAGCCGACCTATCGGCCTGGGATATGGAGAATATTTATGCAAAGTAAAATAGCAAAACTCGCTGCTGCGGTAGTAATAATTGCAACAGTAGCTATAGGATTAAATCGGTGCGGAATGAAAGTTGATGTGGCATCACCAGCATTTGCCAACATGTTGGAACAAGTTAAAAAAGCCACAAGTGTGTATTATAAAACCACCCTTCAAGTGGAAGATGATTCCTTTCCACAAGACGAAGTGATGATCAACGAAAACGGCGTAAAACGACTTATTTTAAATAAAAATACGGTCATGCTATTTGATTCTAGAAACGGTATCAACCTTACACTAGATTCTAAGACCAAAAGAGGATTTCGCACGGTAGTAAAGCCTCGACCTGAAATGAAATTATTTAACTCACTCAGTTTTCTCGCAACTCGGCACAAAAAAGGCATTCGCTTTGTAGGCAATGAAATCTTAGATGGGACAGAAACAAGGGTATATGAGGATCTCCAGCCATTAAATTTTTCTTGTACCACTATTTGGGTAGACCCGGAAACTAATCTTCCCTTGCGTGTTGTAAGCGAAACTATCCCACCTGATGATCCCAATTATTTTCCTGTAAAAATGCTAATTCTGCATTCGAAGGACTTTGGTGATGATAGTGATATATCTCGCGGTGGGGACTTGTGTGGTAATTGCACGCCACGATATACCAAGGAAATAATGACCGATTTTCAATGGAATATAGATTTGGACCCTGCATTATTCGACACAGAAATCCCTGAAGATTATGAAAAAAACGAGAAAGAACTCTCTCAGCCAGATGAAACCTATTTAATTGAAGCTCTTAAATTCTGGTCAGAAATGTCAGATGGTCTGCTTCCCATAGATGTAAATGATTTGATGGACCCAAACACAATCGAACCAATGTTCATAAAGAAATTTAAAAAGGGACAGAACCCATATCAGGAATATAATAATGCTGCAGATTTCATCGATACATTTCGATGGGGAGCCATTTTTGCAGAAAGGAAAATCGTTAGTCAAAAAAACTGGCACGCCAGCAAAGAACCCGTCTACTTTGGTCAGGCAGAAAAACCGCTTTACTGGTGGCAGATTGAAGACTCAAATAACTATCAGGTTATCTATGGCGATTTAACGATCGATGAAGTAGCTGAAGATGAAATACCATAATAATCTCATAAATATTACACACAAAGGCTGAGCTAATCAATTTTAGCTCAGCCTTTTTTTATTTGTGGGGATTTGACGGGTTTGGCTGGTGGTGTTAGAATGTTGGGCTGTTGGGTATTGTATTGAATTGTGATTAGCAGGAGAATATATGAAAGGCCTTGAGAGGATTGGTGTATCGCTGGAAAAAGAGCTGCTGGGTGATTTCGATAAGTTGATCGAAAAGCAAGGCTACGAAAGCAGATCGGAGGCTTTGCGCGATCTGATACGTCAGCAGCTGAGTGAACAGACTATTGAAAATCCCGAAACTCATGCGATAGGTGCGATCGTTCTGGTTTATGACCATCATGCAACTAAGGTAATGCAAAAGCTTACTTCACTGCAGCACAACCATCTGCTTGAAACTATCAGTTCAATGCATGTGCACATGGATGCGCATGAATGTATGGAAATAATCGTTCTTAAGGGTAAGGTGGGCGATATTAAAAAAATGGGAGAGGAAATTGTCAGCATTAAAGGCGTCAAGCTCGGTAAAGTCAATCTTGTAGAATCACATAGTCAGCATAGCCATTGATTTTTTTAAAGACACTCTCTGAAGAATTGAAAGAAACACATTAGCCGAGGTGGGAGTCGAACCCACACGCCCGTTAAGGGCAGGGGATTTTAAATCCCCAGCGTCTGCCATTCCGCCACTCAGCCAACCAGAGGCTATCAGGTTAACTAATTTTTTAAGAAATTCAACATATTTTCCTGTAATAAGGCACAAAAAGTGCCATAAATATAATCGATTTCTACGGTTAGCGGGCGTTTTAGGGGCTTTTATTTCGAGGCAAATGAGGTTTCTTAACATTTGCCAGCAAGGAGGAATAATTTATTATATGACAACACCTCAGCGGTGCAATATCGGTTGGGCTAATAATCAAAAACAAGCTTATGCCGCAATATGACTGGTATTTTACGCAATTTGACATTAATAAAATGCTTATAATTGTCATACTGTAGTTGTGCTATTTTAATTTTTATGCTGGGGTCAAATGAAAGCGATAAATTTTAGCAGATTAAAAGGATTCACACTAGTTGAACTTCTTGTGGTCATTGCAATAATTGCTCTTTTGATGGGTATTTTGATGCCTGCATTGTCGAGGGTCAGGGCACAAGGCAAAGCTACTGTCTGCCGGGCCAATCTGAAACAATGGGGCAGTGTATTTCTTATGTATACAGGTGACAACGACGGCAAGTTTCACCCCGGCTACATAGGCAAAGAGAGCAAATGGTGGATGGAAGTTACAAAAGAGTATTATGCTGACAACCGAGATTTGCTATATTGTCCAATGGCTACCAAGGATAACGATACGACTAATGTATATGGTGGTAAATATGAGGCCTGGGGAGATTGGCACGGTTATTATGGCAGCTTGGGTCTTAATCTGTGGGTATGCAACCCTGGTCCTGATATAACTGGAGTAGGTGCATACAACAAACCACCCAGATATTGCTGGCGGACTACAAATGTCAGGCGAAGCAGTGAGATCCCTCTGATGCTTGATTCCTTGGCATTTGGAGGACTGCCTCTAAACGCTAAAGATGAACCATTGGCAAAAGTTGTCACAGAAACGGAAACTTCTTTGGGTAATAGTAAGATTTCCGGAACAGGATATTTTTGCATAAATCGTCATTTTGGTTTTGTAAACTGTGTGTTTTTGGATTTTTCGGTAAGACAGGTCGCTCTTAAACAATTATGGCGTTTACGCTGGCATAGGGAATTTGACACAAATGAAGATTATCCGGTGTGGCCTGAATGGATGAAAGGTTTACAGGGTGACTAAAGCGTAACAGTCACTTAGTTGTCTTTGGTCTTATCAGTGAAGGCGCTGAATATTATATCTTCGGCTTTGCTGGCTAGTCTGGCGAGTCTGATTTTTCTCCGGAGAGATTTTGTTTCGCTGTCACTGCCAATAATCTTTTCCGCTTTTTCGATTCTATCTGCTGCCAGGTTGAGTTTGCCTGTTGCAAGGCAGAGAATCGCTGAGTCTTTCAAAGTAAATATATGATTAGGGTCTATATCTAAAGCCTTCCCGAAAAATTCGTCTGCTTCTTCTAACAGTCCTCTTGTTGCACTTACCAAAGCCAGGTAGTAATATGGCTCGGGGTTGTCGCCGTCAGAATCAATAGCTCTAAGGAGACAATGAGTTGCATAATCATAATCACCAGTCTGGAGGAATATTGATCCCATGGATATTAAAGCCTGGCTTTCTTGAGGGTCGAGTTTCATTTCTTCAAAGAGGAATTCTCTTGCCAAGTCTATTTGGGCCTTTTGCAGAGCATACTGGGCAAGCCTGTAATTAGGGCCAACAAGAGTGTTATCGTTTAATATGGCTTTATGGAACAGTTGTTCAGCGTCGCTGAAATTGCCTTTATTAAAAGCTATCTCACCAAGATAAAACATAGCTTGTGCATGGTCAGGGACAAATTCCAGTACCCTATTGAACTTTTCTTTTGCTGATTCGATGTCACCAAGCTGAAGCAGGAACAATCCAAAATCAATAATAACATCAGTATCACCTGGATTTTCTCGCAGTTCAGCAAGGAAGTATTCTCTGCTTGTCTGATAATCACCATCAAACCAATAAGCCTGGGCAATGCGGAAATTTATCTGAGGGTGGTCAGATTCGAGTTTGGAAGTTTTTATCCAGCAACTAATCGCTTTTTGATATTCGCCTCTTATAAAGAGACTGTTACCAATATTATAAAAACACAATGCACAATCCGGCTTTATTTGCTGAGCGAGGTAAAACATTTCCTCTGCTTTTTCGTGCTTATTCATTTCAGTATACGCTATTATCCTGTTGCAATAAGAAGGTTCAAAATCCCGGTCTATGTTTTCGATCTTTTCAAATGTTTCTATTGCAAGGTCATACAGACCGATTCGAGTATAATCAATTGCCAAGGAATTGAGTGCCTCCAGATCATCTCCCGTAAGCTCAAGGGCGGCTTTGTATTCTTTGATGGCCTCTTCAAAACTATTCATCGAGTCAAGAGCCAGTGCTTTATTGAAATGCAATGAGCTGCTGGAGGGATTTATCTCCAACGCCTCCTGAAGCTGAATCAGTGACATCGCTACTTTGCCATCCTCATAAAGTTCATGAGCATAACGCGCTATTTCTTCAGCCCTGTCAAATGAATCGTATGAATTTTCATCAAAGATCATTGCTATATCCTAAATAATTACTTAAACATTAAATCAGATATTGGACTATCGCTCAGAAATAGTGGTCGTTTCACTTGATTTTGCCCATTTTAACAGTTTTTTTATTCTCACAAAAAAACACTGGCAATTGCCTTTGTAAGTTCTTATAATAAAGCAGGTTAACAATAAGTCTTATAGTAAGTGGTTTTTATAAAGGCTACTATTGCTGTGGTTTTTCTGGAAAACCGTTGGCTTAAGTCTTATAATACGCAGGCTAAAATGTGGGGCCTACGGATATTTTATTTGGAGAATGATAATGGTTACGGAAATAAAAGGCCAGTTAATTGCAGGTAAAGGCAATTATGCGATAGTTGTAAGTCGGTTTAATGAATTTATTACTTCTAAACTTTTGGGCGGTGCGGTAGATTGCCTGGAAAGACACGGCGCGGATGAAAAACAGATAACTGTGGTCTGGGTTCCTGGTGCATGTGAAATAACAATGGCTGCCAAGAAGTTAGCACAAAGCAGTAAATATGCAGCGGTGATTTGTCTCGGTGCAGTGATCAGAGGGCAGACGAACCATTATGATTATGTGTGTCAGCAGGTAACCAGAGGTATTGGTCAGCTTAATTATGAAGCAAACATACCAGTAACATTCGGTGTTTTGACTTGTGATACAATCGAGCAGGCTGTCGAGCGTGCGGGGACCAAGATGGGTAACTTCGGCGCCAATGCCGCTTTAACCGCTATCGAGATGGTCAATGTAATCAACCAGATTTAGTTTGTATTTTTGTATTAATTATTAGATCGTTATTTGAAATTTTACCAGAGGCCCATAGTGGACAGAAGAACAAGAGCCAGAGAATTAGCAATGCAGGGATTATTCCAACTTGATGTTCAAGGCTCAGAACTGCTTAGCAGATTATTTAGTTTCTTCATAGAGAGTGACGGCGATGACATGGTCAGAGATCTCGCAATGAAGTGGACCAAAGAAACGTGGGATAATGTCATTCGCTGCGATGAACTCATAATCGGTTCGACATTAAAATGGAAGATGTCTCGCCTTTCACCTGTAGATAAAAGTATTTTACGACTTTCGGTTTATCAATTTTTATTTTGCGATGATATTCCGAAAAAAGTTATTATAAACGAAGCAATAGAACTTGCGAAAAAATACAGCACGGACAAATCGCCGGGCTTTATTAACGGCGTACTTGACGCAGTAAAGAAAAAACTGAAATCTGCGGACGAGTAGAATAAAAGGATTTTTCAATTAAGCATTTTGTGAGGTGGCCGATTGAGGATAATAGCGGTACTGAACCAAAAAGGTGGTGTAGGAAAAACTACAACAACGACGAATATTGCCGCAGCACTTGCTGTAAAAGGTTTTAAGGTAGCGGCCATTGATCTTGATCCACAGGCACATCTTACGATACATTTGGGTCTGAATCCGGAAACAATTGAAGCAGGCTCTTACAAAGTGCTTACACAACAGGCAAGCTTTGAAGACGAGATGATAGAGGTTCGTAAAAATCTATGGCTATTGGCGGCTAACATTAATCTGGTAGGTGCTGAAAGTGAGCTTGTATCGGTTGTCGGCAGAGAGATAATTCTTCGTGAAGCCGTCGATAAAATAAAAGATAGATTCGACTACATATTGATAGACTGTGCTCCTTCACTAGGGCTGCTGACTTTAAACGCTTTGGCATGTGCGGACGAGGTATTGATTCCGCTTCAGCCTCACTTTCTGGCATTACAGGGGTTTGGGAAACTACTTCAAACAATAGACCTTGTTAATAAACGAATCAATCCAAGCCTTAAGGTTAAAGGTATTTTGCTTTGCATGTTTGATTCAAGGGCATCATTGCCTAATGAAGTTAAAGCTGATATCGAGCAATTTCTTGAAAGTGCAAGGGGAACAAATTGTGCCTGGTCGCAAGCTCAATTATTACCTGTGTATGTCCGCAGAAATATCAAACTGGCAGAAGCTCCAAGCTATGGCAAAACAATATTCGAATATGAGGAAAACTGCAATGGAGCTGAGGACTACCGAAAAATCGCAGAATTTTTCTATAATAGCGAACTGAAAGAAGCAGTTGAATTGCCGCAAGTTGATAGTACTGAAGCTGAACCACAACGAGTAGAAAGTGACATCCCAAAAACAGTTGATATTGAAATCAGGGAGATAAAGCAGGCGTCTTCTTTGGCGGAAAATAAAAAAGAGGCCTCTTTATAAGAGACCTCTTTGGGTTTTTGCAACTTGCAATTTTTACAGTGTTATTCTTTTCTTACTTTTTCACCTCATTAGGTTCTGAGCCTTGCTCTACTATTTTATCTAATATTGGCGAACGATATATTTTTTCAGCATTATCTTTCTTAAGATTTTCTCTGTAATCACTGAAATACTGTTCCCTCTTTTTTCCAAGCAATGTAGCATCAATCTTTTTACGAGCTTTTTCAAGAGGCAAAATCTCGGTTTTTTTCAAGCTTTCAACTGAAATTATTTCATACTTTTCGTTTTTGTTTTTTAGCGGGCCTATAAGTTTATTAAGTTCGGCTTTTTCAATCTGTGCAGCCATTTCAGAACCAAACCGTCTCTGAATAACACCAAAGCCAATTTTTATCATATAGCCACCCTGCTTGGCATCTTTGGCAATTGATTCAGTCTTGGCAAGTTCCTTAATGTCTCCGCCTGCCTTGAGCTTTTCGAGAACCCCCTGAGCCTTTTCTAATGTATCAGACTCAATATGAGTAAATGTTGCCTGTCCGACATTCTGGAGGTTGATATCAGTTGCCTTATTTTTTTCGTAATATTCCTTAGCTTCCTCATCGCTGATAACAAATTCCTTCATCTGTAAATATTCAACAAATTTAACCACATACAATTTTTTACGCTGGAGCTCAAACAGGTATTTATCCATATCATCTTGGAACATTTCTTGCGACTTGACAGCGTCACCATATAAAAGCTCAGTCTCAATCCACCAGTCCGCTATTTTCTTTACAATGTCCGGAGAAGCATTTTCCTGCATCCAGTTTATTTTTTCTCTTGTAAGCACCTCATCGCCTACTTTGGCAATAACTTCTTTCGGGTCATAATTTGGGTCTGCTTTTGCCACTGTCTCTCCAGCAGCAGGTACAGCTTCATTTGCAACTGGTGCAGGTTTTTCTTTTTGAGCAGCTTCATCTGGCTTAGCTGCAAATACTTTTCCGCCAACACATAACATCAGAACTGAAATCAAAACCAACAAAACAATTTTCTTAGCAGTTTTATAAGACATTTTTTATTCTCCTTAAAAAATCATGAGTTTTAACGAAACTATTTTTATCATTATACTTCGGTTTTAGTAATCGTTTTAATGAAAATATTTACTTTTTTTCCCCCAGTAATTTAATATCTTTCAACCATTTCAAACACATATCAGGCCAAGCTGATGCTGTCGGCATCTGCTCCCCCAGATTATAGCCGTGTTCACCTTTCTGAAAAACATGCAATTCTGCCGGTACGTTGGCCTTTCGCAGGGCCAGATAAAAACTTATGCTGTTTTCCGCTGGGACACAGGTATCTTGTTCGGTATGCACCAGAAAAGTCGGCGGAGTTTGCGGTGTAACCTGCAGTTCGCTTGACATTGACTCTAGCAGTTTCTTATCAGGATTAGCACCCAGAAGATTATCCCTTGAACCAGTATGACAGAAATCCTGTGTCATTGTGATAACAGGGTATATGAGAATCATAAAATCAGGTCGGCAGCTTACTTTGTCGATGGCGTCCTTTGCATCTTCTTTACCTGCGTCGAAGTGAGTGCCTGTTGTAGAAGCGAGATGTCCTCCTGCGGAAAAACCAATTATTCCGATTTTTGACGGGTCGATGTTAAATTCGGTGGCTTTGCTGCGCACCATTCTGATAGATCTTTGTGCATCTAGTAATGGATATGGATGGTTATATCCACCAGCCATGCAACGATATCTGACAATAAAAGCTGCGATGCCGTTAGAGTTTAACCATTTAGCGATCTTATGACCTTCATAGTCAAACGAAAGCCCGCCGTATCCGCCTCCGGGACAGACAACTACTGAAGTTCCGTTGGCTTTTTCTTTGGGTGGCAAGTAAATTGTCAACGAAGGTTTATCATTTTCGGTATCGCCTTTAGCTCCCGGGGCACCATCTGACCAGAGATATTCAACCCTGGTGGAATTAGGTATCTCGGCCTGCAATGAGTTTGCCGGGGCCAATGCGAATGATGTTAAAATCATATACATAAGCTTATTGTTCACGTTGCTATCTCCTTATTAAATATGCTCTGCTTTGATTTTTGCAAGCTGACAATATGCTTTGAATGTTCTTTCATAGTCGCCATAAATAAACAGCTGATGGAATCCTTGGGTGTCACGAGTATCTTTAATATCGTCCATTTTCAATTCCACAGAAGTTCTGCAACCACCTGAAGGCGGTGTGTCAATGTTGCCTATAACTGTTCCTGTGCCAATAACCATTGAGAATTCATAAGGCATTGCTGAAGGCGCATCCCACGGCGATCCCTGGCAGATATATTTCATAACTGTCACTTTCTGACCAAGCTTCCAAATTACCTGTGGAGCAACACCACAATCCGATTCGCTGTGGCTTCTAAGAATAAACGGCTCATCGGGCTGATCAAACCCATTGAGCTTTACACCACATGTGCAGTGAGCCCCGATAAGAGTATTATCAACAGTATTCGGGGCCGGGTCCTGCATAAATTCAGACCTGTTAGCCAAAAGATGAGTGAGCCTTGAAGAAATCGCTGCAGGCCAATCAGCTTCACAGCATCCAACAATACCTTCATCCCGCAATCTTGAAAGTCCCAGACATGGAGGCTGAATTGTTTTACTGCTTACCAGACCGAGACAATTCATAGAAAAACCATGACAGTTTTCATCTGCCATCAGTTTTTTGCAGACCATGTAGTTTTTTACTGCTTCTAAAATATCACCTTTAGTCGGCTCTATAATCTTGCGGGCATTTTTTGAGTAGTAATCTGCGATAGCTTTCATTTCGTCGGTGACTTCCATCTTTTTCAATTCAGCAGCAAATCTACTTTCCGGAATGTAGTGCAGTGTAGTGCCAACCTGTCTCAGTTTGATATCTTCTGTCTTGTCACCGCTGGCAATACAAATCCTTGTCCTTGCCATCTGTGGAATCGAGTTAAGCAGTCTAAGTCCTGTCTCCAGCCAATTCAGGTCATCTGTTGCACCGACGAAACAACCCGGTATTTCACGCGTGTTTTGAAGATGACCGGTGAAAGAAGAACCTACCGGGCTGAAGATAACCATCGGAATATCGCTACGGTTTTCAGGCTTTGCCATTCTATCAGCGTGTTCCCAACCCATATTAAGATTCATATTCGTAACTAATATGCCATCGGGATTGTCTTTTTTTACACAGTCTAAAAAAGAAGCGGTGGCATTTTCATTACAGAGCGGTTTGCTTTCTATGTCCAGATCAATACCTATCTTTTTAGCAGCTTTGGTTATAACTTCGGTATATTGTTTTTGCATGCCGATCTGATCATACGCAGCACCAGGCCAACCAAGCCAGGTTCTGTTGACATCCGGGCGAATAAAAGCGACTTTAATTTTTGATTTTTCAATAGAAGCGCTCTCAGAAGCAAAAACAGATGATGCAAAATTCAGTAATCCCATTTGCGAAGCTGCTGCCATCGCAGCTGTAGAAGCTAAAAAATTTCTTCGACTCATGTTGAATGGACAAGCAGATCTGAATTTCGTACTTTTAGACATCTACAAACCTCCTGTTAAAATTTTAACCATTTAATTACAAAAAGTTAATAAAAATTACGTCAACAATCCATCAAATGTTCACAAAAAGCAGTAAAGGTAAAGTATATCGGCAAAGGGGGCACCAGACAAGCAAAATATAATTGATTTGAACACTAACTCAAGATTAGATAAGATATTGCGGCATTTCCAAACGCTTTTTGACATGACAGAGAAACTCAGCGGCATAAAAGTAATCTATTATCCTGTGGTCAACTGCCAGAGTAAGTGACAATATCTTGCGGGCTTCGAAGCCGTTATGCTGAGGGACGACTGTATTAAAAGCGTTGCCGACAGATAATATTGTGCTTGCAGGAGGAGGTACAATTCCAATAAAAGAATCCACACCATAACTGCCAAGATTGCTTAAAGCGACAGTTTCCTCAGCCATATCGTCCAGTGTCAATTGATTGCTGCGGGCTTTTTCTGTGAGGTCTTTTTCCTCCCGGGCTATATCTGCAAGGTTTTTCCGGTCAGCATGTTTGATGACTGGAACGACCAGACCATGAGGGGCATTAACGGCAAAACCTATATTTATATCTTCCCTGAGAGTAACGCTGTCGCCGTTGACTTTGCCAGCCATCCTTGGAAACTCTCTGACAGCATACGCCAATGCGACAATATAAAACGAATTCGTGGTTATTTTAACACCAAGCTGCTTTTTCAGCGTCGGACGAAGGTACATCATGTCGGTAATATCTGCCTTGGCCTCAAGGTAAAAACAAGGCTTATTATGCTTGGAAGCTGACATTCTTTTTGCGATTATCTTCTGAATATTCGTCAGTGGTAATATTTTTGAATCCGAATTTTCCAAATATACGTCTTTCTCTGGCTTAAAATACATTGTTACCTGCTATTTAAGGCATGGTAATATTACACGATTACTGTCAATTTTTCAAGTATGGATAAAAACAAAAATCTTGTTAAAGCAGGCAAATTGTATTACAATCTATCAGGTTACAGGCTGTATAATATGTGCGTATGCATAGCAAAAATATAACTGAAAGGATAGTTTGTAAATATGAAGACGATTAAATGGTTTTTTTTGATAGCCTTGATTGCTTTGGCTGGCTGTATAGATGAAAAAGAAGAATTAACTATTAACCCTGACGGAAGCGGAAAGCTTTTTTACAGCGTTAATTTAAAACCGATGGATTTAAGCGCCTTAATGGGAACACAATCAGCAACTGCCCCTACGGTAAATATTAAAGACAACCTGAAAAAATTGCTTGAAAATTCACAGGGAATCGATACCTGGAAAGACGTTTCATATAAAACATTAGAAGACGGCAGAGCACATGTAGAGGCAACAGGATATTTTTCTGATATCAATAAAGTAATATTAGATAAAGCTGTTGAGAATGCAAAAAAACCTGAAATTAAATTTACCAAAACTGGTGACAAGATAATTGTAGAATTTATAAATGATACAGGCAAAGCCACCGATGCAAATGCAGTTGCTCCAGCACTGACGGATGAGCAGATCGACGAGCAGGTAAAAATGGCCAGGATGAGTTATCAGCAGGGTAAGATAATGACGCAGGGTTTCATGAAGGATATGAAATTTGAAAGAATTATTCATCTACCTGGTGAGGTTACTGAAACTTCAAATTTTACCAAAACTGACGGCAATACCGTCCAGATAGCTTTCGACGGCGAAAAGGTTATGAATGCAATGGATTTAATGATGGCAGATGATGCTTACCTTAAAGAGATGATAAAAAAAGGTAACGATCCCATGCAGAATCCTGATGAGGTAAAATTGAACGAAATGCTCTTCGGAGAAGCGGCTGCGGTATCTGCTGCTGTTGAAAAAGCGGATAAAAACTTGTTTGATTACAAAGCAGAGATGGAAGCAGCCAAGGCTGATTTCCCAGCGATGAAGGACAAGCTTTATGCAGAACTTGATGAACTTGCTAAAAAACAACCTGAGAACAATCAAACCAAACAGCTTCAGGATTTGATAACAAATGCTCAGGAGCAGTCTGCAAAAGCTGACGCAAATGATAAAGTTGTTGTGCCAGTATCTGATGCCAACAGTTCTATTGAGTCTGATTTGATTAAGGCTCTTGAACTGGAAAGAGAAAAAAAAATGGAAGAGGCAATTAAGATTTACCTCTCCGCAGCGGAAAATAAAGATGCTAAGCCAAAAGATGTAATCAAAGCGAGAACTTATCTTGCTCGTTCGTATATGAAGACAAAAGAATATGAAAAAGCTAAAGAGCAGCTTGAAACGCTGATAAAGGATTTCAGTGATAACAGGCCAGTAGTATTAAGAACTAAAAAGCAATTGATGAGAGTCAAACAGATGCTTGGTGAACCCGTTGTTGAGGCAGAAGATATTGAGGCTATGAAGGAAAAACTCAAGAACAAGGAATAGGCAGCAAAAAACTGTCTAAAGTTGCATGTTTACAAAAAACTTAAAACATGTATGATATCAAAGTACAAAAGATTGTAACTTTTGCACATAACCGGCGTAGAGCATTTTAATCCTTGCAACAGAACTACTTAGGAAAAATACTGTGCTCACAAGCAGTTGATAGGGGTAAAAACTATGACTGAAAAAAATTTAGACCTGCAGGATGTAAGTCAACCGAATCTATATCGGGAGACTTTCCCATATAGTGAATTCCCGAAGGTAAAATTCGACAACAAAAGAATTGAATATAATATACCGGACGAGATATGGATCACGGATACTACTTTTCGCGACGGTCAGCAAGCCAGACCCCCATATACCCCTCAGCAAGTCCTGAGGATATACGATCTGATGCATGAGATCGATAACGGAACCGGTTTGATACGTCAGAGCGAATTCTTCCTGTACTCAGACAAAGACAGGCAAGCGGTTGAATTGTGTCTGGAGCGAGGGTATAAGTATCCTGAAGTTACCGGCTGGATCAGGGCTGTACCAGCAGATTTCAAACTCGTTAAACAAATGGGGTTGAAGGAAACCGGCATTTTAACTTCCGCCAGTGACTACCACATTTTCCTTAAGCTGCGCAGCACCCGCGGCCAGGCGTTGGAAAAATATCTCCAGGTCGTAAAGGCTGCTCTTGATACTGGTGTGATACCAAGATGTCACTTCGAGGACATTACAAGAGCTGATTATGAAGGTTTTGTGCTTCCATTTGCAAATGAGCTTATGAAGCTGTCAAAAGAATATAACAGCCCTGTAAAAATCCGTCTTTGCGATACTCTCGGATTTGGGGTGCCTTATTCTGGTGTTGAGTTGCCGAGGAGTATTCCTAAGCTCATCTCCGGGCTTCGTGAAATAGGAGTACCAGGAGAGTGGCTCGAATGGCATGGACATAATGACTTCCATAAAGTAGAAGTTAATGCAGCAGTTGCATGGCTTTATGGATGCGCTGTTGCCAACTGTTCTATTTTCGGCGTCGGTGAAAGAACTGGAAATCCTCCGCTGGAAGGTATTATAGTCGAACATGCCCAGCTTAAAGGCACAAACAAACAGGTCAATTATGCTGCGATAACAGAGTTGGCACACTATGCGAATAAAGAGCTTGGTTTCAATATTCCAGCGAATTATCCACTGGTAGGCTGTGACTTTAACGTTACCCGTGCAGGTATTCACGCTGACGGGCTCTTGAAAAACGAAGAGATATACAATTGCTTCGATACAGCAACCCTGCTGAACAGGCCTTTGAGCGTTGCCATTACAGATAAAACAGGTGCTGCAGGCATTAAGCACTGGATCGAAGCCAGGTTCGATATATCCATTGCAAAACATGACCCGCGGGTAGCAGCGATCAAAGACAAAATCGATGCCGAGTATGTTGTTGACAGAGTATCCGCTATTTCTGACAAAGAGATGCATGACTGGATGAGAGAATCATTCGGCGATGATATGCCTCAGGAAAGGTAACCGTATTGTCAGACAAAAAAATAAAAGCAGTTTTGTTTGACCTTGGTGACACTTTGCTGAACTTCGGTGAAGTTGATATTCGTGCTGTCTTTAAGGAAGGTGCCAAGAGTACATATAGCTTTTTAAAAGAAACTGGCCAACCTGTCGGCAGTTTAAGAAGATACTCATTGCGCAACTTTCTTGCGATAAGGTGGCGCACTTTTATTTCTGATATTACCGGCAATGATTTCGATTCACTTGATCTGCTGAAAAAAATTGGTAAAAAGCAAGGCTATAATCTTGAGGAAGCTCAATGGCAAAAGCTTGCTGAGCTTTGGTATGAGCCTTTGAAAAAATTCGGACATCCGGAAAAAGATGTAAGAGAGACGCTCAGTAAACTAAAAAAGATGAATCTAAAGCTGGGAATCGTTTCAAATACGTTTGTCAGCACTTTTTCGCTTGATAAGCACATGTTACAAGCTGGGCTGGATGGTTTTTTCGATTTTGTGCTGTATTCTTACCAGGTGCCCTGGCGAAAACCAGATAAAAAGATATTTCGCTATGCCGCTGAGAAAATCGGTGAAAAATGCGAAAATATAATGTTCGTAGGTGATAGGATTGATAAAGATATCGCACCAGCACTGAAAATGAATATGACAGCGGCGCTGAAAGAGGCCTATACCAACACAGGCAAAACCTGCCCAGAGGGGGTTCATAGAATCAAAAAAATAGCAGAATTGCCTGCGATTATCAGGGAAATCAACTGTTAATTGGTGTACCAAAATGATTTTTTAGGCGTATCTATGGTGTTTTTCTATACCAAAAGGCTTTGCTTTTCATTATAATACATGGTTAAAAATAAAAATCTCTTAGAAAACTAAAATAATAGGAGCTTCCTTAATAATGGCGAATGAAACAGCTTTTCAAAAATGTATAAACCCAGATTGTGCCGCTGAATTTGATTGTGGTCAAGCAATGTTCAAATGCCCCAAGTGCGGCGATTTGCTGGATATAAAATACAATTGGGACAAGATCGAAGTTCCAGCAAAAATGTCATATTTTGGCAAAAGATGGTCTACAAGAGATAATCGGCTTGATTTTTCAGGCGTCTGGAGGTTCAGAAACCTGCTGAATTTCTGCGAAGATAAATATCGCGTTTCTGTTGGTGAAGGTCAGACAATATTGCAGCAGAATTGCGAAATAGCCAAAGAAATAGGA
>CAZBKA010000036.1:0-24228 GCA_964492365.1 uncultured Pirellulales bacterium | reverse complement strand
GAGTTCGGCACAAAGTTAGCAGTTTTTTTTGACAAAGATGATATTTTATGTGTATGCTGTTTAATTGATATTGTTGCGTAATTATTCTTTTCTGTTTTTGCAAGGAGTTAAACAAAATGAGATTAAGCATGATTTTAATTTTTATCACTGCATTTGAGGTAATTTCTTTTGGAGATAATGTTGTTGTTGATTGGGGTTTTGAAGATGTTTCTAACAGGAGTGTTTCAGAGAAGGATATTTCGGCTTTGGGCAGTATTCCCGGGGCATGGTATAAGTCCACAACAGGTGTAGTTGGAAAAGGTATTCAATTTGATGGATATACGAGCTTTATCTCTTATCCGAGTGGTCAAGTTCCTCAGCCAGAAGGTTCGTTTACAGTTGAAGCATGGTTTGCGTTGGGTGCTTATCCAACGAATTTATGTCCGATTCTTGTTACAGGTAAACCTGGGGAATCTGGTTTTTTTCTTGGAGTTGATGAGCTGGGACATCCTGCATTTGAAATTTATGGACAAAAAGATATTTCGGTATTATCAGAAGAATCTGTTGAGCTTAGAAAATGGTATCATATTGCAGGTGTATTCGAAGAAAAGCAGGGGATTAGAGTTTATCTCAACGGTAAAATGTTGAAAGATTTTAAAGGCGATGTTGATTATACCCCAGCCAATGGGCAACAGGTTTTTATTGCAAGACATAGTGTTAAACGTAAACCAGTAGGGACAATCAGGCCTCATGCAACGGAAGATGTTTTTACTTTCTTAGATGCTATTATTGATGAAATAAAAATTTATAATAAAACTTACAGCGATGAAGAAATCCAAAAGATTTATACAGAATTAAAACCAAAAAATGAACCTGATTTGCAACTTCGCAAATTGCCGAGCGGGCCTAAGGGGAAAGGGACCTTTGGTGCATTTTATACAACGCTGCGATATTATGATGCCTGGGACAGTGCCTGGCGTGTAGGAGAACATGCAGATGTTGTAGTAAGATTCGATAATAATCCCTGTAAATTTATATTTTGGCGTGGAACGAGTTATATTCCTAACTGGGTGACGGAAAATGACATATGGTACAATAATGAATTTACAGAAACATGGGGAGATGATGTTAAAGGCTGTGCAGAGCCTATGTCAGATAAGCAATGCAGGCATTCTCAGGTTCGGATTATTGAAAGCAACCCTGCACGTGCTGTAATTCATTGGCGTTATGCTTTGGTAGATAACTGGTATGAGTTTGCCAGAGTCGATGAATATACGGGCTGGGGAGAATGGGCGGATGAGTATTATTATATTTATCCTGATGCGGTTGGTACACGGAAAATAACGATCCATAGCTCAAAACCAAAATCACCACATGAATGGTTTGAGGGAATGCTTGTTATGAGTCCTGGGCAAAGACCAGATGAGATTCTTGATGCAGATGCGGTGACACTTATTAACATGAATGGTGAGAGTAAGAAGTTTTCATGGAAAGACCGGATTCCTGATCCTAATGTTGACTATCCTGCAAATGCTGTAATTCAAGTAGTAAATACAAGGTCTCAATATAAACCTTTCGCGGCTGCAGCGATCCAACATCATCCTGAATTTAAGATGTTTGATATTGAAGCACGCAGAGAGGTGTGTATCTTTCCGTGGTGGAACCATTGGCCCACTTCGCCCAAGGCCTGTGACGGGAGGTATGCTTTAACAGATGATCTTGCTTCTCATTCTTCATTGACCCATCTTTTCTGGGATTCAATTGCTGAGACGGAGACATCGATGACCAAGGTAATGCTGCATGGTTTGACAAATAAATCTGCAGATGATATGGTTAAGCTAATCAGTTCATGGTCGAATCCACCTGAAATTAAAGTTAGCAGCAGCCATGTTAAATCTTCAGGGTATGATATTGTTGAGCGTGCTTTTATCATTGAATGTGAAAATGCATCAGAGGTTCAAATAACTCTTTCAGCGTCGGTGGAAAGGCCTTTGGTTAATCCTGCTTTTGTTATTAAGAACTGGAATAGTGACACGGCCCAGGTGAGTGTTAATGGAATTAAATTAAACAATAAAAAAGCCAGATTAGGGTTTTCAGAAAAGTTAGAAGGCACAGATTTAATTGTTTGGCTTGACCTGGATTCAGAGAAGGTTATACAAATACACATTGAAAAATAAATTTCTTCTCTGCAGAAAAGCTTTTTTAGAAACAGGACAATCATCCCCGTTTGGGTTGCGGGGGGCTATTGTTATTTAACGCCTGCGGTGTTTTTTAAAGTGGTTTTCCGGAAATTTTAACTAGGGTGTCAATACGCTATTGTAAGCATTTTTTATGACGGTTAAAGAATAAGAACAGCTTAATTATTCTACTGGGAACATGATTTCATTTCGTCTGAGAAATCCTGGGCAGAATGGGGGGTTGTATCTGGCCCATGTTGGTTGCCCCGTTATTTTGAGGCTTTGATCTTCTATGAATTTGCGAAGAGCGAGTTCATTTTCATCGTAGAGTTTGCGTGACCATGAGCCTGAGTATTTTATGGAAGCCATTTTTTGAGATGGGACCTGTTTGACGGTTAGTTCCTGACTGGTCGGTTGAGGGAGTGTTTGCATTGTGTATTTTGCGGGCATTACAAAACCAACAGCCCATTGTTCTCCGACTCTTTGCTGGTTTACAGGAGCGGTCATGGCGATCTTCTGGCCTGTAGTTTGCTGCGGCTCCTGGTTTACGGGTGCGGTCATTGCAATCTTTTCTTTTGACATATTATCTCCGCTGATGTAGTTGAACAGTCTTCTGAAAGCGATGTTGCCTGCCTGTTCAAAATCGGAATCTACGATTGTTTCGACCATTATGTAAGGCTGATAAGTGCGTACCTGGAATTGCCCTTGTTTTTTTATAACCGTGTATTTCTGTTTTTCGATATTCAGGACAGAACATGAACCTACAATAATTGTGATGACGATGAGCAATATGGCAAGAATAACCAATTTTTGTTTTGAAGTTTTCATTTTAGTAAAACTCCTATTTAACAAAATTTAAATCTGCAAAATCGTTTTTCCACTTCCGGCTTAGAGTTTTAAATGTGATAAACGTTTTATTCCTTCTTCGATGTTTATCTTGACTACATTTTCGTTTGCCTTTTGCAATCTGTCGAATGTCACTATGTCATCTGCAATTTTGCTTGTGTAGGCAGAGTCTATTGTGTCAGTCCATACTATTTTATCGGCGGCAGTGTCAATCAGGTCCCATTGAGTTTTGAGTTTGAGGTCATAATCAATGACATGACCAGGCAGGACATGATCCAGAACCGTTACTTTTAGTTTATAGTTTGCATCGCCAGAGGTTATTACTTTATTGAACAGCATTGTGTTGTCTATAGTTTTGGTCAATGTTTCAGCGTAAGTTTCATTTTTTAAACCTGAAGTCTGGAGCTTGTCAAATTTTTCCCAACCTATGACATCTACCTTGACTGAAAAAGGGTGCTGATTTTCCAAAGCGATACTTTTTGAAGCCATTTTTTTTGAGTTTGGTCCGCAACCAGTAAATGAAAGACACAGTAAACAGATAGTGATAATAATGCATTTGTTTTTTGAAGTCATAGTCGATTCCTTTCAATTATTATAGAACTGTGATTATCTTAGCGATGAGATTGTATTTTTTCAATATAATTTGGGAAACTTTGCAAATATAGAAAATTTCTATTTTGTTACCAAGGTATAAGGGTTACTTATTGAAAATGCAGAGATTCAGGGGGTAATGTTAATCAAAGGTTAGTTAAAAAAGTATTTTTCTGTTTAAATCAGGTGATGATATTTTATTGAGTATTATTTTTGTGGTTTTAGGTGTGAGGGTTGGTTATAATAATGCAGACAAGGAGATATGCTTATGATAGAGGTAACCGGGATAGATCTTAGCAAATTTGCCAAGAAAGTTTATGAATTGTCTGCGCCGCCGAGCGAGGTTAATAAGCGATTGTCTGAGACGATGCTTGGTGTGGTTCTTAAGCAGCATGGGGAACGAAACTGGCGGAGGTTTGTTCTTGATATGCACAAGGTTCACGACAGGCAGTGCAATATGACTGTTTATGAATCTGCAGACGGCAAGTGGTATATCAATGATACATGGTATGGGCATACGCCTGAACAACTTGATGAACTGCTTCAAACGTTTAATATAAAAAAACCTTGATAGCTTTTTTATTTTTTTTCTTCTTTGATTTTGTTACAGATGGAGAAATTTATGAAAAGGTTATTTGTGGTTTTTTAAGACAAGCAGAGCGTTTTGTCTGGATTGCTACGAGCGGCTTTGAGGATATGTATGTTGATAGTAATGGCGAGAATGAGCCATTGCATGGTTGAAAGCGGTGGTTATGATTGATTTCGGAGTTACGGACAAGAAGCTGACTGAGCTGAGAGACAGGATGGAGAAATGCGGTCTGAAAGAGGCGGAGCTACAGGAAAAATTTATACGGTCCTCGGGACCTGGTGGTCAGCATGTTAATAAAACAGCAACGTGTGTTTTGCTGGAACATATTCCTACGGGTTTGCAGGTTAAGATGCAAAAAGCCCGAAGTCAAAAACTGAATCGATATTACAGCAGGAAAAGGCTTTGTGAACTTGTGGAAAACAGGGAACTTGGAGACAAAAGCCCGGAAGCTGTTAAAGCAGAGAAAATACGCAAACAAAAACAACGCAGAAAACGTAGAAGTCAGCATAAAATAGATTTAGATTAAATCAGTAGTATTGGCAGAAGTTTTCAGATATTATATTTTAAATTGTATTGAGATTAATTTTGGAATGTTTTTGGGCAGATGTATTTATGGATAGAAGAGATTTTTTGAAAACAGCAGTTTTGGCGGCAGGGGCATTGAATTTTAAAGGCGCGAATGCTTTGGCGGCTTCTGCTCGTAAAAAAGTGACGGTAAATACTTTAAAGAAACCTGTTGCAATTGCGATGTGGGATTTCAGTTGGCTTTTGCGTCATCATCAAGGCGGCGAATTTGAAAACTGGGATATGGTTCTCGATGGTCTGGCTCACAGAGGTTATAATGCGGTTCGCATAGATGCTTTTCCACAGCTTATCGCGGGGGATGAGAATGGTAAGATAGAGGAAAGATTTTATTGTCCTAAAGAAAACTGGAACCCTGCGATGTGGGGCAATGATGTCACGTGTTATATTGAACCTAGAAAAGGGTTGCTGGAGTTTATGAGCAAATGCAGGGAGAGGGGGATATATGTCGGGCTTTCAACGTGGTTTCGTGGAGAGGATTCTCACAGGGAGTCAAGGCTTAAAGGCGAGGATGGTTTTATTCGAGTGTGGGATGAAACTTTGTCGTTTTTAAAAGATAATGGTCAGATGGATAATGTTATTTATGTTGACCTTTTGAATGAGTTTCCGATGTGGCATGGGTTCGGTTGGCTTCATGGTGAGATTGAAAAGCGTAAGAGCCAGGCATCAGGTGGAGAAGAAGTAAAGAAAGATCATCTTTTAAATAATAAAATTGGTAAATATAATGCGGCTCAGGTGGAATTCTATCGGAATTTCATGAGCAGTACGCTTAAGTATTTTAAGGGCAAATGGTCGGATGAGGCTTTTATGTATTGCTTTACAAACACAGATGATGTGCCTTGGGAAGCGATGGATATCAGTATGCTCGATTGTCTTGATGTTCATTACTGGTTTGTTCAGGATGGCGGGTTGAGCGGCTCGACGGGGTACTGGGGTGATATTCATGCGATGCCGAACGATATGAACTTTGCTAAGTGTTATAATGCGATGAAGGCATATTGGAAGGAGCACAAAACAGAGCTTATAAGCTGGATGGATGGAAAGATTAAGCATGTTGCTGATACGGCATCTGAATATAAAATAGCAGCGGGCAATACCGAGGGGTGGGGGGCGGTGTGCTGGCTGGATAATCCTAATCTGGACTGGAAGTTTATTAAAGAAGCAGGGTTGATTTGTGCTGAACTTGGTGCAAAGTATAATTACAGATTTAACTGTTCGAGTAATTTTACTCATCCACAATTTAAAGGTATGTGGAATGATGTGAAGTGGCACAAGCAGGTAACCTCTATTATTCGTCATATATAGTTTTGGTTTTAATATGAGAGTTAAAGTGTTTTTTTAAGGAGACAACATTATGAAGAAACTAGTTTTGATTTTGATGGCTTTAGTTCTGGTTGCTGGTGGTGTCGCTATGGCTAAAGAAGGTAAGGGGAAAGCTAAAAAAAGTGAAAAGACCACGAAAGCTGAAAAAGCAGAATCAAAAGAAGAGCAGGTTGGTGAAAGTATAGCAACTGAGGAGTCGGGAAAAGAAGCAAAACAAAATGATGGTAACAAAAAGAAGTCTCATATAAAGGGAGAAAAAGGAGATGAATCTGCAGGGGCTGAAGATAGTCAGCAAGATAAAAAGGTGAAGGATCAGAGATATCTGTCGGTGGACAGGCAGCTTGGGCAGGAAAAAAGCAAACATGCGACCCGAGTAGCAAAGCTTGAAAAAATGAAAGAGCTTGCTTCTGGTGACGAAAAGCAGATGGCACGAATCAATTCGCTTATGGAAAAGGAAACCAAGAGATTTGAGTCGAAAGTTAGAAAACTCGAGCAAAGAAAAATAGATATGTCCGCTGAAGACGAGGGTGGTGCTGTTGAGAAAGTTAAATCCGAGGTAAAAGAAACTAAAAAAGAAAAAACGAAGGAATCTAAGTCTGAATCCAAATCTGCATCTGAAGCTGAATCTGAGGAATAATGGTGAGTTGCTGGTTTTAAATTATTGAATTTCACATTATTTAAGGGGAAAATCATGTTCAGAGTATTATGTATTTTGTTAATTGTCGCATGTTTTGGTTGTGTCGGTTGTAAGAAGAAACCTGCTGTTGAACCAAATTCAGTGAAGAAAGAGATTAAGGCTGAGGATATTACGAAGGAAAATATGGAAGGAGAGCTGGATAATCTTGAGAAACAAATTGAAGACGATAATAAATTTGAATGATTCTTTGCTGTTGAATTTGTAAAATAAGTTTGTTTTGCTTGTGTCTGGCCTGGTGAGAAACATGATTTTTTGCTACTAAATCAGCAAAAAAAAGATTGAACAAATAAAAATGTTTCTTGCAAGAACAGGATTGTGTTGTTAACCTAAGCGAATCTAAATCAGAAAAAAGGGCATTATGACTGATGAAGTCATCAGCGATGCTTAATTAATGTTTATTTTTTATTTAAAGGGAAAAACTATGTTACGTGCATTAATGGTTTTGTTGGCGTTGGTATGTTTCTGCTGTGTTGGTTGCAAGAAGGAAAGTCCTAAGGTTGAAGTTCCAACAACAACTGCTGTAGAAAAACAAGCTGAAGAATCTAAAGATGTAGTTAAAGACGCTGCAGCAGACGTTAAGGTTGAAGTTGAGAATGCAGTAAAAGATGTAAACGAAAAAATATAAGTCCTATCTAAAAGGAATTTATTATGGTGCGGTTATTTCTAATTTTTGTGGTAATAGCGGCATGTTTTTGTGTTACAGGATGTAAGAAAAAAGACACTGTTGGTGATACAGCGGTGCAGAAAAAAACGGTAGAGAAAAAAGTACATACCGCTACTGATGAAGTTGAGACCACTACAGGGGTAGTGGAGGATTTGCAGTAGTTTGATGGTGTATTATTTATTTTGTTATTTATGCTGTTTTTAGCGTTTTAAGGGGCCTTTGTTGGCTTTAAGGCAGTTATGTATTGATACCGGGCTATATGTCTGGTATAATACCTTACCTTGATGATATATTTTTTGGGGTTATATAAGTAAGTGGTATTAAGAAGCATACGCGGCCAACAAAGGCGCTTTAAAGGCAGGTTGATGGGCAGTCTTGGTTTTTGCACATCCTGGGCAGTTGATGCGTCAGGAGAGGGCAGGGAGTGGATCGAGATTGTTGAATTGGACTTAGAAGTCCCGAATTTGCCTGTCGGTTTTGAGGGGAAGCGAATAATACATATCAGCGATTTGCATTGCAGTCGAACTGTTAGTGCGAAATATCTAAACTCTTGTGTTGACAGGGTTAATGAACTTGATGGTGATATTGTTGTTCTTACAGGCGACTATATTACGCATGATATCAGCGGCAAATTCAGAAAAAAAGCAGTTGATATTGTTGCTGGGCTAAAGAGCAGATATGGTGTATATGCATCTCTTGGTAATCATGATTACGGGATCGAAGCATTTCCTGAACTTTCGAGGGAGAAGTCACTGCGTTTTATGATAAGAGGTTTTGAGCGTAAAGGTGTTAATGTTTTGCGCAACAACTCGCACCGAATCGATCTTTCAGGCGGCAGTTTGCGAATTGTTGGTCTTGGTGATATGTGGGCGGGTGATCTTAATGCAGGGAAAGCTTTTGCAGATGTTGATTCAGATGAGGCGGTTATAGTTTTATCTCATAATCCAGACAGTATATCCTATCTTGACGGCTATGACGCGGGTGTGGTTATGAGCGGTCATACTCATGGTGTTGGTTTACAGTTTTCGGTAAATCGTGGTTTTTCCTGTATTAACAAGCTAAATTACCCCGGCGGATTGTATGATGTTGGCGGTAAAAAGCTATATGTTAACCGAGGCCTGGGCAGGTTAGGCAGGGCTTTGTTTAATGCACGTCCTGAAATAACGGTCTTTAAATTGAGATCTGTGGGATCTAATTAATTATTTTCCGTTACATTATTATTACTTGTGTTATTTTCGCCTGAGACAGTCGTTTTTTCATCGATATTCAGTGATTTTTCAATTTTTTGGATTCTTACTAAGATTTCATCAAGCTTTTTATCCATTAATTCCAGTTTTTCACCGACACTGCTTATATCGTCGGTCAGACTAAACTGACTTTTTTCAGTTGTTGTAATCAGACGGTCAAGAAGGCGTTCATATGACTCAATGAATCGGGTTGTGTCGGTTTTTTGCTCCGGCAGAGTTATTTCCGGTCTAATCTCATAAGTTTTTTCGGTGCCTTGAATTAAGGTTGAAGATGAAGACAATACAATACAAAAAGCCAGAACCGCTGCTGCTATGAGCATGTTTTTTCCATTATTTCCCATATTTTTTCCTTTCACAGATTTTTTCAGAGCACAAACATATTATCGTCAAAATCAGAGTTTTAAACACGAAAGAATTGAAAAAAAACAATTTTTGTGTTAGAACTGCGAATTATTTGAATATGGGCCTATAAAGGAGTTTCTATGGCTGTTCAGTTTGTTCTTGGCAGGAGTGGTACGGGCAAGAGTCGGCTTTGCATCGATGAAATAATCGATTCACTATGCAAAGATGACCAGAATTGCCCGCTTATACTGCTTGTACCTGAGCAGGCAACATATCAGGCAGAAAAGGCAATTCTTTCGAGTGGTGAAACAGCAGGCTACAGCAGACTCGAGGTTCTTTCTTTTGAAAGACTTAAATTTAAGGTTATCGGAGAAAGGGTACTTCCTGTATTATCGACCCTTGGCAGGGAGATGATACTGCATAAGATCATCAGGGAAAAAGCTGACAGTCTTGAGGTTTTCGGCTCATTGTCTAAAGGTTCAGGTATAAGTGTCCAGGCGGCAAATTTGATAAGTGAATTACACAGATATTCAAAAGAGCCTGAAGATGTTTTGCGGTTGACGGAAATGTTGAAGAGTGATTGGGCGAATCAACTTACATGTGCCAAGTTCAGAGATATTGGTCTTATTTTCAGGGAATATCTTGGTTTTATCGAGGGCAGGTTTGATGACCCTGATATGCAGCTTCGCCAGGTATGCAAAAAAGTCGCAGATGCTGATTTTGTCAAAGGGGCAAAGATATGGGTTGATGGCTTTGCAGGGTTCAGTACAACGGAGTCGGCATTGCTTATGGAATTGCTGAAAGTTTCTTCGCAGTCCAAGATAGCACTTTGCCTGGATCCTGTTACGGTTGATCCGAAGAATCTGAATGAGAACAGCTTATTTTATCCTACAGAAAAAACCTATGCACAGCTTGTCGATAGTGTTAAGCAGTCAGGTATTAAATTGGCTGAGCCAATAATTCTTGATGAGGCAAAAAGATTTGTTAAAAGCAAACCTTTGGAAATAGTTGAAAAAAACCTGTTTGAATTCGGTTACAAATCGACTACCCAGGCTGAGGGGATAAATATTATTTCTGCAGCGAATGTAAGGACAGAATCGGCATTTATTGCTAAAGAAATTCTGAGGCTCGTAAAAGATCAAGGTTACAGGTATCGTGACATCGCGGTGATAGTTTCAGATATTCAACAGTATCAACATTATATAAGTGCTTATTTTACTGATTATGGGATACCATTTTTTATTGACCATCGCAGGCTGTTGAATAAGCATGCGGTTATTGGTTTTTTTTGCAGCGCATTCAAGGCGATTGCATCTGCATTTGAAACGGAAGATGTTATTGCATATTTAAAGAGTGAATTCTGCCAAGTAGAGAAAGATGATGTTAATTTACTGGAGAATTATTGTCTTGCGTTCGGTGTCAGCGGCAGGGACTGGATAGCGAAACAAAGCTGGGATTTTGCCGGGTCTGGAAATAAAGTTTTTGATGACAAGAAAATTGATGCAATAAGAAAACAGGCTGTTGGGGCCTTGATGAAATTTAAAGGTTTTCTGACGTGTAATGAAGATGGCAAGCTAAGCAGTGTTGCGTTTACCAATGCGATTTTTGATTTTCTGGAGAGTCTTGGTGTCAGCGATAAAATTGCTGATTGGATATGGCAGGCCCAGCAGAGTGGCGATTTTGGTCTGGCGGAGGAGCACAGACAATTTTATGATAAATTTGTGGATGTGTTCGATAAGCTGGCGGAGGTTTTTGGTGATGATGAACTTACCTTTGCGGATTATTTTTCGATTGTCAATTCGGCGTTTTCTCAACTTAAGCTGGCGTTTATTCCGCCGACAGTTGATCAGGTATTAGTAGGTTCAATCGAGCGAAGCAGGCATCCTGATTTAAGGGCGGTATTTTTGGCGGGTGCGACCCAGAAGCAATTTCCGTCTGCGGTTCGCCGCGGGGGGATGTTGACGGACAATGACAGGGAGGTTGCAGGGGCAAATAATTTTGAGCTTGAAGGGACTTCCAGTCAAAGTCTGATTCAAAGGCAGTATCTTGCTTATATTGCTTTTACCAGGGCATCTGAGAGACTTTATATTTGTTATCCGGCGTGTGATGAGAAGGGCAATGCTGAAGTACCTTCGCAGTTTATATCTAATGTCACCAGGCTTTTCGAAACAGTTGAGGAGCGATTTGTAAGTGAGGTGGATTTCGATCCGGCGTATATACATAATAAGATGCAACTTGCGGATATGCTTTGCAGCGGGGTTGGTAAGTCGGTTTATGATGTTGACAGTGACAGGCGTGAGCAGCTTCTGGATTTGCTTGCCGGGGTGAAACAGGATGAGAGTCTTTGTGATGTTGGTTGTCTGGTTGAGGATTCTTTGGGATATAAGAATGCTGCGTCTATTGAAGCGGCGACTGTTGAGAAACTTCTGGGGAACGATCTTTCAGTTTCGGCTACGGGATTGGGGATATTTGCGAATTGCGGATATCGCTATTTTGCAAAGTATGTACTTGAGTTGAAAGAACGTGACAATTTTAAGATGCGGCCTTTAGAGTTGGGTGAATTTTATCATAAGGTTCTTGACAGGCTCATAAAAGAAACTATAAAACGCGGGTTCGACATTGCAAAAATGGAAAAAGAGCAGTTGAAGCAGCTGCTGGATGAAGTTCTTGAGATTACGATTTCAGAGGATCCATTTATTTCTAATTTTAATTGTCGAGGCGAACACAATGCTTTTATTATTCGACAAAGCCAGGAGATACTGGAGGATTTTGTGTTGGCGATGTCAGAGTTGATTTCGGCAGGGGATTTCCGACCTTTAAAATCAGAGCTGAATTTCGGGAGAGATGGAGCGGCTTTTGAGATAGAATTACAAGCGGGCAGAAAGCTGAGTTTTAACGGTAAAATTGACAGGATTGATGTTGCAGAAGTTGATGGTAAAAGGATGGCATTGGTATTCGATTATAAACTTAACAGCAAGACTTTTAACTGGTCACAATTTTATAACGGTCTGGATGTTCAGATGCCTTTGTATCTTTTAGCGGTTAGAAAGTCTATCGGTAAAACTCTCGGAATCGATGATGTTGCCGGTGCGTTTTATATGCCTGTAAAAATAAGTTATGGTAAAGGTTCTTTGGCTGAGACAGAAGTTAAGAGTGATAAATTTTTATATAAACCCAAGGGCCTTTTTGATGGGCGATATATCGGGTCAATTGATAACAATTGTGAACAAGGCAACAGTAAATATTACAGTTTTTTTATTTCTAAGGAAGGTGATCCTTATGGGCGGTATGGAACATCTTCGGCGGTGAAGGCGGATGATTTTGAACTGATACTAAAGTTTACCGAGAAGAAGGTTGTTGAACTTGGTAAGGATATTTTTACGGGCAAGATAGATATCAGACCTGGACGCCTTAAAAAGAAGTCGCCTTGCAGTAATTGTGAATTTAAGGCTTTGTGCAGATTTGACTGGCAGATTAATGATTACAATAATCTCAAAGCGATAAAAGATAAAGTGATGGTTGTCGAAGAAATCAGGGCGGAGCAATAATGGCAGCAGAGAAGATAAAATGGACCGATGAGCAAAGGGTTGCGATCACTCACCGCGGGAGCAATGTTTTTGTTACCGCTTCTGCTGGTACTGGTAAGACAGCGGTGCTTTCCGGCAGGTGCTGCGATATTGTAAGCGGGGCTGAGCCTTGCAGTATTATGGATATGCTAGTGCTTACCTTTACTGATGCGGCGGCTGAACAGATGAGATCGCGAATTGCTGACCAGATCAGGAAAAAAATATCAGCGGTTGGGAGTGATAGCGGCAATCTGAGGAGCCAGCTTATACTTTTGCAGGGTTCCGATATCAGTACGATACATGCTTTTTGCAAAAGGCTGATAACGGATTATTTTTATAAGCTTGGTATTGATCCTGGATTTCGGTTGATAGATGAAGATGAGCAGAAGCTTTTAAAGACCCAGATATTAGAAAAGACAATCGAATGGGCATGGCAGCAGGAGAATTTAAAGACAGCATTTGAAGAGCTGTTAAATCGCAGGGATGTAATTTCGAGTGACAGTTTTCTGACTAATGTTATTAAGATAAGCAATTTTCTTGATGGTGTTGTTTCGAGAAAGAACTGGTATGAAAAGGCGGTTTTGCTTTCTCAGGATAAAGGGGGGGTGCTTTTAGCGGACAGTGAAAAAGAGATGCTGAAAGTCAGGCTTGAAGATCTGATCGGCCAATTCGAGCATATTAAGAAACTTTATCTAAGTCAAGTTCCGACTGGTGACTGGGCAGGTAAATTAGATGCTGCTTATGTTTATGATTTGAGACAGGCAGCTGAATGTCTCGAGGGGGATGATTTTGATAAATGTGTCAGACTCATATCTAATCTTGCTGAGCAAAAAAGTTTAACTTTGCCAAGGGGGCTTGATGATACTATCAAAGAGATGATGCAAAAGCTTAAAAAAAATGCAGGGGGTGATTTAAAAAACATTGCAAATCTGGCGATATTGAGTGACAGGTATAGTCAGGTTGCTGCGGGGTCGGTGGATTTGCAGACCAAGGTGATGATTGAACTGGTCATGAGATTCGATATGTTTTATACCAATGCCAAACGTTCAGCTAATTGCCTGGATTTTTCTGATCTTGAGCATTATGGTCTGAAGCTTTTAGTTGAAGATGTGGACAGCGATGAGCTTAGACCATCAGAAGTTGCATTGATGCTGCAAGAAAAATATAAGCATATTTTTGTCGATGAGTATCAGGATATCAATGGCGTTCAGCAGGCGGTGCTCGATATGCTTTCGAAGGGGGGCAATGTTTTTGTGGTTGGTGACGCCAAGCAGAGCATTTATGCTTTCAGGGGTTCTGAACCTACAATTTTTCTTGATAATTTAAAAAAGGTATCCAGCGAGGAAACAGCGGGCAGACGCGTTGATCTGGCGGTGAATTTTCGTTCGGTAAAGCCTGTGCTTGATTTTGTTAATAAGGTTTTCAGCAGGATTATGAGCAGTGATATTTCGCAGATCGATTATGATGAAACTGCGATGCTGAAGAAGTTAGAAGCTGAAGATGAACAGCTGACAGGGCGTTGTGCAGTGGAGATTGATTTGCTGGAAAAACAGGGTAAGATCAGTTCAACGGAAGATGATGTGCAGGAAGATGAGACGGAGGAGTCCGATGAGGCTGGGGAGTCTGTCGACAGGGATTTTATAAGCGATTCTCAAAAGCAGGCGGCGATGATCGCAAAGAGAATAAAGCAGATGGTAGGCGAAGAGACGGGGCAGGCGGAATTTGAGATATACGATGATAAGCTCAAATCGAATCGGCCTGTAAGATATGGTGACATTACTATCCTGATGAGGAGTCCATCTTCTTCGGCGGCTGAATATATAGAGATATTTAAACTTGCAGGAATCAATGTCAGTTCATCTGGAGTGGGTGGTTATTTTGAGACGACAGAAATTAATGACTGCATATCATTGCTGAAAGTGCTGGATAATCCACGTCGCGATATTGAATTGGCGGCAGTGCTGCGGAGCCCATTTTTTAAGATAACAGATGAACAGCTTACACAGATAAAGACATATACCAAAGACAACGGCAAAAGGAAAATGGATTTTTATGAGAGTGTGTTGTTTTATATTAATGGCAAAAGTGGTGACGAATTAGCAGGCAGACTTAGAAGTGTTTTCGAACAGATAAATCATTGGCAGCAGATAGCGACGACAAAAGGACTGGCGGATATGATCTGGCAGCTCTACAGGGATAGCGGCTATCTGGCTTTTGTGTCGGCACTTCCCAAGGGGCCATCTCGCAGGGCAAATCTGCTTAAGCTGCATGATAAAGCTATTCAGTTCGAAGGTTTTGTCAGCGGTGGTGATGTGGCGTCGTTGAGTCGGTTTGTGGAGTTTATTGAAAAGATTACAGATGCTGGTCGTGACTGGGGCAGTGCGGAAAGTCAGGTGGCAGCTGATGATGCAGTAAGGATTCTTAGTGTCCATAAGAGCAAGGGTCTGGAGTTTCCAGTTGTATTTCTTGCGGAGATGAACCATCAGTTTAATGCGGTTGATCAGAGGGCGGATTGTTTGTATGACGGCGGTTTGGGTCTTGGGCTGAGGATTTTAGATTGTGAAAAGAAATCAAAATTTGATTCTGTGAACAGGGAAATAATTGAGAGCAAGAAGAGAATGTTGCTGCTTGCAGAAGAGATGCGAATTCTTTATGTGGCTTTGACCAGAGCAAAAGAAAAACTTGTTTTGTGCGGCTGTGCATGCAAAAACCATGTCAAGGAAGTTTTGACGAGTGGTATTTTTTTCGACGGTGGTACTATTGCCGGCTGGCAGCTTCGCAAATGTAATAATCTGCTGGACTGGATATTGTATGGTTTGAGCGGCGAGGAAAAATTGCATAAAGCATTTGATACGTGTTTTGCCGAGCAGATGTCTGACAGTAAATTATTCGATTTGAATTTTTATGGTCTATCTGAAACCCAAAAAATTGAAGATTATATTAATGAGCTTAAGAGCGGTCATAAACAACCAATAGTTGAAGATCGAAACCTGACAGGCAAAGTAAAATCTGCTTTGCTGGACAGGGTTAAAAACTCTTTGGATTGGCAATATGATTATCGGGAGATTGCCTTGGTGCCGGCGAAGTGCTCGGTAACGGGGCTTAACCACCGTGATGACGAATTAGCGAAGATGGATTATTCCAGGGCGGTTGTGAAGAAACCTGTGGCTTTGTCTGGTGGTGTGGCTGGCGGTAAAACGGACAGCCTGACTATCGGTTCAGCGGCGCATCTTTTGCTTTCTAAGGTTAACCTGTCTGGCGTGGTGACATTAGAAGTTTTACATGAGCTGAAATGTGATCTTGTTGGCAGCGGTGTTTTATCTGCTGAAGCAGGTGAGAAGGTTAATGCGGCATCGATAGTGTCATTTTTTCAAAGCGACCTTGGCAGGGAAGTTTTTGAAAAGGATAACGAGGTTTTGCGTGAGTGGGCCTTCTCGCTGGCGGTTTCAGCGGGGAAATGGCAGAAGGGCGTTATTGCTTTGCCGAACAGTGATGAGCTGGACGATATTATAGTCGTACAGGGTATTATCGATATGGTTATAAAAACACAAAACGGGCTTATTGTTATAGATTTTAAAACTGACCGGATAACTGCTGAACAGGTTGCAGAAAGAGGGCAGCTTTATCGAAATCAGCTTGACTTTTATTCTCTGGCAGCTGGGGCAATTTTAAAATCGAAAGTTAATTCAAAGTGGCTTTATTTTCTTGAACCTGCATGCAGTTATGAGCTTAAACAGGTGAAATAACGGTTATTTTGCGTGATTTTGCAGCCCAGATAATTTGGTTAATTTGGTGCTTTGTTCTTGAATCCTGTGCCTTGATTTATATAATATTTGCTCCAATGTTAAAAATGATAACAGTTTTTTTATGGAGAAGTTATAAAAATGGCAAATGCAGTGGTTGGTCAATCTGGCGGACCTACAGGCGTTATTAATGCGTCGCTGGTAGGTGTTATCGAACAGGCGAAAAAGCATCCTGGTATCGATAAAATATATGGTGCCGTTCATGCGGTATCTGGAATGGTAAAAGAGAATTTTATCGATCTTAGTGCTATTTCAGATAGCGAACTTGAGATTCTGGCGGCGTCGCCTTCATCAGGTCTTGGTTCAAGCAGAGATAAACCCGATGAAGCTTATTGTCAGAAAATACTGAATGTCTTTCAGAAGCGTGATATCAGATATTTCTATTACATCGGCGGAAATGATTCGGCTAATACGGCTTATATTATCAACACGATGGCTAAGAAGGCTGGTTATGATCTCAAAGCTTTTCATGTTCCCAAGACAGTTGATAATGATCTTCTCGTAACGGATCACTGCCCGGGGTTTGGTACAGCGGCTAAATTCGTAGCTTGTGCGCTTATGGGTGACGATCTGGATAACAGGGCGTTACCAGGTGTTAAGATTGATGTTATCATGGGAAGGCATGCAGGTTTTTTGACAGCGGCTTCTGCTTTAGGCAAACAGCGTGAAGACGATGGGCCACATTTGGTATATATTCCGGAAAGAGGCTTTTCAATGGATAAGTTTATTTCCGATGTTGATAAAGTTTATAAAAAACTTGGCAGGTGTGTTATTGCGGTCAGCGAAGGAATATGTAATGAAAACGGAGTTACATGGGCGCAGGTTCTTAACCAAAATGCTGAAGTTGATTCTCATGGCAATGTTCAACTTTCAGGTACCGGCGCGTTGGCAGATTTCCTTGCGACCCAGGTGAAAACCAAACTCAATATCAAACGTGTTCGTGCAGATACTTTTGGTTATCTGCAGCGCAGCTTTGCTGGTTTGCAGTCAGCAACAGATGTTAAAGAAGCAAGAACATGCGGCAGGAAAGCAGTGAAGTTTTCGGAGACCCAAAAGAGCGGTTCAGTTGCTATGAAACGGTCCGAAGATGGTAAATACGCAATCAAATATTTCAGAACAGAGCTTGCTAATGTTGCTGAAAAGACAAAATCTCTGCCTGCTGAATTCATCAATGCAGATGGCAACGGCATTACAGAGGCTTTTGTAAATTATGCTATGCCTTTGACAGGCGGATTGCCAAAGACCACATATGTTGGCAACAATCCAAAAGTTTAAGAAAGAATTAAAGATAAATAAAAAGCCTCGCAGTTTCAAAGCTGCGGGGCTTTTTTTATTTTTGGTGGAATTTATTTTTAGAATAAAGCTTCGACAAATTTTTCCGGGTCAAATTCTGCGATATCTTCGGGTTTTTCGCCTAAGCCTACAAATTTAACAGGGATGTTCAGTTGGTCCCTAATTGCAATTACGATTCCGCCTCTGGCAGTACCATCGAGTTTCGATAAGAATATTCCGGTAACATCAATAGCCTCGGTGAAAAGTTTAGCTTGAGATATTGCGTTTTGTCCTGTTGTACCATCAAGCACCAAGAGTACCTCATTTGGTGTGCCAGGGATTTTTTTTGCGACGACATCGCGGATTTTTGTAAGTTCACGCATGAGGTTCTTTTGTGTATGCAATCTGCCTGCGGTGTCTAGTATCAGGTAATCGACATTTCTGGCGATGGCGGCTTCGCAGGCATCATAAGCGACAGCAGCGGGGTCAGAGCCGCTATTATGTTTTACAATTTGTACGCCGATCCTGTCTGCCCAGATACTTAACTGTTCGACAGCGGCAGCGCGAAAAGTGTCACATGCAGCAACTATTACCTTTTTGTTGTTTTTGCTTAGAATGTAGGCAAGCTTGGCAATGCTGGTTGTTTTACCTGAACCATTAACACCTGCAACAAGTATCACGGTTGGACCAGTTTGAGCGGTTATCAGCAGTCCTTGTCCGTCTGGCCAATACCCTTTCATGTGCTCCTTTAAAAACGGGATTATATCATCAGTTTGAGATATCTTTTTGCTGCGATAGGCCAGGCGTAAATCGTTGATGAGTTTGTCCGTGGTTTCCACACCAATGTCGTCACTTATCAGGGTCTCCTCGAGTTTGTCGAGCAGATCATCATCAATTTTTCGACCTAAAGTCAAGATGCTGGTCAGCGAACTGGCTATCTTGTCCCTTGTTTTAGTGAGCTTTTCTTTAAAAAAGTTCGCTGTTTTTGTAAACAATCCCATATAATAATTCCTTATAAAAAAAACATCAGACTAAGAGTTTCGCAGATAATTGCACAAATTTCAAGCATAGATATAATGAAGGGGTGTTTTTTTTGTTCCGAGTGCCATAAATTGAGTTTGCGTTTTTAAGCAATTTATAGTAGGTGTAATGTTTTTCTTTGACAAACAGAGCAAATCTGGTTACAGTTTTAAACCGATTGACCAGGGACGGTTGAAGGGCGTTCAAGCCGGAGTTTTTAATAAAATTTTTCAGGTGTGTAAGTGTTGTTGTTTTTTAATTTGATTAAAGGAGTATGACTTGGCTGTTTGGGAAATAGAAGAAATTTTTTCTGATATACTTGACCGCGCTAAGTCTCTTGACCCGGTTAATACGCGTCAATGGTTTGACAAGCTTAACGTTGCTCAGCTTGACGGAGGTTCCCTGGTAATAAGTTGTCCCGATGACTCTACAGTTCAGTTTTTGCGTGCAAATTGCCAGACGAGTTTTCTCAGGTCCGCTCAACAGATAACAGGTCATCTGGTCACTGTTGATTTTGTAGTTGATGATAAAAATCAAACTAATTTATCATTTGACCAACCAGATGAAAACATTGGTTTTAAACAGAATCCTGATTATACTTTTGATAATTTTGTTGTAGGTCCAAGCAACAGGCTAGCCCATGCAAGTTGTATAGCAATAAGTCAATCTCCAGGTAATACCTATAATCCGCTTTTTCTTTATGGAAGTTCGGGACTTGGCAAAACTCATTTACTGCATGCTGTTTGCTGTGAAACCAGAAACAGATTCAACGGGGCTGTGATACAATTTTTGAGCTGCGAAGATTTCGTGAACAGATTTATCCATGCGATAGAGCAGGGCAATCTTGCTGGTTTTCAAAGTCAGTTCCGCACGGTTGATACGCTGGTTATCGATGATGTTCAGTTTTTGAGTGAACGTGAGCAAAGCCAGACAGAATTTTTTCATACATTTAATGCTCTTTACAATAGCGGCAAACAAATACTTCTGAGTGCAGACTGCGCCCCTAATGAGATACCTTCGCTTGAGCAGAGGCTTATAAGCAGGTTTAGCTGGGGTCTGGTTGCGCGAGTTGATCCGCCTACGTACGAAACCAGAGCGGCTATCGTTCAAAAGAAAGCTCATCTTCGAGGTCTTGAGATATCAGAGGAAATATCGGAGTATATCGCTAAGAAAGTTTGTACCAATATAAGAGAGCTTGAAGGTGCATTGACGACAATTTATGCGGTGGCAATGACATCTAACGCGCCTATTACACTTGAGCTTGCTAAGCTTGCATTAGATGGTCAAGTCAGCATAGCGACGCGTCATATCAGCATCACTGATATTATTAATGTTGTTACCAAGTACTTTGATGTCAGACTGACAGATCTTCAAAGCAAAAAAAGAAGTCAAAGTATTACTATGCCGAGGCAGATATGCATGTACCTTGCCAGGAACCTTACGAAACATAGTCTTGAGGAAATAGGCGGGCATCTTGGCGGCAGGGATCACACCACTGTTATGCATGCATGTAACAAAATTGCTGAAATAGAAAAAACCGATGAAAAAGTAAAAAACATGCTTTCAGACCTGGCAAAAAAAATAACCGAAAGTAACCCCACAAATTAGTTTTTGTTATTTACTTTTCTTTGGCACAGACAAACCTATCTCTGCCATGACTTTTTTCATGTCATCCCAGACGCGTGTTCGGTTGTCCTTTGAATAATTTCTGAGCAGATATGCCGGATGGTATGTCGGCATAACTTTTATTGGTTTGCTGTCAGTGCATGTTTGGTAATCATGGAATCGCCCCCTAAGTTTGCCTATAGCTTCTTCGGTGTTTAGCAGCGTTCTTGCGGCATGTGCACCAAGTGCGATTATCATTTCAGGGCATATGATTTCGAGCTGCTTTTGCAGGTAGCCCATGCATTTGATGATTTCTTCAGCTTTTGGGTCGCGATTTTCAGGTGGTCGGCATTTGAGAATATTGCATATGAAAACATCTTCCCGTTTCAGTCCCATAGCCGAAATGATATCAGTAAGCAATTTACCTGCTCTTCCGACAAACGGGATTCCCTGAGCATCTTCATCAGCGCCAGGTGCCTCGCCTACAAATACGATCTTTGCATTTGGATTGCCATTGCCTGGGACGGTGTTTGTTCGTGTTGCACATAGCTCACATTTGGTGCATTTCTTAACTTCGTCGGCTATTTTCCGGAGTTCTGCAGAATTGTCATTGGCAAATTCAGTTGATTCGATGGTTTCGGTTTCGCATATTTCTTCATCCTGATGGCCGTAGACTTTTTTGATAGCAAATCCCCCTGAAAAGAAATTTTCCATTTCACAATGCTGTTTAACAGCTTTTTTAATATCGTGTTGTTCTGTCATGTCGGGAGTGATTTTAATATTATTTTGAGGACTATACAACAAAAAAAGGGCCTTGTGTTAAGCAAAGCCCTTTTTAAAAACATTATTGTACAGCTTAAGTTTATACAAGCCCCTGAGCGAGCATTGCGTTTGCAACTTTGATGAAACCGGCAATATTTGCACCAGCGACAAAGTCACCAGCACAGCCGTATTCTTCAGCAGCTGAGCTGATATTGTTGTAAATTGTAGTCATGATAATCTTAAGTTCTGCGTCAACTTTTTCAAATGTCCACGGTATTCTCTGGCTGTTCTGTGCCATTTCGAGTCCGGATACCGCAACACCGCCTGCATTTGCAGCTTTACCAGGAAGGAAGATAATTCCAGCTTTCTGGAACACTTCAACGCCTTCTGGAGTGGTAGGCATATTTGCCCCCTCAGCAACGGCGATACATCCGTTAGAAAGTAGAGTTTTTGCGGATTCTTCACCAAGCTCATTTTGTGTAGCACAAGGAAGAGCAACATCGCATTTTACAGTCCAAACACCATTACATCCTTCTGAGTAAGTAGCATTTTTGTGAGTTGTTGTGTATTCCTTAATACGCTTTCTTCCTACAAGCTTAATCTGCTTGATCGCATCCAGATCAATACCATTCTTGTCGTAGATAAAACCATTTGAATCACTCATTGTGACTACTTTACCGCCAAGCTGATTAACTTTTTCACATGCGAAAATAGCGACGTTACCAGAACCAGAGATTGCTACATTAAGACCTTTAAAGCTCTTACCAGCAGCTTTGAGTGCTTCATCCATGATATAAACCAAACCGTAGCCTGTTGCTTCCGTACGAGTCAGTGAACCACCCCATTCCAGCCCTTTACCAGTTAAAACGCCAGTAAACTCATTTCTGATTCTTTTGTATTGACCGAACAGGTACCCAATTTCACGCCCACCTACGCCAATATCACCAGCCGGAACGTCAGTATCGGCTCCGATGTATTTGCAAAGCTCTGTCATAAAACTCTGAGAGAAACGCATAATTTCATTGTCACTCTTACCTTTAGGATCAAAGTCAGAGCCGCCTTTACCACCGCCCATCATAAGACCAGTAAGTGAATTTTTAAGTATTTGCTCGAAACCGAGGAACTTAATAATTCCAAGATAAACGCTTGGATGGAACCGTATACCACCTTTGTATGGTCCAATTGCTGAGTTAAACTGGACTCTGAAGCCGCGGTTTACTCTGTAGTTACCTGAATCATCCTGCCATGGAACCCTGAATATTATCTGTCTTTCGGGTTCTACAATTCTTTCGAGAATATGTGCCTCAATATACTTTGGGTTCTTCTCAAGTACCGGTCCGAGTGTATCGAGTACTTCTTTAACTGCCTGGTGAAATTCTATTTCACCTGGGTTACGGCGTAAAACTTGTTCATATACAGACTGAATTACACTATTGGCTGACATCGGGATATCTCCATAAAATAAATTCATAACTTATATCATAAATTAGTCTTGATAATACTATCTAACATAGTATTATAGATGTTTATAACAGGATGCAAGAGATTAATAGTAATAGGTTTTATTAGGAAAACTGATAATGCATATTGAAACCCTGAAGGTTTTTTGTGACTTAGCAGAATGGAAGAGCTTTTCGAAAGCGGCAGAAAAACATTTATTAAGTCAGTCAGCGATATCTCAGCAACTTGCCCAGATAGAGCTTCTTTATAAATGCCAGTTGATAAACCGTAAGAAAAGGCCTTTAGAGCTGACAAAAGAAGGGCAGTTGCTTTATATAGCTTCGAAAGATATTCTCGACAGGTATGAGCAGTTTAAAAGCGAACTCAACGCGATGAAGTCATCCACGAGTGCAAGAATCAATGTTGCGGCTATTTTTAGTATTGGCATGCATGTTCTACCGAGTTATGTTAAAAAGTTTATGGTCAAGTACCCACAAGTCAATGTTCATATCGAGTATATGGAGGCGAATAAGATTTATGCACAGGTGCTTTCAGGTGATATCGATGTTGGTTTGGTTGCGATTCCTAAAAGAGACCGGAAATTTGAAGTTTATGAATTTATAAATGAACCTTTAGTTCTGGTGTGCAGCCCAAGGCATTTGCTGGCAAGTGAAAAAGAGGTTGATATTCATCAGGTTCAATTTGAGAATTTCATATGTTTTGGTTGTGATGTGCCAACCAGGGGATGGATCGATAATATTCTCAGCAGTTATAATGTGGTAGTAAATCCGACGATGGAATTTGACAATACGGAAACCATAAAAAGGGCAGTAGAAATCAATTCAGGAGTCACTATTTTGCCGAAAAGTACAATAATGCAGGAAGTTGCAAGCGGGACGTTAATGGCAATACCGTTTACGAATCAAAATTTTGTCAGACCAACAGGGATTATCGTTCGTAAGAATAAATTGTATAGTCAGGCATGCAAGTTTTTTATTGAATTGCTCAGAGGTAAAAAGCAGTAAAAAGGCAGGTATTTTGTAAAATGGCGGTAAAGGCTGTTATATTTGATCTTGACGGGACGATTACAGAACCTTTTTTTGATTTTGACAATATCAGAGAGGAAATGGGTCTTGCAAGAAATGCTGGGCCCGTATGGGAGATAATGCAGCGGGCTAGTGATGCTGAAAGGACACGACTAGATAAAATACTACGATATCATGAACAACTTGGTATAGATAATTCATCACTTCAACCCGGAGCAAAACAGACCCTTGAATGGATTCATAGCCAGGGTTTGCCTATTGCGGTACTTACCCGAAATACAAAAGATAACGCTATTGAAATAGCTCGTAAGCATAATATTGAATTTGATATTTTTGTCGGCAGAGAAGATGGTCCGGTAAAACCGGATTCATTTGGTGTAAAATTTATTTGTGAAAAGTTTAAAGTTCCAACCAACCAGACGCTTATGGTTGGAGACTATCTTTTTGACCTTCTTTGTGCCAAAGCTGCGGGGGCAAAGTCAGTTCTTCTTTTAAATAATGAAAAAGCGAAAGAATTTGCTGAACATGCTGATTATATGATTGAAAAACTGAGTCTATTGGTGGATATTATTCAAAATGAAAATTCATAATATAAATCCTAAAAAAATTCTGAGTGCTTTTGCGGTTGTATTTTTGTTTTTAACTTTTGGTTGTTTAATCACGCAAGGCGAAGATGG
>CAZBKA010000035.1:0-24323 GCA_964492365.1 uncultured Pirellulales bacterium | reverse complement strand
TATGTTGGCGGAGATCTATCAAAAGAAAAAACCGCAGAAGGTGCTATTGATGCTTTCGAAGGTTTTCACAAAGCTAATCCAGATGTGTGGCGTGAATCGACTTGTTTCGGATGGCACCCAAGTCCGTGGTGGCTTTTCTATGTTGAGTCAATGGTTGGATGTTACGGCGATGATGCTCCTTTGGGGCAGGTGCCTTGTCCAGTTTATCGTGAGAGCTTTACTACAGGCAGAGATTTTTATAATTTGCAGGGAGCGGCTTTGATGCCTGTTCCGGTTGCCGCACATGATCTGATGGGCATTGTTCATCAGGATGATAACCCATTCATGAATGACGCGGTTACATGTCTGATGAGAGGCAATAAATTTGTTCAGTTTTATTTTAATCCTAAGTATATGGACAAGTTCAGATGGCAGCAGCTATCTGATGTCATGAACTGGGCGAGGAAAAACTCTGAAATTATTACGGGGCAAACCCAACCTTTGCTGCCGCAGTCATGGCAAAACGGCAGTGTTCCACAGTTTACAGACTTGGCTGTGATGCCTAGAGAGCCTTATGGTTATGCACACTGGCAGGAAGATAAGGGATTGGTATTGATCCGAAACCCTTGGATAACTTCTGTTACTTATACATTGAAACTTAATGGCGAGACTGAGTTGTCACCTAAGTTTAAAAATGCATCCGTGGTTGGTTTGTATCCTGAACCAAGGCTGTACGCCAAAGATGTTAAGTTTGGTGATGGTGTGGCAATTGATTTGGCTCCTTATGAAACGGTTGTTCTTTCTATTGCTAAGAATCAGGAGACGAAAAATCTGCCAGCTGCATCGGATTGCATAGGCGGGCAGATAAAGGCTAATGTTATACGCAGCCATGTTCTCAATGTTGATTTTACAGGTTCGAAAGAAGCTATGGGTGATAACTGGATCAACAGAATTGCTGATGCGAAAAAAGGAACCAAGGTTACGCTTGAAGCTGAGTTGATTCTGGAAAGTTCTCAAAATAAGTTTTTGCTTTTACTTGAAGGCCAGGGTAAAAGTCCTGTGTATGCTTTAGGTAAATTCATTATAAATGGCAAACAGGTTCTGCCGAGAATTGATGTTTCTGAGGAGGGATGGCGTACTACCTGGATACCTGACCGTGAAACCTGGACTTTTGTTGAAGTTCCGCTCGAAAAAGGTAAAAATACAATTTCGGTTGAGGCAATAAGCAGCGAATGCACTAATGTAAGCGCATGGGTTTGGGCGACAAAGGCTGGCGGTGAAAAAGCAGGATATTCAAATTCTATTACTAATCCAGAATTTATATCATTGGACAGTATTGCGTTAATCAGACCTACTGATATGAAATACCTCGGCGACGGAGTTAGTATGGAAATGCCTGTTGATGTGGTAAATGGGGTTTATTTGGATGCGTTAAAGCCGGTCTCTGTTTCGCAGGGATACTGTGAACTGTCAATCAACAAAAATATTGCTGACGGTAAGCCTTTACAAATTAGCAAAAAAAAATATGTCAGAGGTTTATGCACACATGCGAACTCTAAAATTGTTTATGATCTCGACGGAAAATACAGCAGATTTCAAAGCTGGGTAGGTGTCGATTGGAGCGTTTACGGCAGCGTGACATTTGAAGTTTATGTTGATGGCAAAAAAATATATAATAGCCCTTTGATGGAAAAATCGGAATTTATTTATCCAACATTTGTTGATGTTGATATCAAAGGCTGTAAGAAACTCGAACTTGTTGTTACTGATGGCGGCAACGGTATCAATGCTGACCATGCCAACTGGGCAGAGGCAAGATTGCTTGAATAAAAAAAGCCGGCATTAAAATAAAGATACCGGCTTTTTCATATATATTATACAAGAAATGCTTAGGTTCGTAGAACATCGCCACCCAAGTCTTCTTCTTCACTGCTTTTATTCTTTTTATTTTTGGCAAGCAGTTTATCCTGCAGTGCGCCAGGCTGACGTGCCTTGTCAAGCATTTCCGACGCAGTGATTCTACCGGCGTCATAAAGTTCCCATAGGTGGTCATCGAGAAGCTGCATACCGAGTTTTCTACCAGTCTGAATACTCGAATCGATTCGGTAAGCTTTGTTTTCTCGAATAAGGTTAGAGATAGCAGGTGTTACTACCATGAATTCATATGCTGCTACACGTCCCTTTCCAGTGGCAACTGGACAAAGTGCCTGGGCAAGTACAGCAATAAGGTTAGTGCTTAGCTGTGTTCTGATCTGTTCTTGCTGGTTAGGCGGGAAAACGTCGATAATACGCGTAATTGTACCGGAAGCACTTGTTGTATGCAAAGTACTGAAGACAAGGTGTCCCGTTTCAGCTGCTCGGATAGCGGCTTCGATAGTTTCAAGGTCTCGAAGCTCACCGACGAGGATAACGTCTGGGTCCTGTCTGAGAACTCGTCTTAGTGCTTCTGAAAAAGTAGGGACATCAATCCCGATTTCACGCTGGTTTATAATAGATTTTTTGTGCTGATGGTAGTATTCGATAGGCTCTTCCATTGTCACAATGTGTCTGTCGAAGTTTTCATTAATATAGTTAATCATTGCTGCCAAGGTAGTTGTTTTACCGCTACCAGTTGGACCTGTTACAAGGAACATTCCCCTTGGTCTTCGGCATAGAGCGGCGCATATTTTTGGCAAACCTATTTCATCAAGGCTCATAATTCTTGATGGAATAAGACGAAGAACCATAGCAATACTGCCTTTTTGTCTAAAAACAGATACACGGAATCTCGCCTGGTCACCAAAAGCAAAACCAAAGTCTGTAGTACCGGATTCCTGAAGTTCCTGCTGGTTCCTATCTGGAGTGATACTTTTCATCAAAGCTGTCGTATCATCTGGTTCGAGAACTTTAGTTTCGAGGGAACGTAACCCACCACCCATACGAAATACAGGGGGTCTACCTACCGTAATATGTATATCGGATGCGTCTTGCGTTACACATGCCTGCAAGAGGCGGTCCATATTTACAGTTGCCATTTAATATTATCCTTTAACTTTATCATAGTTCTGCTAATTCGTCGGTCTGAGCAATCCTTGCGACTTCCTTAGGTGTTGTCATTCCTTTGAAGATTTTCCTTTTTCCATCTTCCACCAGGGGTTTCATACCGCTTGCGATAGCAGCTTTTCTTAGTTCAGTGGTAGGAGCTTTCGCAAATGCCAGCTCTCTTATTTCATTATTTAACTCGACGAGTTCAAATATACCTTGCCGTCCTTTATAACCTGTACCATGGCATTTTGGACATCCAACTGCTTTATAAATCGTATATTTTTTCAGTTCTTCCGGCGACATATTTAAAAGTCTGAGGTAATGTGGATCAGGGTTTTCGTCTACTTCTTTGCAACTGCACAATACTCTGACTAGTCGCTGTGCCATAATTGCCTGTATAGAACTTGCCGCCAGGAAGGGCTTAACACCCATATCTATCAAACGGGTAATAGCGCTGGGAGCATCATTGGTATGAAGCGTGCTGAATACGAGATGTCCCGTAAGAGCTGCCTGTATAGCAATGTCGGCAACTTCGCCGTCTCGGATTTCACCGACGAGAATAATGTTTGGTGCCTGACGAAGCATAGATCTTAATATGATGTCAAAAGTCAGCCCGATATCATTTTTTACCTGACACTGATTCATACCAGCAAAGTTATATTCGACAGGGTCCTCAGCGGTAATGATTTTTTTGTCGGGTCTGTTTAGTTCCTGCAAGGCCGCATAAAGTGTTGTTGTCTTACCGCTACCAGTAGGCCCTGTTACAAGAAAAACTCCATTTGGTCTTTTAATGATTCTCTGGAACCTGTCATAGTCGTCAGATTCAAAACCTAACGCTTGGACTCCTATATTGACAGCATCTGGACGAAGGATACGAAGCACGATACTTTCGCCATGATAAGCCGGTAGTGCAGATACACGGAAGTCAATATCAGTGCCATCTATTGGTCGTTTTATTCTTCCATCCTGAGGCAGTCTGCGTTCTGCGATATCCATTCCGGCGATAATTTTAAAACGTGTCATTAGCTGCGCCTGCATGTTTTTGGGGATATTGTCTTTTTCAAGACAGACACCATCAACACGATATCTTATGCGTATTCTATCTGACATAGGCTCAATGTGAATATCACTTGCCCGCATATGATAAGCACTGTCAATTATCAGATTTGCTAATTTGACAATAGGTCCCTCATCATCTCCGCTGGCGTTAGCAGCGAGCAGAGCCTGGGCATGCAGCTCATCACCAAACTCCTCGAGTTCTGCTGCAGTGGCATCAATGCTGTGTCTTAGTTGATCGTCCTCTTCCTGTTTTACGTTATCAGCTGAATTTTCGATGTAAGCCCTTATTTTTTCAGCGGTTCCAAGGTGAGGTTCCAACTCTGTATTTAACCTGAATCTAACGGCATCTATTGCATCGAGATTCATTGGGTCGCCTATTATTATTTTCAGCTTGCCATCTTCTTTTCCGAGAGGCAGTACCTTATGGCGTTTTATGATCTCTTCAGGAATGAGTTTCATGGTCTCAGGATCAATATCTACATGATCCATATTGACATATTTCATTTCCGCCTGCTTAGCGAGAGCCTGTGTGAGGTTTTCTACGTCTATCAGTCCTTTTTCAAGTAGAATCTGGCCTAATTGCTTCTTCTCTTTCATCGAAAGCTTGATAGCATTCAAAAGAGTGTTCTTTTCAACCAAACCAGCTTTATAAATTATTTCACCTAAACGTTTGTGTTTTTTAGCCATCTTAACCCAAAGTATTGTAATATTGTCATTTTCTTGTTAAATCGGGTAATTTCCATTATAACATTATTACTTAATGAGGTCAATCACCTAATTGTTTGCGTAGCAGATTTAATGCAGTTTGGGCGGCTCTGAAACGGACGAAATTTCTATCGTGGGAGAATATAAACTTCTCTGTAATGCATTTCTTATCGGACGCAATAGATATATATACCAATCCGATGGGTTTTTGTTCGCTTGCTCCTGTTGGTCCTGCTATTCCGGTCACTGCTATTGCGTAGTCCGATTTTGCTTTGTTTTTTGCACCTTTTGCCATTGCATCTGCGACTTGTGGGCTTACCGCACCATATTTTTCTATCAATTCCGCTGCTACTGAAAGTTGATTTATCTTGGCATCATTAGTGTAAGTTACCCAGCTTTGCTTGAAATAATTACTGGCGCCGGGGACATCGGTAATAAGTTTTGCTATGAGCCCGCCTGTGCATGACTCTGCCAGTGCCAAAAATTTGCCCTGCTGTGCCAGCTTATTTCCTACAACCTGGGCCAATGTTTCGTCATCTGTTCCATAAATCAGCTCACCAAGTATCTGACGCAGCTTTAATTCGTCTTTATGGACCAGATTTTCTGCCTGGAGCCTAGTTTCTGCTTTTGCGATGATATGAAGTGTGGTAACCCCGAAATCAACTGTGCAATTTATAAGAGGGTTTCTTTTTCTGTCCATTAGATTCCCGAGTTTTTCAGCTATGGCTGATTCGCCAGCTCCAAAACATTTGAGTTTTTTGGAAATGACCGCTTGTCCGCTGCAAAGGGTGATAAGTTTATCTTTAAGCGATTCAGTGAACATTGCCTTCATTTCATAAGGCACACCAGGCATTGCTGCGAAAATTTTTCCTTGTTTTTCAACCATCATCCCGGGTGCAGTACCAAGATTGTTTGGTAAAACAGTTACTCCAGCGGGGATGTATGCCTGTATTTTGTTTCTTTCGGACATAGGATAATTATTGTTCGCAAAAAAACATTTTAAATTTTTCAGCAGGTTTTCTTTCAACTCCAGTTCAACGCCCATGAATTTTGCAAATGCTTGCCTGGTCAGATCATCATCAGTTGGACCAAGCCCTCCCGTGATCATTACAACATCAGATTCACGCTCAGCTAGTTTCATATAATCGACAATCAGGTCGATGTCATCACCGACAGCATGATGACTTATGGTAGGCAGTCCTATCGAAAAAAGCTCCTGACTAAGCCACGCCGAGTTGGTATCAACCGTTAAGCCGCTTAATATTTCATTACCGATACTTAATATGCTTGCTGTTTTCATCTTAAATCTCGATCATAGCTTTTATAACGCCATCATCATAATTTGCTACCATATCAAATGCCTTCTGAGCATCAGCCAGTTTAAAACTGTGAGTAAACATAAAGTCGGCGTTTATTTTACCGTCTGTGATGATGTCTATACATTTTTTTGTACAGTTGTTTTGCCGTCTGATATTTACAATCGTAATTTCTTTTCTTCTCATCTTATCGATAACAAAAGTCACTCTCTCTTGCCTTGGTATCCCCACCATTACCAATTTACCGCCGGGCTTTAATAACTCCAAAGCCTGATCGAGGGTATCTTGTTGTCCTGCACATTCAAAAACTACATCCATTCCAGCCGGTTGTTGTGCCAGGATAGCTTCAACGATGTTAGTTTTATCAGGATTCCCCGCCCATGCAGCGCCAGCTCTATTTGCGGTTGCTGCTCTGAAATCTATCTTATCTGTCATATAGCAGGCATTGATTTTTTTTGTTTGCATGTTTAAAAGACAGCTTAATCCGATTGGTCCAGAACCAAGAATCGCAATATCGGCGTTTTCCTTTAATGCTGCCTGCTGAACGCAATAGTAGCCGATTGTTAATGGTTCGCACATAACGCAGTTTGCCAGACTGAAATCATTTGAAACAGGGTAACAGCAATCCTGCGGCATTATCATATATTCACAAAGACATCCACCGATTTGTCCGGGACAGCCAAGAAATTTAATATTGCGGCATGTGTTTTCACGTCCGGCATTGCATTGGTCACAATTATGACAAACTATCGCCGGGTCAACTACCACACGGTCGCCTTGCTTGACCCTGGTGACATTTTTACCAACAGCCTTAACTGTTGCTGCACACTCATGACCAACAACAAAAGGATATTTTACAACCTGCGTCCCGATATTACCCATCTCGTAATAATGCACATCAGAGCCGCAAACCCCGACCATCTCAATTTTTAACAATACATCAGTATTGTTTTCAATAACAGGGTCTGGCATATCAATAATTTCCATTTGCCTGATGCCCGTCAGTACCGCTGCTTTCATAGTTTACTCGTAATTAAACATTAAACCTGAAATTAATAATGTCGCCGTCTTTAACAACGTATTCTTTGCCCTCAAGCTTTGCCTTACCAGCGGCTTTGACTGCTTTTTCATCACCAAGTTCTTTCATATCGTTATAAGCGATAGTCTCAGCACGGATAAAGCCGCGTTGGATATCGCTGTGAATTTTGCCCGCTGCAAATAAAGCTGTAGTACCTTTTTTTATTGGCCAGGCCCGAACTTCATCTGGTCCGGATGTAAGAAAGCTTATCATTCCCAATGTTTCGTAACAGCTGTTAACGAATTTACTAACCGCAGATTCAGTCAGACCAAGGTCAGACATAAATTCTGCTTTGCTTTCAGCATCCAGTTCAACCAGTTCTTTTTCCAGTTGGGCACTGATCTTTATTATTGGGACCGACTTGTCCAGTAATTTCGAGAAGTCAAATTCCTTATCAAGTTGATTGTCATCGACATTGATCGCTACTATCATGGGTTTTAAAGTTAAAAACCCCAGCGACTTAATTATCTCAAGCTCAGTTTCATTGCTGATTGCTGTTGATATGGGCTTTTCAGCTTCGATTGTTTCCTGTAATTTTTTCTGTAATTCAAGCTCAGCCTTATCTTTTCCCTGTGTCTTTGTGGGCTTATGTATTTGCTTTTCAAGTCTTTCTATTCTTGTAGTCACCAGTTCCAGGTCAGAAAGCAAAAGCTCTGTTTTAAATTCTTCAATATCTCGGGTCGGGTCAACCGTATTTAGATAAGCCGCGACAGAAGGATTCTCAAAAGCCCGAACCACCAGTACGATCAGGTCAACGGTTCTTATCTGGTTGATAAGTCTTCTTGCTGCAGCACGACCGTTATCGCTTGTGAAGTCAAACCCTGGAATATCCAGACAATCAATTGTTCCGGGTGTGGTCTTTTTAGGTTTATAAAGTTTGGTTAGCCAGTCGAGTCTTTCGTCTGGCACAGGAACGACGGCCTCTTCAATATTGACAGAGCCGATGCTGATATTTTTGCCGCTTATTGCTGAGAGCAATGTACTTTTGCCTGATTGTGTAAGACCGATCAATGCTACTTTCAATTTTGTTACTCCTTATTATATACGCTGTTCCCATAGCAATCGTATGCAACAACCGCGGGGAAATCAACTACTTCAAGTTTTCTTATTGCCTCTGTGCCAAGGTCTTCATAGGCAACTACTTCACATTTTACTATATGCTTACTCAACAATGCGCCCGCTCCGCCGATAGTCGCCAGATGAACAGCCTTATATTCTTTTAATGCCCTGCGAACCTCATCGCCCCGGTACCCTTTGCCTATCATAGCTTTCAAGCCTTTGGATATCAAAGTCGGACTAAATGTATCCATCCTCGAAGAAGTCGTCGGGCCGGCAGCTCCTATAACTTTTCCTGGTCTTGCAGGTGTAGGGCCTAGAAAGTAAATACACGCCCCAGCCAGCTCAAAAGGCAACTCGTCGCCGGCTTCAATAGCGCCAACCAGCCTCTTATGTGCCATATCACGGGCAGTATAAACAACACCGCTGACAGCAACCTGATCGCCTGCCCGCAGGCAAGCAACAGCTTCACCCGTCAAGGGCATATTTATTTTCTTTATTTCACGCATATTCATCCTGCTAAAGCACGGTTTCCAACAAAAAAAGCATTTTAGCAATTATCTGCTAAAATGCTACTATAAAGTTAGAAGGACGAACTAATCTGCTCGCCATTTTGTGTTAAGAATGTATATTTATTTGCTTACTGCGATTGGCTCGATACTTTTTCTTGCCATCAGGTTCCAACCATTTCTGTTTCTGTTGGCGAAGATCAGTTCATTATCCGTAATGTTAACCGCAGACCATTCACCATCTACGCCTGCACCGACATCGTAGACATCAATTCCCCGCCATTGATAGACTATTGATTTATGCGTATGCCCATGGAAAATAGCAATTATGTTATAGTCCTTGATTGTTTCGTAATAAGTATCTCTGTCTTTGGGATCCCACCATTTCTGGCTTCGCTCATCCAAACCAAAATGATGACATATAACTACAGGCCTATTGCTTTTTCCAACTTTCGCAGCCAGGTCCGCTTTTAAAAAGTCAATTGATCCCTCAGACTCCGCCCATCTGTTGCCTTGTGGGCCAGGGTAAAGGTTTAAATTTATAAAATGCACATTATCCCAGTCCCAACTGTAATGGAAGCCATTTTCTGAAAGATTACTTATTCCCTGCCTGCTCTGATTTCTAATCTTAACCTGATCTTTCGAGTAATGATCTTTACCGCTAAGCTCATAGTCGTGATTACCGAAGCCTTCATAAACTGGATATTTGAGTCTACAATTACCATTTAAACCGTAGTCGCTTACAAAGCCGTCTACGCTGTTTTCGCCGGCCCATTGCCCCTGCAAACCGTTGTCGCAAAGATCCCCAACAACCACTACTGCGCGTGGTTTATTAATTTTTTTACCTCCTACTGATTTTGGATAGGAAAAATTTGAAGGTGCCGAGTTCATTTCGTCGATGACAATTTTATTGAGAGCCTCATTGTTCTTGAGCTGGTAACGGCCGTAATGAACGTCTCCAATAATGAAAAAAGTTATATCGGTGTGGTTTTTCCTCGTGGTACCGCAGATCTGACAACCTGATATTAAAGCAGCCCCTGATACGGCGGCGGTTAAACTCGTGCATCGTAGTAAAAATGCCCTTCGGGTTATTCCATTTGTTTTAGATTGGGTCTTAATGGTTTCGTTATTCATAACTGTCTTTCTTTTTTTTAAAATATGATGAACACTAAACAAAAAGTCAACGTAACAGTGATTATATAAGAAAAAAATTTTTTTGCTAGAAATTTGCACCTTTGAGATTTGTATCTTACATTTTTGGAAAGTACGAGGTTGAGACCTCAAAAGGTTATTTCTGTTAAGTTTTTAGTTTAATGGGAGTCAAAAATGAAGAGCAGAAAAAGTCTTATAATTATGGTTCTTTCAGTGCTGTTAATGGCACTGGCTACCGAAGCGATTTCGGAAGAGGCTGTCGTTGTATATGATAAAGACAGCGTAAGCTATTACATTTTACAAACTGGTGAGAGTTATGCCATTGTAAAACGTTGCAGCAGTGGTAAATTGCAGGAAGATGATCAGTTAAAATGTGATCTGCAATCAAGTGGCACAAAAGAAGCTTTCAACACAACAAAAAATCAGAAAATGACAGTAAGTGTTGAATTCTTTGGTCTTACAAGGCGACAGGCTGTAGAAAAATATTATAAGCTGTGCGGCTTGTAAAACAAAACAATGCTGCTATTTAGTGTGTTTGACGTAATTATAAAACATTAGTATATATTGGCTACGGTTGTTCCCGTAGCTTTTTTTATTTCCAGAATCACAAATAGGGATCACAAAAACAAAATCAGCCTATAGGACGTTATTATTTTATTTCGTCTGAAGCTTTGTAAAAATCTTCCATCACAACACCATAAAAGCGATTGTAATAATAAGGATAGTAGCATTTAAATTTTCCATCGGCCCCAAGCAGTTGATAGACCTTATTAATATTTTCGCAGCATTTTTTAATATCAGCAATATTGGTATCGCGATCAAACTCAGGCGAAATAATCACAACAGGTCTGGGTGCAATGGATGCGATTATCTCATCGTAATCCACGGGCAGTCGAGTTTCATGTCCAATAAAAAAACCTAATCGAGGAATCAAACCATGAAGATGCGAATACGCTTTGACGCCTTCAATATCTTTATTTTTTCCTGATGTCCTAAGCGGCGTAAACCCGCATACAGAAACCACACCTGCAATCCTTTCATCCATTGCCGTCGAATACAAAGCCACAGTCGCTCCCAGAGCATAACCAGCTGTAAAGATTTTTTTGCTATCAATAGATTCCACTTTAGAAAGCTCATCAACTATAAATTTTACGTCCGATATTGCTTTGCCCATTTCGGACCATTTAGGCCATCGCATATAAAAATACTGACCTTCAAGAATTCTGGTCCCATAACCTATCTGGTCAAATATATAAACTGCAAAACCTTTTCGGACTAACTCATCGATCATATCTGCTTTACCTCGAACACAGCCGGTAGTATGAGCATATTCATGCAGATAAATTATAGCAGGACAATTTATCTTGCCATGTGGCATATAAAGCCTGCCAAAAAGAATATCTTTTGTCACATGAGCAGTTTTTATTTCGGGCCAATTAAGATTTGTGACATCCCGCATCGCATCAGCCTGAATATCAGGAGATATCAAATCAGGCTCGTTGCCAAGAATGAAGCTGATATTTTCTTTTATCTGCTTTATCTTTTCCTGCCACTGACTGGTAGTAATTATTTGTCTGCCCTGATCATCTTTTAAAAGATCATCAAATGTCTTAGCTGGAAATTTTTCAGGCTCAATATTTTCTTTGCTCAATTCCTGCCATTTTTCGAAAGAGTAATTATAGCAAAGTTTATTTTCAGGTCTGATATTGCCCCGGTTAAAAGCATAATCGAAAAAATCCAGAAATCTTTCGTAATCTCTGGCCGCCGGTTTGTGATATCCAAATCGCAGATCGATTGCGATATTGTCACCTGCCCCCAGAAAATCATAAACTTTTTTGGCGGACTTGTATGCAAGTTCAACCCCCATCGGATTCCCCTGCGATTCTGTAAACGATGACGCCAGCATCAAATGCCTTGGTGCCACCAATGCCATAACAAGATTTTGATCTACTGGCAGCTTATGCTCATGACCAACAAAAAATCTTAACCTTGGATGAAACCAGTTCGGAAAATATGTCGTGATAGCCTCTATTGTTTCATTATTATATTTCTCTGACGTATACCGGTAAGGATTAGATTCACCTGTAAGGCCGCTAACCGGTACAGCAGCGGTTATTCTTTCATCAAATGCAGCTGCCAGCAGAGAGGCCTTGCCATTTCGTGATAACCCGGTAATGCCGATTTGTTTTTTATTCGCAATATCAAGCGTATAAATATAATCAACAGCTCTGCTTGCCGCCCAGGCCCACCTCATCAGACAACTGAAATCATATTGCGGCCACCAGATATCGAGATACTTTTCAGAATCATCTTCATAACCATACATCGGATCGGTTGCCCTGTACCTGCAAACCATATATCCTCTTGCTACTGCTGCATGTGCCCAGCAATTAAGCTCTTTCTTCCACTGTGTCAAAAAGACAGGGAAGGGCCCATTGCCGCTGGGGATAAGCAAATTCAAATGCAACTTGGCTTTATGATCGGGACCGAAACTTAAAAGTACAACCTTCTCGGTTATCCGCCCAATTGTCGTCTCACTGATTATTTCAGCTTCAAGGTTCAAAGGAGCAGGGGGCGGGCTTCCTGTAATCCAGTGCATTACCTGCTCTTTTATCCACTGTCGCTTTTCCTGCCATTGTTCGGTAGTTTTTATAGGCACATTCGTACCGCCTTCATCAAGTATCAAAGGCTCAGGCAAAAATGGAATTGAAGGCATAGAATTAAAATCAGGGGGCAATTCGCCTGTTCGCCTCTGCCAGCTTATCCAGTCTTTATCTGTTGGCGAAACCGTTCGATCTGATTCTATGGCCTTGGGAACAAAATCTTTAAGCTGTTTTAAAAATACTTTTCGATTTTCAATACTGTCTGCTTGTGCTATGCAGATTGTCAGAAGCAAACAGACACATATGCCATTTTTGGTATTTCCCCAAACCATACGAAATCTCCTGTTTTAGAAAATCACAGCATTTTCAAATGGAAAATAATCAGCGGCATTTAATATAGTCAATGGGCTGCCAAATGGACATGCGGTAAATGCTTCAATAAACTTAACATCTGATTTCAACTTTCCACGATAGTTGTTAGCTGCTTTTGACCAGGGCTCATCCCAGTGCTGTCGCAGAAATTTCAATCTTCCATCTTCATCCTGTGGTATTTCCACAGGGTCAATTCCCATGGTCCAAGGCAGCCATTGATAAACTTGTGTGGTGTTGAGATGGAAAGCCATCGCTTTTTTGTCCATATAATCATCTGCTGGAACAAGTATCGTGACGTTGGTGTCACAGTCATGCTTATAATTGATATGACAGTAGACCACATCCTTGCCAACGATCTCAGCTGATGGTACACAGGAGGGAACATTCAGCATATAGGCAGTGTCAGCTACGAGTTGAGAAGTATAACGATGATCCGGATGATAATCATTTGATGGATGTGTTATAATCAAATCAGGCTTATATTTTCTTAATAGTTTTATGAGTGCAAACCTATTTTCTAGGTTAGGCTCAAGGCACCCATCGTGGACGTTCATTATTTCATATTCAATATTAAAGAACTTAGCTACTCTACGTGATTCTTCAAATCTTATTTCCTTGAGCTTGTCGGGTTTAATGCTCTGATGTCCCGCATCGCCGTTTGTTAGCGTGATGTAAACGACCCTGTGTCCGAGTTGTTTATACATTGCTGTAACTGCCCCTGCTGCATATTCACAGTCATCAGGATGCGCACCAACTATCACTACGGTAAGTTTTTTTTCAGTGTTCTTAATCATCTTCAACCAAGGCGTTTTTATTAACTTCAGTCCCTAACTTAATTTTCTCTTTTGCATTAATCAGGTTGTTATCACTAACAACGATTTTATCATTATTTTTACCGGTTATGCCGACAAAAGTGCCACAGCCTTTTTGTGGATTGCAGTTATGGATATAAGCATTGTTAACATTGGTCAGCTCTATCGCCGGGTACTTTTCATTAAAATTTCTTCCTCTGAACCCAAGTACATCAAGATTGCTGACATTCTGGCAGACGATAGCACTCCTCCACGCCCCAGCTGCGGTGCTGTCCCACTTAATACTCAAATTATTCATTGTTAGCCCGTCCACATCATGTGCGTAAACCGCATGCGGTATCGGAACCCAACCGCTCCAGCCAGGTCTCCATGATGTTGCATCTGCCTCTTTAAGCCATTGACTGTCGTACATGATAAGATTGATATTATTCAGCGAAACAATTTCAATTTTCCTGTCACTCATGCCCCCTATATAAGAGGCATTTCTGGTATAGGCAGTGATATTATTAATCGAAATATCTTTTATAAATCCTTTGTGCTCCCCCTCGCGAGCCTTTCCAAGCCACATGAAAATTGGATAGTTAACCTTATCCATTACAATATCAGAAAAGTTAAGTCTTTCTATTTTGGCACCTTCATCTATTTTAGCACCGAAAGAACCTTCCTCAGGCAATATTGAGATAAGATCAATTCCAATATCAGTATCAAAGATAGTCAGATTAGAAAAAGTGCAATCTTGTATCGAACTGTCACCTTCATAGGCAACACGAACCGCACAGCACGATGTTCTCAGGTTGCAATTGTTAACAGTGATTTTCTCACAGGCCTTATTCTCACAAAGTCGATATGAATCACTTTTCAAAGCGATAGCATCATCACCAGTGTCTATATAGCAATTATAAATTCTCACATTGCTGCAGCAGTCAATATCAAGCCCATCGGTATTAGGACTATTGTGTGGGTTAATAATGTTAATTCCATCGATCTTTACATCATTGCAACCTAAAAGCCAGACGTTATAACAGGCAGAATCTTTTATCGTAATGTCCTTTATGGTGATGTCACTTGATTTTATCATATGAATTGTTTTAGGTCTGACAGGCTTTAAATCCGTTGCCCAGAACGCATCCCCATTGCCATTAATTGTTCCTTGTCCTTCGATAGTGATATTTTTAACTTCATTGCCGTAAAACAAAAAGTGAGGCTTTATGTCACTATAACAAACGTCGATATTGTCATAATCTTCAATTTTTCTGCTGCCCCAGATTGTTGCCCCTGCTTCCAGTTTTAATGTGATATTGTCTTTCAGGAAAATTGTTCCGCAAAGATAGTCACCTGTCGGAAAGTAAACCGTGCCGCCGCCATTTTCATAACAGTTGTCGATAGCCTTTTGAATCCCTTCGCTGCATTCAGTTTTGCCGTCACTGACAGCACCAAAGTTCAAGACACTAACGAGTTTGGCAAGGCAAGTTGATACATTTATCATCAAAATCAAACCAAATATTAACAATAACCCTGATCTCAAAGAGCTTTTCATATTCAGTCCCTTTATATCTTTATAAATGAGTATCTATCATATTTTTCAAAACCCTGCATCTGGCTTCGGGGTCACTATTGTCTGTTACTGCTGAGCATACAGCTACTGTCTTTACACCGAGTTCGAGCAATTGTTCGATGTTTTCAATGTTAATTCCGCCTATCGCAACGTTTGCGATACCTTTATCTTCAAGTATCTTTATTGCCTGTTTAATATATTTCAGACCGGCAACTTTTATATTTGGTTTGGTATTTGTCGCAAAAGCAGGACCAATGGCAATGTAAGTTGGGTTTAATTGGCATGCCTTTTCCAGCTCTTCGATATTATGTGTGCTTAATCCGATTATCATGGGCTTTAGCATTAGATGTCTGGCTTCGTCAACAGGCAGGTCGTTTTGTCCCAGGTGAACACCATCGGCACCGCTGACAATGGCGATATCGACCCGGTCATTAATTATGCTTATGACATTGTTGTCTTTGCAAATTTTGACAAATTTCCATGCAAGTTCTAAAAATGGGTTATCTTCAAGCCCCTTTGCTCTAAGCTGAATGCAGTCGGCCCCACCGCGGACGCATTGTTGGGTGAGTTTTTCAACCTCAGCAAGATCATTGCTTGTTATCAAAACGTAAAGTTTGCTATTCTTGAATTTTTCAAACGGTATGCAATAAGAAATGATATCTTTTTCGAGTGTGTATGATTGATACCGTATCATTTCGATTTTTTCAGCGAGACCAGGGTCAAAGGTTTGTGTCATTTCTGATATTGCCCTTAAAGCCTCCGGCACCCTTTTGCATGCGGCGGTCAAAGTATCAGAAAGGTCTTTTCTTTGAAGCTGTTTTTCGATTTTCTGCCCAACTCCTACATCGCCTGTTGTATCTCTGCTGGTTATAAGTTTGGCTGGGTCGATTTTACTGACGGCGTCACAGAGTAAGTGACGGAGCTGTTTTGCTCGGCCGGATAATTGGCTGTTATTTAAGTAAAACCTGCAATATTCCTCAATTACCCGCAGCCCTTCGCGGCCACGATTGAAATTGGCGTCGATAATTCTGTAAATACTTCTTTCCATAGTTGTGAGATTATATGCTAAAGTATTAGGGAATTTAAGTTAAAAGCTGTATTTATGGTTGTTCTTATAAAAATTTTGCTGGTTATCAGTGGATCCGTAAAAAAAAAGACCGAAACCACCCCTCCTCCGGCGCAATTTCGGTCTAAAGCTCCATCAGAGCAGGCTCATGCCAACTCTGCTTATTAACAGAATCGGGCGGACTCATCCTCCTCCAATAGTAGTTTTAGGACGTCCGCCCAATGTCGTCACCTGTTAGGCTAACTTTCTATTTGAGCAAAGACCATGCCAAGTTCCGATAATATTTTTAAAAGCAAAATTGATATCCGGCAAGAGCTTTTAAAATAACTGTTTATGCAACTAATGAAATGCTGTAGTTTTTATATTATGAAAAGTCTTATTTTAACAACGTGTTGTTTTTTATAAACACGAGCTACTTTACGATGCCCGGATTTACGCATTATTTTGGTGGTTGAAGTTGCTTTAAGCTATATTTCCAGCCAATGTTTATAAAAAACAACATGGCCTGTGATGAAAATAAACAAAGTTATTGATTTCGAAATGAATTGTGATCGATATGCAGGGAAGTAAAAACTATAAATAATTAGCAGGAAACTTACTCATATGTAGCGGTAAGCGTGAGTTAGGATGAGCCAAAAACTTGATTAAAAACTACCAAAGCTTTTTTTTTGCAGGCAAATTTACATGTGCGGCATATTTATTGGAAGCTTTGTGATAGTTGCGGTCTGGGCAGTTTTTGGGAACCTCCTAACCAAATTAAACAATTTATACAGACTAAAGAAACAATTTTGCTGGCACTTTTATGTAAAATTTGCTATAATAGAACTTCTAGTTTGGCATGCTGACAATTATCTATAAAGGTTGTTGAGGTAAATGAAAACGCCTATTTTTAGAACAATATTTCTGATGTTGTTTGCCTTTTCAGGTAGTTATTGCTCAGCAGGCTTTAGAGGTGACATAACCGGCGATTGTAAAGTTGATCTGGAAGATTTAACTTTGATGTCTCAGCAATGGTTGGAAACTGGTGACGGGGAGGTCGGATTATCTTCACATTGGAAATTTGATACTGACAGCGGTAGTGTTGCATATGACAGTATTAGCGGCAGCTATTCTACAATATATGGAGCTGTGTGGGTTGAAGGTAAATTCGGTTCTGCTTTGAATTTTACACAGCAGGGCAGCAAAATTAATATCCCGCAGATTGAGCTTATCTCAAATTACAGTATCAGCTTCTGGGTTAAGAAAAAAACAAATTCATATTTAACCTCATCTCCAATTTCAGCAATGATTTTCGGTGATGACAGTACGTCATCTGATTATTTTTATATGATTGAACAAGTTGAGGCAATATTCAGAAATTTTGTGGGTGATGAAGCAGTATGGGACGATGATGCTGATTTTGCTGATAAATGGAGGTTTGTAACTCTTGTAGCTGGTGAAGATGAAATTGAATTATTTCTTGATAGTGTTCCACAGGGCAAAAGGCAGATTGATCCTCATATTTATATAAAGCAGATTGGTGCAGGTCATCCAAAGGTCAGTTATAATTTTAAAGGTACTATAGATGATTTTCGTATATACAATAGAAAGCTGAGTCTGGAAGAGATATGGTCACTTAGAAACAGAGCATCATCTGTAGCCAAAAGAGCGGACCTGGATAACTCTGAAACTGTGGACATGAAAGATTTTTCTATTTTGGCTGATAGCTGGAACGACCAGATAGCTCAGCCTTTGGTTATAAGTGAATTTATGGCCAGCAACGCAGAAACTCTTTTAGATGGTGACGGTGACAGCTCTGACTGGGTAGAGATTTTTAATACTACTCCTTACGATATTGAACTTGGCGGCTGGTATCTGACGGATAATGATAACAATCTGAAGAAATGGAAATTTCCGCTTGGTACAACTATCAAAGCCAATGATTATCTTATAGTTTTTGCATCCGGTAAGGGTAATTTATACTATCCATATATTTGTTCCAAAGCCTGTTGTCATACTGGTTATTCTCTTGCCATCGAAGGCGAAGATCTTGCCATCGTAAAGCCGGATGGTCAGATATGTGTTGAATATGAAGGTGAATATCCGCCGCAGCTGCCGGATATTTCATATGGATTGGCACCGGCTATGGTAGAAAGTGCAAAGTTCACTAAAGAAGGTGACTCGGTAAGTTATATCGTCCCGACAAATGGCTCATTGAACACTTTGTGGACGGCTTTAGAATTCAATGATTCATTGTGGTCTTCGGGCAGCACAGGAATAGGATTTGATTCTTATGGCATTTTTGATTCATTGATCAAAACGGATATCCAGTCACAGATGTACCTGAAACGAACTTCAGTTTATATAAGAATTCCTTTTGAGGTCGAAAACACACAGGAAATAGAATCTCTGATTTTGAGAATGAAATATGATGATGGTTTCGTTGCCTATATAAATGGCACAGAGGTTGCCAGGGCTTATATAAATATTGACGACGATCAAACCCCTGGTTTCAATGACTCTGCAATTGAACATATGGATTCAGATACTTTTGAATTTGAAGAGTTCAATATCAGCTCTTATATAGGATTGCTCAGGGAGGGAAGTAACGTATTGGCTATCCATGGGCTTAACACTGATATTTTAAATTCTAATTTTCTGATTCTTCCTGAGCTTGTTGCCGCTTCACAAGGTGTTGATATGCAAAAGTATGTCTATTTTAAAAATCCAACACCTGGTAGTAGTAATAGTGAAGGACTCGCAATTTTCGGCCCTGAAATCAGCGATGTTATGCATAGTCCGGTTGTACCAATAGGAGATCAGGACATAACAGTAACCGCTAAGCTGGAGGAGCTTATTAATCCGATAAGCCCGGGTTCGGTACAGCTTCACTGGCGGGTAATGTACGGTAATGAATTTGTTACACAAATGCACGATGATGGTACACGTGGTGACAGCTATGGTTCAGATGGTATTTACAGCGGTGTTATTGACAGCAATAATTTTGCTAAAAATGATATGATACGCTGGTACATAACAGCTTGCGATAACCAGGGCTATACCTCCCGTCAACCGGCGTTTGCAAATCCGCTGAGCACTGCCCAGTATTTTGGTACGATTGCAAAAGATCCATATTTTTTCAGTAAATTGCCTGTACTTTACTGGTATGCTGAAGATACAGCTGCAGTTGATACAAGAGAGGGGACAAGATGTTCTGTCTTTTACAATGATGAATTTTATGACAACGTATTTATCAGGACCAGAGGCGGTTCATCACTCGGATGGACCAAGAAAAATCACAAGATAGAGTTTAATCGTGAGCATTATTGCCTGATAGACCCGAATGAAATCAGGGTTGATGAAATTAATCTTGGTTCAGCATATGCCGATACCAGTTACATTCGTGATTTGCTCTCAATGGAAATGCAACGCAAAATAGGTTGTCCCGCAAGTTTATGTTTTCCATTAAGAATTCACCAGAATGGTCAATATCACAGCATGGCTATATGCATAGAACAAGTGGATTCTAAGTTTCTTGAGCGGAATGGATATGCTGATGATAATCCTCTTTATAAATCGTATTGTGCCTTTAACGATCCTTTTGGTTTCGAAGTTAAAAATGGTACTTATGGTCCTATGATAGATTTTGTTGAAGGTCTTAGTTTGCCGACAGAAGAAAGACATAACTTCATATTCGATTATATGAATATTCCACAGGCAATCAGTTATATTGTAGGAAATACAATTTCCCAGGAAACGGATCATACGCAGAAGAATTTTTATGCTCATTATGATCTGGAAAAAGAACAATGGGCAGTGTTCCCTTGGGACAGGGACCTTAGCTGGGGATATTTATGGACCGGCAGCGGCGATCTTTGTTATACATACAGTATTTATTTTGGTGGATGGGGTGGAGCCTCAGATAACCTTTATATCCAATCCATTTTCCTTGACCCTAAGACTAAAGAAATGTACCTGAGAAGGCTGCGTTCAGTTATGGATCAGTATATTAAGCCGCCGGGAACAGACAAACAGGATTTAGTCTTAGAAAAAAGGCTCGATGAATATTGTAGTTACGTTAAAGATGAAGCTGATCTTGATAGAAGCGTATGGGGTTATCAAAACACAGGATATGTTAATTATCAACATGTCCTGATTAGTCAGAGTATTAAGAATATTAAAGAGCAATATCTTGCTTTGAGAAGACAGTTTCTGTATCAACAGGTAGATTTGCCTGCAGCTCAGCCTGCTGATGCTTATATTGATTTTGGGGCGATTGAGTACAACCCTGCTTCTGGCAATCAGGATGAAGAATACATTGAGCTTGTTAATTCAAATGATTATGCTGTTGATATCAGCGGCTGGAAACTTACCAATGCGGTAGAGTTTACTTTTGATAAAAGTACTGTTATATGTTCTAATGACAGCATATTTGTTTCCCCTGACAGGGTGACATTTAAAAACAGAGCAACAAGCCCGAAAGCTGATCAGGGGTGTTTTGTGCTGGGCAATTACGATGGTCATCTTTCAAACAAAGGAGAGACTATACTACTGCTTGACGAAAATAATAATCTTGTTAGTCAGATCAGTTATTGATTGCAATCGGCAGCAACTTATCAGGATTTAATAATAACATAACTGACGTATAATCCTTTTGATTTTAATGAAATAACTGGCGACCGTGTCAACAGTTAACAACATCATGAGTGAGTGATAGCAGTGTTTTTGTTTCAGTTAAAATCATAAAAGCTACCCAACTTACCAAACTCTTTAATGGTTTTTACTTACCTTGCTTTTTAAGAGAAACACATGAAATATCCAATCAGTTTATTTACATAAGACAAAAATAATTTTTTGTTTTTTGTCAACATTTGCCAGCTATAAATTATTAAAAATTCCTCTTGCTGACGATATAACACAATGTTATTGTGATCAGGTAGTTAAAATTGCTTAACGGGAAGAGAAGTGATGCGAGTCTGTAGCTGAAAAAATAAAAAACGTGGTTGTAAAATATAAAAAAGTATATATTTCGAAAGGATTTTTAGATGAAAAAGTTAATGTTGGTGTTAGCGGTGGCAGTTATTGGGTTTGTATTTGTTAGTATTACAAAAGCAGAGGACCCGAATGCTCCAAAAGCAAAGGATCCAAATGCTCCAAAAGTAGAAGACCCTAATAGTCAAAAAGCTGAGCTGAAGATTATTGGTAAAGTTATAGTTGTTAAAGATGCCAATGGTGTTGTTACTGCAGTAAAGCTGGAAAACAAAAAGCTTGGGCTATATAACGTAGTTCTTGATGAAAAGGGTAAAGAAATTGGTGCCAAAATGGAAGGCAAAATTATAGCCGCAAAGGCGATTGAGTCTGTTCAGGATGAGGCAAAGTGGCTGACTGTTAAAGCCTACCGCGAACTTCCGAGACGTAATGGCAAAGATGGCAATAAGGGGCCTAGTGACAAAAAAGGTCCTGCCGATAAGTAAGTGACATTTTTTTTGTTACAACATTAAATAAGCCCGGCTTAATCACCGGGCTTTTTTATTGGAATAAAAGAATATACTTCCACGTAGGTTTATTAAAACCTTTAATGATGTATTATATAAATTCAGTCATTTTTGTAATAGTGTAATAGTTTTCTGATGAGAAGAATAATGAAAGTGGAAGCGGGCATAACGTGGGTAATGTTTCCAAAATCAATAAAGGATTAATTATGATTCATTCATTAGCTTATTAAAACAAGTTGGCACTTTGGTTTCAAAACTCATCTGCTTGCCGCTGGTTGGGTGTTCGAAGGAAATAGATTTGGAATGAAGTGATAAACGGCTGTACTCATCATTGGTTTTCCCGTATTTACGGTCGCCTACGATTGGGTGTCCCTTGTCAGCCATGTGCACACGTATCTGATTCTTCCTGCCAGTCAAAAGAGTGATCTCCAGCAGACTAAATTGTTCTGTTTCCTTAAGCACCTTATAGACAGTGTGTGCCAGTTTACCTTTTGCCGCATCTGTTGTGGAATAGACAACATAAGCCTTATTCTCAGCTAGGTAGGATGTGATAATTCCATCTTTTGGCGACAAATGACCATAAACAACCGCAACATATTTTTTTTTCGTGTCTTTCCACCGATCCTGCAACTGCAACTTAACTTCTTCGCTTTTTGCAAATATCAGAACTCCTGAGGTCCACTGGTCCAGCCTGTGAACAACGAAAATCCGGTTCCGCGACTTCCGATTGCCTTTTTGTACATAATCGGTCAGGATATGGTAAACCGTCCTCGTTTTATTAGTAGGTGTCCCCACAGTCAACAGACCAGCAGGCTTGTTGACTACTAAGAGGTCTTTATCCTCATAGAGTATTTCCAAGCCTCTCGGCAGATGTTTGGCGATAGAATGTTTTTTATTACTCATATAAAAAACACATTTAACCACATATTTCGAAGAATTACACGGATTTTTTTCGATTATTCTTTCATCCTGTGTGGAATTGCATATCGGCACACTGGTTGTGTGGATGTGTTTTCAGGTTCAATCCAATCTTGCAAGATAGAATATTATTTATTTTTACGAATTTACAAAAATAGGATTCAGCTCCGATGAAATCTCCATCAGTTTTTTCAGTTTCTCCTCATTCATAGGCTCTATCTTATCCGCCAGATCTGCTGCCAGGCGAAAACTCCTTATATCACCGGGGGGTACTGCTGCTGTTACAGGCTGACTCATAGTAAATGACATTGCAAGCTTGGCCTCTTCTATATCTGTTATTGGCTGATACCAGCACTTAGGGTACAGTTTTCTGACAGGGTCATTTTTATCTGCATTCTGTCTTGCTAACATTTTTATAGCCAGAATAGCCATACCTTTTTCTTTTGTTTTTTCGATAACGGCAGGACTGAAATTACCCTTGAGATAACCAGCAAAATTGACTGGTAAAAGTATTGAATCAAAATCGTAGATATTCATTGCCTCTAATGCTGCCGCATGACTGTGAGCTGAAAAACCAAGATAACGTATTCTTCCCTTTTTCTTTTCCTCTAAAAGAAGTTTCATTACCCCATCGTTAGCAAACGCCCTTTTTACATCCACCTCAACGTTACTTATGGCATGAAGCTGATATAAGTCAAAGTAATCAGTTCTTAAAATCTTCAGGGAATTTTCAAATTCTATTTTAGCGGACTCATAATCCCTTTTGCCAGTCTTACACGCCAGAAAAACATTTTTTCTGTAAGGCTCTAACGCAGGACCAAGTCTGATTTCAGCATTTCCATAAGATGGCGCAACATCAAAATAGTTTACCCCTCGATCATAAGCCTCGCTAACATAACGATTTGCATCTGTTTGCTCGGTATCGGTAACTACTATCCCACCAAAGCCTATTATAGAGAGCATAACGTCAGTTTTGCCGTATTTCCTTTTGGGAATACAACCGGGGTTGTTTAGCTGATTCTCAAAAACAGATGATATAGATTCTTTAGAAATCACTCCAACTGTCAATGCTGTACTGGTAAAAAAGGTCTTTTTTAAGAAATCTCTTCTTTGCATAAAATCGCCTTTCCAAAAAGCTGTGATCTACAACTATCCTGAATTTATGTTAACAATCAATTTTTAAATTTCAAATAATATAAAAGTTTCGTTTTTTTTGTTTTTATGACCTTAAGACTCTAATTTGGTTGTTTTTTACTTGACAATTAATTTATATTGTGTACATTGAAAGACAATAAAGGTTTAAGTGAGTGTGTATAGTGTGTGATTTTTCTCCGTTCCAGATTCTTTGGGAGATGTAATCTGGCAGCTGGGGTTCCTTTAAAACACACGTTCTGTTTTCAAAAATATTTGCGAGTAGGATCTATTGCTCCGGTGAGTGACTGGAACAATTTGGTTTGTATTGTTAATTTTATTTTTGGAGGAGCACATTATGTGTAAGAAGTTGTTATTCATTTCTTTCATTTCCCTGCTGGTATTTATCTCCAGCGCTTCTGCAGCTCCGCTTATCAGTGATACTAGCTTAGCTATATATTATAGCTTTGATAGCGTCGGTGCTACGACTGCAGATGGTTCAGGTGGTGGTTAC
>CAZBKA010000034.1:0-24343 GCA_964492365.1 uncultured Pirellulales bacterium | reverse complement strand
GGTGATATTGATCAAATCTACCTGTTGTGACGATTCTATAATCCAGTCAACTGTCTGCTTCATTTCTTCGACAGACATATTAAAAATAGTATCCTGCCGATTATATGTAAAGCAGATTGGACATCTCAGGTCACAGGCGTTAGTGACTGAAATTACAGGCAGTTGACACGGAGAAGCATGCCATGTGCAAGGGCCACAATCATGGGGACAGCCTTTTTGGGATGCCTTTGCATGTGGCAAAGGTGAATGGTCAGGCATTGCCTTAAGTATATTCGTCATATACCAATTTTGATCTGAAGCAATCAGCGCAGGTTCATTCTTGCAATCGTGACACAAACTTTCCTGCCATACCTGGCCATCTCGGAAAAATACCCGTGCCGGGACTATCTGTCGGCAATGCCGACACACCCCGCGAACTGTACGAAAGTATGTATAATCTTTTTCTGCCAGTCTTGCCATATAACTATCCTTTATTGGTAATGTCGGGGCGATAAATTTCTGAAAAAAGCACCTTGATGTCTTCTGGATTATAATATTCGTCCAGTTTCGTTATCGTAGCCAGACAACCGGTTCCTTTTGCGATCACTTTTTCGTTTGCAATAGCCTTGCCGTCAAAGAGCACACCATCATCACGATAACTGCGAACACAAATCTCCATAAATATGTTTTCACCTGGCCCAACCTGACGTTCAAATCTTACTTCATTTGTTCGAACCAGCAATCCCATCTGCACAAAATCCGATGTAAGCATAATCAGCCAGTTACCAAGCTGAAAGAAGCTTTCCATGATAAGACTTTCAGGCAGACAGGGGTTATCACCAAAAGCTGATTTAAGCTGGTATTCTTCGAAAGAGACTGTCTTGACCCCTCGAATACTTTTTCCGGGTTCATAATCAATTATCCTGTCTACCATGCGGAATTTCATTATATGCCCCCATCAACCAGTATCGACTGGGCATTAATGTAGCTGCTACGATCACTTACAAGAAATGCCACCAGTTCCGCAACCTCCTCGCAACTGCCAGCACGAGAAAGGGCACAGTGACTTTTGTACTGCTCTTGCTGTTTGGCTGGAATATTGGTGCTGACTCCTCCTTGAAGCATCCCTGGTGCAACAGCATTTACCCTTATGTTGTACCGACCTAATTCACGAGCAAGAGCCATAGTGAATCCAACTACGGCACTTTTTGCAGCAGCATAATGTACTGGTACCTCAAGCATCCTCATACCAGCAAGCGAACCCATATTGACAATGCTGCCAACTTTCCGTCTTATCATACTTCGTGCAAAAGCCTTGGTCACCAGAAACATCCCTTTGACATTAACATCCATCAGTTCATCCCAGTCTTTTTCCTCTATCATTGCAAAGGGCATAACCTGTGCAATACCTGCGTTATTGACCAGGATATCAACAGAGCCGAGTTCTTCTTCAATTTGCTTGGCAAGTTCAGTTGATGCTTTTGCATCGGTAACATCAAGACAATAAGATTTGACATCGAATCCTGATGACCTGAGATTTTCTTGAAGAGTCTCTGCTTTATGCTGTCCATTGTTATATGAAAATGCAACTTTGCAATTTTCTCGTGCAAGAACTTTTACTATCGCCTCTCCTACATCACCACTACCGCCAGTGACGAATGCTATCTTATCCTTAAGCATTTCTAACCTCCTCCTGTGATTTTTCAGCAAGTTTACGTTGAATAATATGTACGAATACAGCAACATTTAGCACACTCGGCAACTCAATTTTTTTTAATCCCGGTTTTAGATATTCAGCTGACACCTCGGGTAAAGCTTTTCTTAGTTCTGCCAATGCTTCATCTGTAAGTAAACCATCGTTGTCATAAACTCCTCCAGAAATTCGCTCTTTAGCCTGCCGTTCAAATTCATCGGCTTCTATTGCAATGCTAAATTCCTCTTCAATCAGAAAACTGAAGTCCAAAAGATCGATTGACTCGGCACCTAAATCCATCATCAGGCCGCTTTCCATTTCAATCTGATCTTCACGTACACCCGTAATTTCACGAATAAGCGGTATTAGTTTCTCAAATATTTCTTGTTCTGTCATTATATCACCTATATTCAATAATATGTTCAAGTTTTTTTCTTCGAGGCGATTGATGCGTCTCAGCTGGATATCCTAAAGTAATCAGACAAGTTGGCTCAAAACCCATAGGTAAATTTTCTAATGATCTCCAAACTGTGCCAGCTAACAAAGGGGCTGTCATTATACATGTTCCCAAACCCATAGCTTTTCCAGCCAGTATTAGATTCTGACACGCCATTGCGGTACTAAGAACTTCTCCACAGGCGAGTTCACTTGTTGCCGAATCTACAATATGTTTACTCACAGAAGGGCTTTTCTTATGCATAGCTAAGATTAACACCGGAGCCCGATCAAACACACCGGAATAATAAATAAGTTCCTCTGCTTTACCTGCAACAAGCTTATGTGCTCCCTCAAGAGATTTCTTAATAAATTCACGTGTTTTTTTGGCAAGTGTGCGTATCTCTTGTGTATCTTCAAACACGATGAACTTCCAGCCTTGGCGATTATGGTTTGAAGGTGCCCAGGACGCAGCTTCGACCATTTGTTCAATTTTTTCACGATCAACCTTTTGATCAGTATATTCACGAACCGACCGTCTTGATTTTGCAAATAATAGAAAAGATTTAAAATCCATTAGTATACCTCTTAAATATCAATGTGGCATTTTGGCCGCCAAATCCAAATGAATTAGATAGAATTGTGTCACCTGCAAAATTTCTTGAATTATTTGGTACATAGTCCAAATCACATTGGTCATCAGCTTTTGTAAGATTAATGGTAGGAGGTATCTGTTTTTTTGAGATGGTTAACACCGCAGCCACAGCTTCAACAGCTCCACTTGCTGCGATCATATGCCCGGTCATGGATTTAACCGAATGAACTGGAATGTTGTAAGCATGTTTTCGTAAGACCTCTTTTATTGCCGCTGTTTCCACGATATCATTTTTTATCGTCCCGGTGCCATGGGCATTTACACAATCAATATCATCTGGCTTTATCCCTGCGACATCTAATGCCTTGGACATACTCTGAACAGCTCCTCTGCCTGTGTTGTCAGGATCAGAAACTCTAAAAGCATCCATTGAGCTGCCGTACCCGATTACCTCAGCGTAAATACTGGCTTTTCGTTCTAATGCATTTCCCAGTGTCTCCATAACAACAAAAGCTGAACCTTCACACAGAACAGTACCTTTGCGAGATATATCAAAAGGCCTGCATGCTCGTTGTGGCTGATCATTTTCATCACATAATATACGCAACAGACTAAAGCCGCCTAAACCTAAAGGATTAAGCATACTGTCTGTTGCCCCTGCCAATGCTACCTTCGCCTGTCCATGACACAACATATTCCACGCTTCACCAATTACCTGAGCACCCGCGGCACATGCTGAACAATTAATGTACTTTCCTGCCGAGAATCCATATCTGTCACCCAGAATGTTGCTGGTGACATCTAAAGGGCTCTGCAATCTGGCTTCTGCCATATCACGGAGAAGTGTCCTTGCTATCGCCTGTCCAACATCGGGTGAATTAGCATAAGGGGTTAAGTCTTCCAGGCAGAACATTTCCAGTCCTACGCCTGTATACAATAAAGCCTGACCCAAACTGGTTTCATCTATACACGCATCTGCCAAAGCTTCCTTTGCCGCTGAAAGGCCAAGCAAAACTTTTCTATCTCTCATGCTTTCTGAGCATGGAAATTCATCAATAACACTTTGGATGTTAAAATTTTTGACCTCACCTCCAATACAGATTGGCAGCGATGATGCGTCAAACAATGTAATTGGTCCTATCCCAGATATCCCACCTGTAAGATTTGTCCAGAACTGCTCTTGGCCAATTCCAACCGGGCTGACAACACCTATACCTGTTATGACTACTCTATTCATATCGTCTCCAATATAAATGAGCCTTGCTCACTGCCATGCCCAAAACAATTAGTCATAACCTGTTGATTTTCACTGCTTCGATCTGCCAGCTCAGCCCCAAGTCCAACCTGCACAGCAGCAGCTGCCGCAAAAAGATTACCAATATGAGACTTTGGTTTAAGGATTTGCTCAAGTTTCAGCCCCGACCGCTTAAATGCTTGTTCCTCGTTTTCCTGTATATTGATGTCACCATCGCCGGCAGCAATAACTTTCAATGAAGCATTGATTTCTAATCCAGATACAATCGAATGTATCACATCTGACAGCGTTGCTTTGCCCCCAATTGAACCAAGCTTGTAATTGCTTATCCGTGCATAAGCTCTTTTGCCTCTTTTGACTGCAGCTTCTTCATCTTCTAGTACCAGAAAAGCGGCTCCTTCACCAGGTATACACCCTGTGCCGTATCGATTCCACGAGTCAAAGATGCCTAATTGCTGAAGGTTAATAAATGAAAGCTCACGAGTTTTTACATCGCAACCTCCAACTAATGCTAATGGAACTTCCCCTCTATTAATTGCTTGTACTCCTGTGGCTATTGCCTGAGCTCCGTTACCTTCCCAGGGGGTATAAACAGCATTTGGTCCTTTAATATTTTGAAAAATAGATACAAAGCAAATCGGCATATTAGCCAGAATCCTAAATGACAGTACTGGTCTAACTCGCTTTAAAGCTATCTTACCAAAATTTTCAAGATTCAGAGTCCCATCTTCGCAAGCAGCATATTGTATTATCCGGGTAATTTCCTCAATAGACATTCCAGCAACTCCCGTTGATCCATACAGAGCAATATCCTCCGCCGGATAAGTTATGTCACTGTTTACATTAGCATCCTCCATTGCAAGATGAGCGGCAACTACAGCCATCTGAGCATCACGATTCATAAGACGAAGCGATTTATTATCAGGAAAGTACTGCTCTGGATCGAAATTGGATACAGCAGCACATAGCGAACAATCAAATTCAGAGGTTTCAAACTCAGGCTCTATTACTGCTGACTCATTATTTAAGATACCCTCTAGTATCCCTTTGGGACTATTTCCTAAAGGAGTAACCATTCCTATACCTGTGATGACTACATTTCCCATCAGTTCTGAGTTCCTGTTTTATTTTGTCACGACATCCATATCTTCATTAAGGCTTGGCGTTTGGATTCAAGCATCGGATCATCAATATATTTGAAAGCAAAAACCATCCCTGTTGTCACAACTACCTTACTGTCGAGGTAAGCTGAGGCAGATACTTTGCCACCATTTTTGTTTACAGATATTATTTCCGTATTATAAGTAAGAGTATCCCCAGGCTTAACAAGATCACGAAATTTGGTCCTTTCCAAAACAGTCAAAATAGCTTTTGCGTCTTCTCCATATTTTTCTTTCAAGCTGGCTTCAAGAAGTAACCCTGATAACTGTGCCATACCTTCAATAATAAGAACCCCAGGCATAACAGGTCGTCTCGGAAAATGATCATCAAAGAAATCCTCACTAAGGGCCACATTTTTGATTGCCTTGGCAGTACTTCCGATATGCCATTCTTTAATCTTATCAATAAGAAAAAATCTCATTTATCCGTCCACCTTTATCAATTTTAGATTAGTGAATCTCATTAACCTTCTTCCTTTGGTGTATTTTCCAATAACTGCTGGACCATATCATCCAGACTTTCTAAGTTAGTTGTAACTGCATAGCCTTTCGCCCAAAGAGATCTACCTGGAAAATTCATCAAATGCCGCAATTGAACCGCAGTTCCAGCCTGACGGATTCTTGAGGCTACCAATTCAGGAGAATGATTTGGCCAAACTTCAACAACAAGAATAATATGATTCGGCTTTATTTCTTTTCGTATAAATCTCCATCCATGTTCAATAGCCCTTCGTTCAAGAGCATCATCAATCCAGTCCCGACGTTCCTCAATAAAATGCTCCCTGCGTTTACGGGTAACTAAACCCACACCATAAACAACCTTATGTAGAACACCTTTATCAGTAGATATAAATTCGTGAAGTTGACGCTTTATTTTACTAAATACCGATGGGGTATAAATCACCCGAATAGACCTGGCCTTGTCAGCCTCTTTAGTAATATACCCTTTTTTCTCCAGTGCTGCTATATGACCACGTACCGCGCTAATGTTAGAAACGTCAATACCTTCTCCAATTTCACGAAGGGTCGGCGGAAATCCCTTTGAATAGGAGTATTCACCGACAAATTCTAACACCGATCTTTGCTTATTCGTTAATGGTTTCATTTTTAATAGCATCCATAATTATACTATAATTTAATATACTATAATTATTTATACCTATGTGTCAATAGGAAAATAAAAAAACTTGTAGAAAAATCTCCCTAAGATTTGGTCTATAATTCTGTGTTATTGCCTATTGAATAATAATAAAAAATCTGCTACAGAATGAGCTTAAAAGCAGATGTTAGGCAAATTGCCTGACTCTTTAAAATAACAAAAATGATAAATATGGGAGAATTTGAAATGAAGCGTTTGTGCGACTTTTACATTCGACATGCCGGATTGGTCGGCGTTATATATTGTGCGGTCCCCAATCTTGTATGGTTCTTTATGGCGTTTATATGTATCCCATTCCGAGAAGTATATTTACTTCGGCTAGGAATATCACTTGTGGTTGGCTGTACAATGGCTGCATACTTGAATCGATATGGTGTTGAAATCTGGCTAGGCAAACATCGTAGTGCCAATGGCCCTGCAACGATACTCGATGGGGTTTTGATCGGTGCCGCTATTGGCCTTGGGGCTGCCCTTCTTCCGACACTCTCTGTCTTGATCAGCAGCAGCAATATCGAAAGAGCAAAAACAATCATAATTGTTACATATCTTTTGGTTACCCTGGTTGGTGGAGTTTTCGGTCTGGTAATTGCAAAAATAGCACAAAAGTACGTAGATAAATACATTCACACTACTCAGAGCATGGATAGTTGCAATTAGGTGCCACCTGACGAACAAAAAAAATGGCAGTAATTCTGCTGACACTATTAAGCAAAAATGAATGGCCTTACCAACCTTAAAAAAAAAGTGCGTGCCAAGCATACTCGTCGGAGGTTCAGTGTTGTAAAAGTTTTTCTTGTTATTACAAGAAAAACCGGTATCTTGTAATAACCTGTTTTCTTATTACAAGTTTAATAATAAGGGTTTTAACCATGAAAAGGCCAAAATCAGGACGATATGCGACAATATCTACGGTAGGAGAGAAGGTTAAGGCGTTTATCCCCGATGCCTTGCCGCCCTGTCCGGCTTTGAAGACTACCGGCAAGGTTCAGGATTTGATAGATAATGCCTTAGTGGCTTTGGGGCGGCTCGATAGTGTTTCTGTACTGCTGCCGGATACCTCTTTGTTTCTTTACATGTATATCCGTAAGGAAGCGGTTCTGTCGTCACAGATAGAGGGAACGCAGTCATCGCTATCTGATTTGCTTTTGTTTGAGAATGACGCAGTTCCGGGTGTGCCGCTTGATGATGTGCAGGAATCGTCAAATTATGTGGCAGCTATGTCTCACGGTTTGAAGCTGATAAGAGATGGCTTGCCGTTTTCCGTAAGGCTGGTGAAAGAAATTCACAAGGTTCTTCTGGCCAAAGGCAGAGGCAGCGACAAAACGCCGGGGCAATTCCGAAGATCGCAAAATTGGATAGGCGGCACAAGGCCTGGCAATGCTCTTTTTGTTCCACCTCCACCCGATGAAGTTGCTCAATGTATGGGCGATCTGGAGAAATTTATTCACGATAAAAATCAGGGAACACCAGTTCTGATTAAATGCGCTTTATTGCATGGACAATTTGAGACTATCCACCCGTTTCTTGACGGTAATGGCAGAGTCGGCAGACTGCTTATAACTTTGCTGCTTTGTGCTGAAGGCATACTTAAAGAGCCTATGCTTTACCCAAGTTTATATTTTAAAACGCACAGAGACCAGTATTACAATCTTCTTCAAAAAATAAGAACAGACGGCGATTGGGAAGGCTGGGTTGAGTTTTTTGCCGATGCCGTCAAAGAAACTGCTGAATCAGCGGTCAAGTCTGCAAATCAGCTTATGAAAGTTGCAGATGAAGATCGCAAGAAGATTCGCACAATCGGCAGAGCAGCAGGTTCAGCCCTGAGAGTGCATCAGGCATTATTGCAAAAGCCTGTTATCTCAATACCAAAAGCATGTCAATTAAGCGGGGTGTGGGCTACCACAGCAACTATGGTAATGAAACAGCTCGAAAAACTTGGCATTGTCAAAGAAATCACAGGCGGTCGTAGAAATCGGCTTTACAATTATGTAAGTTATATGAAAATTCTCAATAAAGGTATGGATGAATAGACATCCTGCCTTCATAAGCCCATCTCTAAATATGAATTCTAAAAAACGGTTCAAGTGCTTTGCTCATTAAGTTTGATATTGTTAATCCTTAATCTTATTGAGGGATGAGAAGAAAAATAAATGCTGAGTTTGGATTCACCTGAGGCTTGGTTCAATTCTCCAAGACGAGATAACAACCTGATCGAAGCTTTCAGATCATAACCGCCGGCAGCAACCAGGCGAATCCCGAGTATGTCGGCATCTGATTCCATGTCCTGAGAATAGGCACTTTCAAGAAATTTTGTTCCAACTTTCCGCAGCCATCCGGCAAACAGTCCAGTAATAGGCACTGCTTTCGACGCAATTGGTATTGCCGAATTGCTGATAATTCGCTCCATGACATGCCCTCGAATGATATGGGCCATTTCATGGCTGAGGATAAATGCCATCTCATCTTCATTCCACTGACAAAGTTCGAGCATGGCCCTCGTTACAAAGATATAGCCCCCAGGAAGAGCAAACGCATTGGGTTCTCCTTTTTTAATGGTCTCAAAACTGAATCTGCGAAGCTTATTGGCAATACAAGGAGTAAGTCTATTGCTTATCTGGTCGAGTAATTTTTTCGCCGCTGGTTCAGGATCAAGTTGCAGTTGTCTTCGGACCTCAGTTGCCATGTCCTGACCAACTTCATTTTCTACGGCAATAGCTTCAGCTTCAGTGCCAGTAGCTGATTGCCACATCCACCTGGCTTTGCGGATATGAGGACCTGTCATTTTGCCGAGATTGTAGAAAAAATGACCCACTTAATTATTTGCCTTTATAAAAATTTATTCAAGCCATTTATAGCACATTGCAGGATATCACATTTAATTGATGATCTCAATGGCTGTTTTCTATGGCAATTTTTTAGTAGCTTACTATGCCAAGTGGCAGATATGTCAGGAATGTCAGGTAATATAGATTTATAGGCTCAGATATTTACAACTCAGGTTTTAGTGCCATAGTCAACTTTTTATTTATTTCCCGACAAAAGTTTCCTTGTCAACCCAGTCTCTAACAGCCTTTAAAGGAAATAGAGCTTTTGAACATATATGTATTCTTGGTAAATCCCTCATACGCTTCAAGTTCGCAATGACATTGCGAAAATCTTCTGATTTGCTAAGTTCAGGTATCCGAAGATACTCGATTAGTTCAGCTTCGGTCATTAGGTCTGGAAATGTTTTTGTTTCGATGTTCATTTTTAACTCCATAAAAGTTGTTTGCATTTTAGTTCAAAACTTATGGATCAGTCCTTACCAACCAGCGTCATTTTTTATTAAGATTAGTATTCTTGTTTACTTGGAACACTTTGCTAAAGTTAAGATTGCTTGCTTAATATGTTCCGGCAAATCATGCCAACAATTGACAATCACAGCCAACTCGTCCGGCACATCTATTTCATTGTGTTTTTGAGAATCATGTGTCCACTGGAGTGTCCACCCATCTTTTTCTGTCCCGCAAGTCTTTGTTTTGTCAGTAGTTACGTTTTTACCGTCGCGGACTGAAAATCCGTGTGTCGGCGGTTCAACCTGGGGCTACATACAGCGTATCTACACCAGATACTTTAAGCCATTTCTGTACTGTCAATACCCCAATCTTTGAACATTTATAATTAGAGAGTTCGGCACAAACTTAGCAGTTTTTTCCCTTTTGGCCCTTCACACAATTGCTGAGGGGTGAAAGGGGAAAAACTGCGGGCATACTCGGATGGGCTCTTGCCGCCCAGAGAGTCATGGCGGCGGTCATAAACGTTTTTATTTAATCTTACTGCGGTATTTCATATAAGATACCATCAGAACTTTTAACAACAACTGGCAAGGACAATATCCAATCTGGGTCTGTTAGTATATCACTAACACCAAATTTATTTCTTATTTCCTGCCATTGCTCCATGGTTCTTTTCTCCCAGAGTTCCTTATAAAATTGGGAAGGGATCTCTTTATGTTGATTTTCTATGGCTGGAGCTTCTAATAAATTAATGCCGTAAATTTTCAATAATAAATCATTAAATCCAATAACTGCTTCAGGAGCATAAGTGAAAAAATTTGGCGATGCCATATCGGCTAATATTGGCCTTCTTGTTCGTAACTGAATTAAAGAAAATTCGGAGTTTACAAGAAGAAGTCCCTCTCTTTGCGAAATTTTTAAATAAAAATCATCATTTGTTCTATCAGTCAGTCGATCACTTTTTAAAATATATTTGTTGAAATATTTTTCTCTCGGTAAATTTATCAACAAAAATATAACGAGAAATCCTAAAAGTAAATGTGTATAGCCTACCTTATGCTTTCTTATATGAAATAAGTTTATCTTTTTAAAATTATTCTTGTATGCTAAACACCCAAGCCAAGACAATATTATAGCAAAAATAATCAATTGCAGTTCAGCATGCCGCGAGAAGAAAGAAAAGATTAAAAATATTACAAATATGTTATAGTTAACTACATACTGCTTATTCTGCTCGTTCGTCAATGCAGCGAAAAGGCAGGCAGTTATCACCAAATTGCTCAAATTTAAATATCTACCAGGCATCAACATCAATAGAATCTTAGGCATATTTTCAGGCGGTAATTGAGTTATAAAACCAAATATTAAAGATAAGATACCCCAAGTCATAATTATTCTGAAGAGTAATTGCAATGGCTTAATATCTTTGTATAACCTCAAACAAAAAAAGCTCATAATAATACTATATATACAGAAAAGGATACCAAAACGCTTGAACCTGGTTTCGGCAGAGGCAAAATCCCAAAAAAGTTTTCGTTGGTGTGAACCCCAGTATTTAATATAGCTGTCAAAATACTGATTTATTGTCCCATGGTCAAATTTGGGCAGTTGATGAATTAAATATAACTGATAACTAAATAAGCCAACAAAAATTATCATCCCTGCCAGGAAGTAAGCATAATATTTTCTTACAATCTCCTTTGTAAAACCGATTTGAAAAAGACTGGCAACGGCTATTATAAATATTGTCCACATTCCAAGTGAAAAATGCACACATGGAGCCAATCCCAAACAAAACAATGCAGGTCTATACATTCCTGCACCAATTAATGCAATAGTTAATACCACAAATGAGAGACCTATGATTCCATAGGTATGAGGTTGCCCTAAAAGCCAGATAGGATAAACGGCACCATCTCCAACATAATTTGCGAGGTATATTAGTATCACACCAAACAATGCTGCAAACACACTTCGGCTAATCGCCAAAATAAGTATACTCAAAGCCTGAAATGAGACCATTCCAAGTATCCCTGAGATTACGAAAGATAGAAATCTCTCGGAAAGATTTAAACGCAAAAGTAATGCAGAGATATGGTTTACTATTGTAAAAGCCTTCATGTGGTAAATATAAAATGGATTATCAAGTGGATATTTTACCAATCCGGCAAGAACCTGTCCTGTTTCAACGCTTACCTGCCAAGTTGCATTCGATAAACCAAATAGTAGACCTGTTAACCCGCTAAAGAACAATACCTTTAAAAATAGATTATTAACAGCATTATCATCTACTTTGTTCGTTGTCATCGAAACCTCGTTTGCTTTCAATAATATAAGGTGGTCTCTTTTTAATTTCCTGATGTATTTTACCAATATAAAGTCCCTGAACACCGATGGTAAAAAGTATGGTCCCACAAAGAAAAAGCATTGTGACCATTATAGCTGGCCAACCGGGATTATGTATACCTAAAAAGACTCTCGTGAAAATAATTTCAAGCAGATAAATAAACGCACCAACCGATACGAAAAAACCCAGTACAAGCGCGAAGTGCAAAGGCAATTCAGAAAACGAAACTAAACCCCGAATAAATTCTTCTGTAGGCTGTAAGCTTCTAAATAATGAAAAATGTGTTTTCCCTGCAAATCTTGCTTCTCTTTCGTAAAAAACCTGCACCTGTTTGAATCCAATCCACCTTACAAGTCCTCTCATAAAAGGATCATATTCATTTAAATTAATAAGCTGATCGACCGCTCTGCGTGAAAGAAGTTTAAAATCACCTGTGTTTTCAGGTATGTCAATATCAGAAACAAAATTAATAACACGGTAAGCTCGCTTGGTCAACCACATTTTGAAGACACTTTCCCCATTTCTTTTTGTTCTTGTCGTATTGACAACATCGGCTCCTTCTTTGAATTTTTCTAAGAGAGCAGGAATGAGTTCAGGCGGATCCTGTAAATCACTGTCCATATAAACAACTGCATCACCTTTTGTGTGCCTTAAGCCTGCCATAACGCATGGCGCTACACCGAACCTGCGGGACATATTAATTATTTTAATTCTCTTGTCTTTCTCGTGTAAATTAAAAAGCAGTTCGAGTGAACCATCCGTGGATGCATCGTTTACAAATATCAGCTCATAATCGATATCAAGAGGGTTAAGTGTTTTTTGTAAACGCTCAATTAAGATATTCAATACATCTTCTTCGTTCCGAAATGAAAACACAACAGAAAGCAGCATATAGGCTCCTAAAAACAAATTCTATCAGCAAGTTTTAATTATCCTGTACGCAATCTATAAACAAGCGTATTTTCTCTTGAGTTTGTGCCTGGTCATTTCTTTAATATGAGCAACCGTTTCAGCACCAAATTTTCTGTTCATCATCTCAAGATATTTTGGATTATTATAGTATGCATCAAAAACAGAATCACGGAAAGCCAGTACCTGTTCACCAGAAAGATATTTTGTAGGCAAAGGCTGGGACTCATAACCATACTGTGAATATCCATGCCATGAATCTGGCAGCTTCCAGTTATTCTTAACAGCCATCTCATAAAGCTGTGAACCAGGATAAGCCATAGCACTATAGATATTAGCATACTCAGCATTGATATCAAACATCAATTCCAATGTCTCGTTCATCGAATCGTAATCATCCTCAGGCAACCCAAAGATATAATTGGCACAAATATAAAACCCAAGATCATAGCTCATCTTAACAACATCCTGAACCTGATCTATTTTATACCCCTTAGTAACATCTTCAATAACTTTCTTGCTTCCCGATTCAAAACCATAAGCAAGCCAATTAATACCGGCAGCTTTCATTTTAGTAAGCATAGTGCGTGTAACAGTATTAACCCTCGCATATGCCCACATATTAAGATCGTATTTACGCTCAATTATCTTATCACAAAGCTCAATCACACGTCTTTCGTTCATCGCAAACATCTCATCCATAATTTTAATGTTACGGATACCATAGTTGTTCACAAGAAAATCAATTTCGTCAATGACACTATCCGCATTTCGATAGCGAATTGTATGCTTGCCAAATAAAGCATTAATACAACAAAAACTACAATTAAATGGACAACCAAGGCTCGTATAAATAACCGCATAAGGCGACCTCTTATTGATATCATCAAAACAATGCCAGTTATGCGCACGATATTTCTTCATAGGAAGCATATCCCATGCTGGTTGAGGTATCTCATCTAGATTCTGTATCATTTCAGGTCTCGGGTTCGATACGACATCTCCATCCTGTAAATACCAAAGCCCATCAATCTGATAATTGTTACCTTTGTTTTTAAGCACATCGACCAGTTTGGCTATAGTAAAAAAACCTTCTCCCTGGCAAACAAAATCAGCAGGTTCCTCTCTCACCGTTCGCTCCGGCAACGCACTTGGGTGCAATCCCGCGAGCATCGTTTTGATCTCAGGTGAAAGCTCTTTTATTGCCCTTATAATTTCGCTTGCTCCGGTCATGTTCATAGTCGAAGCTGAAGGATTTGTACCAGAAACAACCACAACAGCCAACCAGGGATTTACATTCTGTATCTGTTTAGCAGTCTCCTCATGTGACCAGTCCTCAACTTCTTCATCATACAATTCAACACAATACCCATGTTTACGAAAATATCCTGCTAGCAATGCAGCCCACAATGAAGGTTCGATCGCAGTTAGATCAAAGTCACCCAATTCTCCATATATATGCTTTTGGCTTGCTGGTTTTATCAATGCAATATCAACTCTGCCCATCAAATCAATCCTTTGAAATATTATTCAGCAATTTGCACAAATCCAGTATTTTCTTTTTCTCAAGAACTGGATAATTCCCGATATAATAGCCATAAAAATGAATATGCTCAACTTCCGGATATTTTTCCCACTCGTTTTCCGCAACTATACCTCTAAGGTAAGGCTGACGCATCTGATTACCACCACCGGCACTGCCGCGACGAAATTCAACATTCGCATCTCTCAGAGTCTTTTCAACTTTGTCTCGAAAAACAGGGTCGGCTTTTTTAATTATCAGGTTAAATGCATAATTACAACTACCCTCAATATCAAAATCAGTTCTGTATTTGCTGCTGTCAAGATTATCAAGAAATATCTTCAAATTCTTTTGCCTGACAACATTGTTTTCATCGAGCCTTTTTAATTGGGAAAGACCAAGCACGCCGCCAATTTCAGTTCCGCGAACATTGTAAGCAGGAAATGCAAAAATAAAATCAGGACTCAGATCCGGATTGGATTTTATAAAATCATTTTTCAATTTTTCATCAGTAGCTTCACGAACCATTCCGTGTGAACGCATCATACGTATTATCTGGTAAAAATTTTCATCATTAGTACAAACCATACCGCCTTCGATAGTACTCATATGATGCGCAAAATAAAACGAGAAGTTCGAAGCCAACCCAAAAGAACCTAATCGCCTGCCTTTAAATGTTGCACCATGTGATTCACAAACATCCTCGATAAGCGGAATATTTTTCTTTTTCAAGACGTCAAGCAGTCTGTCACTCAATCCATTAAAACCCTGCACATAAGTCATAAAAACAGCTTTGGTTTTATCGGTAATTTTCGCAATAATTTCATCCTCAGCCATGCAAAGATTTTTGGGATTAATATCGACAAAAACCGGTCTTAACCCGTTCTGCAACACGCTGGCAATATCAGAAACCCATGTCAACGTAGGTACAATAATATCGCCTGCGCCGTAAAGATACTTCAAAGCGGCCATAGTAATAAGATTGGCAGACGCACCTGAATTAACATAGACGCTGTGCTTGACTCCAAGCCAGTCTGACCACTTTTGTTCGAATTCCATGACCTTTGCAGATTGTGTGAGCCTGGGTGTCCCTGCAAGAAAATCCCTCAATTCATCAAGGTCTTCCTGAGGAATATTATTAACCATTAAAGGTAAATCTAATTTCATAAAACGTCCCTGTCTATAAAAACTAATCCCAAGATTTCGTTATTACTTCAATCATATCCTTTTTTGAAAGCCCTGCTGCCTGGTATATAACCTCTCTGCCGCCCGATTTAAAAATATACCTGCTGTCAAACCCGATATTTGCAAACTTAACATTCAGCCTTTTTTCATTAATCAACTGCAGGATCAAACTATCAAGTCCACCTCTGTTTTTAAAACCTTCTTCGATAGTGACAACTTTCTTATATCTGCCGATCTCTGCTGCCAAGGCCTCTGCATCCGGAGCCAAATTGAAAACATCTATCAATCCAATATTTTCCCCATGCTCGCAAAACTCACGAACTATTTCCTGCGACCGATGCGTCATATATCCAGTCGAAACAATGCAAATATCACTACCTTTATACAGCGAATTAAATCCTTTTTGCCAATTTATAATACAGTCATGACCATAAACATTAGGCAATGGTTTACCATCAAGCCTGATATATTTAGGCATATTATGGTTAATAGAAAAATCAACAAACCGATCCGCTGTAACCCAGTCACAAGGACTGCAAGTAACAATATTTGGCAATGTCCGCATTATTGAAATATCTTCAAGGCAATGATGCGTAGGGCCTGCAACATCATAGCTGACCCCTGCTCCAACACCAACAAGGTTAACATTAATCGGTCGGTGCTGACATGACAATGCTAAATTAACACGAATCTGTTCATAAGCTCTCATGGACAAAAAACCGGTGATCGCATAAGCATATACAATAAAACCCTCAAGACCTAAACCACATGCTACGTTCACCAGATTTTGCTCTGCTATTCCAACATTAATAAATCTCTCAGGAAAATCATCTCTGACTTTATCAAGAGCAGGTGCCCCGAAATCAGCGGACAAAAAGAATATTCTGTCATTGCAGTGCATCTGATCATAAATTTTCTCAATGATGGCATCTCTCATTGTTTTAATAATTTTAGTCTCAGCCATCATATTCCTCAAGTATCTTATCAATCCTGTCAGCCTTAAGCGTCATAACGTGACTCATCGGATGCCCTTCAAGCCCTTCAATACCGTTGCCCTTACGAGTATTAGCAATCAAAGCCTTAGGTTTATTATTGTCTTTAGTTTTAAAAATGGTCAATGCTGAATCTAACTCCGCAAAGTTATGACCATCAACCGTCAAAACCTCCCAGTTGAACGCCTTGAACTTAGCATCCAAAGGCTCCAGCCCCAAAATGTTTTTCTGATAACCAAGCATAGAAATTTGATTGTTATCTACAATGAAAACAAGGTTATCGAGCTTATGATATGCCGCAAACATCACACCCTCCCAGACAGCACCTTCATTAAGCTCACCATCACCACACAAAACATAAACCATGGCATCAGATTTCTTTCTTTTCAAGGCAACCGCAATTCCACATGCAACACCCAATCCATGACCCAGCGAACCATTTATAGTTTCAAACCCAGGTATCGCCGTATCTGGAATAACGCATAAAAACGAATCTGACTGCCCTATTTTCCGCAATTCTTCTTTTGCAAAATAACCCAGATCTGCCAGAATAGGAAAAAGCGAAACACCGCCATGCCCCTTACTTACAATAAACCTGTCCCTCTCCGACGACAATGGTATCTGTGGGTTATATTTTAATATTCCGCCATAGTAAAGTGTTACAAAAATTTCAATATCAGAAAGTGAAGATGCAATTCTCGATTCAGGCGCAAGCTTATGCAGCTTTAACAATTCACGCTTCACCCATTTTGTCTTATCTTCAAGCTTTTGAAATTTATTCATATTACGTATCATGTATTCTTTACTAAAAACTCCGAATATCTAATTTCGGTTCAGGAATTCTTTTAACATTTTCAAGTTCCCGAAAAGCTATAATCTCGCGATCAGCCCTGTCTTTCTCTGCTTCAGAGTAATCTACCTTATCAGGTTCATAGAATATTATCTGGCTTCCACTATGCTCAAACCTGAACGGAACATGAATATATTGGGATAATACTTCTCTAACTTTAGCTTGCTTTTTAGGTTCAACAAACAATAATAAAAAACCTCCGCCGCCTGCACCGGTTATCTTACCACCTATCGCACCATTATTTACAGCCTTTAGATACAAATTATCAATATGGTCGTTGGACACTCCGCAAGCAACTTGTTTTTTCAGTTTCCACGATTCATGCAGCAATTCGCCAAATTCACGAATATCTTTTGCCCCGTTAAGAATATCCACACCACAACTAACCATTGCCTGCATTTTTGTGAGTATTTTCTCTTTGTCGGATATATCCTTACTGTAACCCTTTGCTATTTCAGAAGCAGTACGTTTAACGCCTGTATAAAAAAGCATCAAATGGTCATTAAACTGGTTTTTACGCTCCGTGGATATAGTTAAAGGCTGCACCTGCACTTCGCCTTTGGTTGAAAAATCTATTCGATTGAGCCCGCCGTAGGCAGCACAAACCTGATCTTGCGAACCGACATTCTCCTTTATCATTTCCTGCTCTATATATATGCTTTCTTCTGCCAACTGTTTTTTGCTCGGCATAATTCCCTGATAAGCATAAAGGCTGTGCAAAAGACCAACTGTAAAAGAAGAACTCGACCCTATACCGCTTCTCGCAGGCAAATCTCCATCATGGTGCAATTCCAGTCCTTTTTCAATCTTCAGAAACTTCAATACTTCTCTGACTGCCGGATGGTGTATCTCATCTACTGTTTTGCACTCCTCTGTCCAGGCATATACGACACGAATTCGATGCTCAAAAAATGGTGGTAATGTTCTGCAGGTTATATAGCAATATTTATCAATAGAAGTACTTAGTACACTACCTCCGTTTTTTAAGTACCACAAAGGATAGTCTGTTCCGCCTCCCAAAAAAGAAATTCTAAAAGGTGTTCTGTTAATTATCATTTTCGCTGCTCCATTTCCCAAAAAAGTTTTCCGCAACTGAATATGACTGAGGCGTCCCAATGTCTATAAAACTAGCATTGCAACAAAAACCATATATCTCAGACTTATTTATGGCTGGAAAAAGCTTTTTTTCAAGAGAAAAAACCTCATTCGCTGGGATCCTCTCAATAACCAACCTATCCATCAGGTACATGCCCGCATTAATCAATCCAGGCCCAGAACCAGCTATTTTTTCATTAAAAGCCGTTATCCGCTCATCTTCATCTATACAAACCTTACCATACCTGGAACTGTCATCAACACCAGTTAGCAGCAAAGCTACAAGTCTTCTCTTTGCAAAATACCACCGAATGTATTCCTTAATATCAGCATCAATGTATGAATCTCCATTTAATATTAAAGCATAATTTGAAGTTAACTTACTAAGAGCCAACCTGACCGCTCCACCAGTTCCCAATAGAGTTTTTTCAACCGAATAACAAATCTCCATCCCGCTGTAATTTTCGCCAAAAGCTTCTTCTACTTTTTCTGACATATACCCGCTGCAAAGAATTACTTTCCTTATCCCCGTCAAAGCTACCTGGTCAAGGAGATAAGCCAGAAAAGGTTTCCCGCAAACCTCTGCCAAAACCTTAGGCCTATCAGAAACAACCGACTGAAGTCTTGTTCCAAGTCCGCCCACCAGTATCATAGCTGTTATGTCAGAAATATTATTCATATTAATTACTTATTAACTATCTTAAAATAGTTCTCTTTAAACCAATCATATGTAACCGTAAGACCTTCCTCAAAGCTGATCTCAGGTTCCCAGCCAAGCTTTAAAAATCTGCTGCTGTCGAGCAACTTTCTCGCTGTACCATCAGGCTTAGCAGTATCCCAGCTGATTTTCCCCTTATAACCAACTATCTTAGCTATTTTTTCAGCCAATTCCTTAATAGAATAATCAACAGAACTGCCCACGTTATAGTGACTATTTTCCATTCTTTCAACGTTATCAATAGCAAAAATTGAGGCCCTTGCTACATCTTCACTGAAAATAAACTCCCGACGAACATTACCGCTGCCCCAAAGCTCAATATTTTCTGTTTTATTAATTTTTGCCTCATGCAAACGTCTCATCAAAGCAGAAAGCACATGCGAACTCGCCAGATCAAAGTTATCGAAAGCACCGTACATCGAATTGGGCAATAAAGCAATAAATCTTCTGTTGCCGTATTGATGATTATAAGCTCTGCAGGCGATAATTCCCGCTATTTTAGCAGCGGCATATCCTTCACTGGTCGGTTCAATAACGCCGGTTAAAAAATAGTCTTCCTTGATCGGCTGCTCACAAAACTTAGGATAACTGCACGAGGAACCATAAAAAACAACGTTTTTAACGTCAAATTTACATGCCGCCTCAAAAATATTGTCCTGTATTGCAAGATTAACATGCAAATAATCTGCCGGACATGCCTTATTGCTCGCAATTCCGCCAACTTTACCTGCCGCAAGAAACACATATTCAGGTCTGTTTTGGGCAAAAAAATCAAAAACCGCATCTTTATCAACCAGATCAACCTGATTACGACCTGCCGTAAGTAAATTTTTATAACCAGCATTGCAAAGTTCTTTGACCAGAGCGTGCCCAAGCAACCCGCTGCTTCCTGCAATATATATCCGTGACTCTCTATACATTACTATACTTGCTGTTAACTATGATCGTATAGGTCTTAATTAACTCAGCAACACCTTTCAGAATCGTATAGTCAGGAGAAAATCCTGTTTTTTCGATTTTTTCGTTCGAAACAATATAATCACGTTTATCAGGATCCTCACCAACCAAAGCTTCAATATACACAAAATCAGGCAAAAGTTTCTTAATTTCTGCACAAAGTTCGAGTTTTGAAAGGTTCGCATCAGAAAGCCCAACATTGTAAGGTTCATTTTTCATCGTTCCAAAATTATCAATCGCATGAATAAAAGCCTTGGCAACATCACGGATGTGAATGTAATTACGCTTAAAATGTCCCTCGAAGACGACTATAAAGCGATCATTTACCGCACGATAAGTAAAATCGTTTACTAAAAGATCAAGACGCATCCTCGGACTGGAACCAAAAACAGTCGCCAGTCTTAAACTTATCGAATTATCCCTGTCCAGCACATATTTTTCAGCCTCAATTTTAGTCTTACCATAGAGAGAAATAGGATTCAAAGGCGTCTCTTCCGTACAAAAAACCCCCTTCTGCCCTATGCCGTAACCACTATTGGTTATTGGTATTATTATCCTCTGCTGCTTTGATAAAACCTCTGTCAAAGTCTTGACAGCACCGGAATTGGTGGTTTCAGCACCTATTCGGTCACGTTTACACAAAGGAGCCCCAACAAGTGCAGCAAGAGGGATTACAATATCCTTATTTTTCGTTAATCGTTCAAGTGTGGCCTTATCCCTCGCATCGCCGCGTACAACATCAAAAGTATCGTAATTGCAGCAATCCAGAAGCGAATTGGGAGAAAACATAAAATTATCGAGCACCGTAACCCGATTGCCTATTTCTAAGAGCCGCTTAACCAGCACAGAGCCTAGATAACCTGCTCCTCCGGTAACTAAAATATTGTAATTCATTTATAATCCCTTATTTCATTATTCAGGTATTTATGAGCCATTTTTTGTGAGGCATTAAACAGATAACTAACATCTGCCTTACCAATCATACCGCTCGATCCTTGTTGATTTCATGCATTTTTTCATAGACTCATGGCGCACGTCTTCAGCAGAAGCGAAACAAAAAGCTCTCTAAGTTAAGGCTCCACTGTGCATAATTTTACAATTATAATTCTTTTTTTCAAGCATTGTTTTCTTTTTTAGTTCAGTTCCGTGTCAATCCCTCTAAACGATATGGTCTGTGTCCCTTGCTATTATATTAAGGTTAAAAAAAACTTGTCTTTTGCAAATAGCTTATGTAGTTTGTTGAAATTAGTAATGAACAAAAAATAAATTTAATTAACCACTGTCGGATATAATCATAAATCCGCCTGTAAAAAGGAGTTGATTGTGAAACGTATATTATTTATTACAACGGTTTTTTTTGTATTCTTTTCAGGTCTGCTTTTAGCTTCGCCTTACAGCAGTCTTGAAAGCGGTTTTAAAAATCCACCTGATTCAGCAAAGCCTCATACCTGGTGGCATTGGATGAACGGCAACATCAGCCACGAGGGAATTACCGCTGATCTCGAAGCAATGGCTGAAGTCGGTATCGCCGGGGCACAAATATTCAACGTAAGCGTAAACATCCTTGAAGGTCCTGCTCCTTTTATGAGTCCTCAATGGTTCGACCTCATTGCATACGCTGCTGTCGAAGCTGACCGCCTGGGTATCGAATTATGTCTCCACAACTCCGCAGGTTGGTCAAGCTCCGGCGGACCATGGATTACCCCCGAACATTCAATGCAGATAATCGTCTACGCTGATACTAAAACCACAGGCCCAGCTCAATTCAATCAGATTCTGCCTCAACCAAAAGCAAATCTGAACTACTACCGTGACATTGCAATCCTTGCTTTCCCAACACCGAAAGACGACCAGTTCCGCATCGCCGACCTGCAGATCAAAACGGGGCTGAAAACAAAAGACGCCCTTGAACCAGATCTCGCCGATACTCCCCTTGATGCTGCTGTCACTCAAGATAGCATAATTGATCTGACCTCTAAAACCGATCCTAACGGCCTCCTTCAATGGCAGGTTCCCCAAGGCAGCTGGACCATCCTGCGTATAGGGCATACGACAACAGGTGAAACAAATCGCCCGTCACCACCAGCAGGAGAAGGTCTCGAATGTGACAAACTAAGCAGAGAAGCTCTCGACATACATTGGAACAAAGGAATACAGCCAATACTTGACAAGCTTGGACCACTGGCAGGTAAGGTACTGAATAACCTTCTCATAGACAGCTTTGAAGTAGGAGCAAACAACTGGACACCAAAAATGCGTGAAGAATTTAAAAAACGCACTGGCTACGACCTGATTAAATATTTGCCAGCCTTCTCCGGCAGAGTCATCGAAAACGCCCAGACTACAGAACGATTCCTATGGGATTTCAGACAGGTAAATTCAGATCTGTTCGCAGAAAATTACTATGGCTACTTTGCTGATAAATGCCACCAGCATGGGCTTTTAACATCCGTTGAACCATATGGTGGTCCTTTTGAATCCCTCGCAGCAGGTGCAAAAGCTGACATTATCATGGGCGAATTCTGGGTCGGAGAAAATGTCGCCAACCCTGGTGGTTCCGTCAAGATCGCCGCTACATCTGCCCATACTCATGGACAAAAAATAGTCGGAGCAGAATCTTTCACATCAGCTTACGACCTGGCAGCCTGGCAAAATTATCCAGCATCTTTGAAAATTTCCGGCGATCAAATGTACTGTATCGGAATAAACCGTTTCATTTTCCACTGCTACGCCCATCAACCATGGACCAATTATCTGCCCGGAATGACCATGGGACAAAATGGAACTCATTTCAACCGTAACAACACGTGGTGGAAACAAAGCAAACCATGGATGAAATATTTGGCCCGCTCACAATACATGCTCCAGCAAGGCCGATTCGTCGCCGATGTCCTGCTCTTCGCCGGACAATCAACCCCAACCAGCATCGTTTCATCCCACCTAAAGAACCTCGGCTATGATTATGACGTCATAGGAACCGACCTCATCGAAAAGCTCTCCGTAAAAGATGGTCTGCTGACCTTACCTTCCGGCATGCAATATAAATTACTCACTATGCCAAACACAGCTTTCATGACACCAAAGCTCGCTGAAAAAATCAAAAAGCTCGTCAACAGCGGCGCCGTCGTAATCAGCCCCAAACCAAAATACTCACCATCTCTTATGGACTATCCAAAATACGACTCTAAACTGCATTCGATAGCTGATCGGCTCTGGGGCAAAGATAGTGACATTAAAACAATAAATAAAACCTACGGCAAAGGTCAAATCATCTCTGGTCTTACACCAGAAGATGCCCTCAAACAATTGAAAATCCAGCCTGATTTCATTGACCTCAGCACAGACGCTCGAACATCTTTTATTCATCGCAAAATCGATAATGCCGATGTTTACTTCGTCGCATCAAGAAACCCGCAGCAAAATACAGCCCTCTGCTCATTTCGCATCACAGGGAAAAAACCAGAATTGTGGAACCCCGAAACGGGAGACGTCGAATCTGCACCGCTGTGGCAAGCTGAAAATAACAGAACAATCGTCACAATACCATTTGCACCATCAGGCTCTATGTTTGTCGTATTTCGTCAGCCAATTGATAAGGCCGAAGACACATATGTAAACATAGAATCAAAAATAACAGCAAAGCTTGTAGAAAAGCCCAGCGATAAGCTCGAAATACTAAAAGCCAACTATGGTGTATTCTCCTGCGAGCGTCCAGGATTACTCGATGTAACCGAAATACTTTCCGAAAAAATCAAAGACAATAAGCTGCAAATACAGGCGTCAAATGATTTGGCTGGCGATCCTGCAATGGGTCGTGCCAAAGCCTTATATGTTCAATACACATATGGTGATAAAAAATACACCGCCAAAGCAATTGAAGGTTCTGTCTTAATGCTGCCTGAAAGTGGTGTCACTATTGAGGATAATAATAAACTGAATATTATCCTCGCAGGTTACGGGGTTCTGCCCGAAGGCGAAAATCAGATTCAGCCGCTTGCGGTTATTGATATTACCGAAAAAGTCGCTGCCAAAGTCAAAGATGGTGCAATAAATGTCAGCGCCGATTATGCCCTTGCTGGCAATGATCCTGCTCCCAATTTACACAAAAAACTCAAAGTAACTTATTCCTTTAATGGGATAACTGCAGATGTGGTTATTGATGAAAACCAGATGCTTAACCTGCCCACTATGAAATTCAAACCAACTCCTATTGCTGC
>CAZBKA010000033.1:0-24401 GCA_964492365.1 uncultured Pirellulales bacterium | reverse complement strand
AATATCAGGAAATTGTTCTGGAAATTCGTCTGAATTTGGTATCTCCGATGAAGATGATAGGTCTAGTTCGGAGCTACTCATTTCCCAGTCAATACTGTTATACTCGTAGGGAATTGAGTTTATATAAACAACGCCGTTGGTTTCTGGCTTGGAGGCGTATCCCCAGATGCATCTGTCTGTTTCATAACATAAAATATCTAGACCGATGATAGGTGAACTGAAGGTGTAGTCACCTATTGATAAGACAGAATAATCGCCAGTATAATTACCTCTTTCTGGATCATTTGAAGAATCTGTCAAATTACTGAAATAATAATTTTGAACAAATGAAGTTCCTACCTGTATAGAATCATCAAATGAATAACCACCACTTTCCCCAATTGATGTAACAACTCCCTTTATCTCGACAATCGTCATCGCTTCAGCACAAACTGCCAAGCACAATAAAACTGCACAAAAAATTATCTTTTTCATAAACTACCCTTTCCGCCCACGCAAAACCCCAAATACCCCAAACCCAAGCAAAAAAACTGTTGTTGGTTCCGGAATAGCCATTATGGTTGCCGTAGATCTATGGCCATCAATAGGTATTACAAAGCTTGTGTCATCAAACCATTTGCCAGTCAATATGCCTGTGCCTAATATTATTTGGCTGTCAATATCCCACGAAAGGCCTTTACCAAGTACAAAGTCATAGCCATCAAAAATAACGGTGCTGGTACCATAAGCTCTGAGACTGCTTATATTTCCACCGGAAATATTAACAATACTGTTATCGTAGGCGTTGATATAGCTGTCTATACTTCCACCAGAAATATTTATAGTACTGCCGTCTTCGGCATAGAGATAATTCACGATTCCACCTGAGATGGATATACTGCTGGTATCACAAGTAGTAAAGGTTACATCAGAGACATTAGCCACAGTTTCAGGAGCAGCTTGCACACCAAACAAAGCTAAGTCAGATGGTGAAAAATCTGCTGCATAGTTCAGGTTTTCATTTTCTTCTAAGGTAATAAATGCGTTCAATTTTTCAACTGTTCCTTCGGTAATATTCAATCGTTGCGGCCCGTTAAGGCGCAAGTCACGAGCTTCAAGATATTGTACGTTTCCTCCGGATATGTTCAAGATGCTGCTGCCGGAAGCGATGATATCTGCGATTACACTTCTGCCGGAAATATTTACACTGCTGCTGCCTTCGACGCTGAGCTGTTTAACGCTTCCACCGGAGATATTCATAGTGCTGCTGTCGTGGGCTTGGAGGCCGCTCACGCTTCCGCCGGAGATAAATAGACTACTGGTATCACAAGTAGTAAAGGTTGCTGAAGAAACATTAGCCACAGTTCCAGGAGCAGCCTGCACACCAAACAAAGCCAAGTCAGACGGTGAAAAATCTGCTGCATAGTCCAGGCTTTCACTTTCTTTCAAGGTAATAGATACGTCCAGTTTTTCGACTGTTCCAGCAGTAATACTCAATCTCTGCGGCCCATTAAGCTGCAAGTTAAGGGCGTCAAAATATTGAACATTCCCTCCAGAAATATTCAAAGTACTACTGTCATAGGCACTGAGACGGCTCACGCTTCCGCCCGAGAGGTTCGTAATGCTACTGTCACCGACGTAAATATCTTCGATTATTCTCCCGCCGGAGAGATTCAAGGTACTACTATCATGGACGCTGAGACTACTGATGCTTCCGCCCGAGATACTCATAGTACTGCTGCCATAGGCGCTAATATCTCCCATTACACTTCCTCCAGAGATATTCAAGACGCTGCTTCCGGAAGCGCTGATATTTTTTTCGATTACACTTCCTCCAGAAAAATTAACAGTGCTGGTGTCATTAGCATAGAAATCCTGATACATCGTTCCGCCGGAGATGTCCACGGTGCTGCTGTCATAGGCAAAAGACTTGCCGTCTATGCTTCCACCGGAAATATTTACATTACTGCTGTCGCAGGAATTGAGACTGCTCAATATCCCACTTGAAACGTTCACACGGCTACTGCCCAGTGCTTGCAAATACACGCTTCCGCCGGAGATGTCCACACTACTATTGTCCAAGGCTTGTAAATTCACACTTCCACCAGAAATATTAACAGCACTGCTGTCGTAAGCATCAATGGTAGTGTGTCCACCAGAAACGGATAGACTGCTGGCGTTATGGGCTGTAAAGGTTGTTGTTTCAGAGACAGCATCTACAGTTCCCGGAGCGGCCTGCACACCAAACATAGCCAAGTCAGACTTTGAAAAACTTTTTGCATAGTTTAGATGCTCGTTTCCCTCTAAAAGAACAGATAGTTTTATTTCTTTGACTCTTCCCCACTTGGTAATATTAACACGTTGTGGCCCGTTAAGCCGTAAGTCACAGACACTAAGATAGTTCACGCTTCCGCCGGAGATATTAACAGTGCTACTGTTGTAGGCGTAGAACCGCTCTACGCTTCCGCGGGATAAGTTTACAGTGCTGGTGTCATAGGCGTGGAGATTCGATACGCTTCCACGAGAGATATTTGCAGTGCTATTATCGTGGGTGCGGAGACCGTACACGTAGGCAAGGATATCGGCTGTGCTAAAATCATATAGATAGCCATAAATATAAGATGATGTAACATCCAGATGTTGGGTCTCTTTCAGCTTAAAATCTTCTGCCTGAACTGATAATGTCATTGCAAATATTACTACCAAACAAAGTGTAATTCTTGCCATCTTAATAATCTCTCTCTTGATATATAATGACATTCTTGTATTGGGGGTGATGGTTCTCTCCCCATCTATCATAATTGTACACGACAATCCCACAATTGTCAATAAAAAATGTTTCTTTTTACTCAATCCAATATCCCTGCCGTCAGCATCAAACATCTTTTAAAACCACCTGCTCACAGACATAGACGCAATGAGCCTGCCTTTATGTGCGAAAAAAATCCTCATTTTATAAAAAAATTTCATCAGGCGTATATTTTCAGCAAAACCTGGGTAAATAATGCGATTTCAGTATTGAAAAAGCAATATTACTTGAGAAAATTGTTGTTTCAAGCCGATAAACAAAAGAGTATGGAAATTGATACAAGAAAAACTAAAGAATGCCCGTTTTGCGCCGAGATTATCCAGGCCAAAGCTGTAAAATGCCGGTATTGCGGCGAATACCTCAATACAGGTAAAGCAATCGCTCTTCGAAAGCGTGACACTGGTGACAATGAAACTGATCAAGAACCGCAAAAAGCCAGCAATTTTCTTTTCGAAGCCGGTCCATCACTATTAGGAATGATCTGGTTCTCTATCAAAGCGATGCTTTTCGCATGTGTCGGGGTGCTGATATTAGCATCACATGTCGAGGGTATTACGAAGGATCTAACAGAAAAGCTGTTTAAGTATCAGCTTGGTGATAATGTTTTTAATACGATAGCCAATTGCAAAATGGTTCTTGGTCTTGGGCTCATCATATTTACGATGCTCTTGATACTATGTAGGATGATTAAGCTTAAAACAATTTTTTACCAGGTCTCAGCTGACAGGATCGAATACAGCCGAGGTATCTTTAACAAACAGGTCGATAATATAGACATGTTTCGGGTTGTCGATTTGAAATTGAGAAGATCACTGATCGACCGCATTTTAGGGATAGGCTCCATTGAGCTGATAACAAATGACAAAACCAATCCTACTTTTGAATTTGAGAAGATTAGAAACTGTAGAAAACTTTATGATATCGTTAAAAAAGTCAGTCTCGAAGCTGATGCCGCTCGCGGAGTGATTCATGTGGAATAATAATATAACAGATGAAAAAGTAAGTTTTGGCTTAAAAAAAGGCCTTTCCTACGCAAAATATTGTTCATATCAGATTTAAAGTCCAGCTTGTTAAGATTGACATTGTTATTCATACCTATATAATATAAGCAGCATCAGTAACGGCTTTTTTGAAGGGGCTAACTATGGAAAAAGATGAATTTAAAAAGCGTTTTAAATGGCATATCATTATTTCCGTTGCTATTGTTGCGGTCGTTATCTACTGCGCCCTGTTCACGGATGTATTTCTTGAAGCAAGGGTAAGTTCACTTCTAAATCTTTTGCTGTTCGTTGGTGGAATTATTGTTCTGGCTACGATCGTAGCAATACTCACGACAGTAATGAAAATGTTCGATACTGCAAAACAATGTAATATCAAACTTGAGCAGCTTGGCAATTCCGTCGAGAAAATGCGGTCAACGTTAACACAAATTAACCAGACCACACGTATCAGCGAAACTGCCAAGACTATTGCATTTCATGAGTCAGACAAACAGACATTGCAGGAGGCTGTTTTTGACCGACTTCAACTGCCTGATTTTGATGCCGCTTTTAGAATGATCGATGACATCGCAACATGTACAGAATACAGAACGCTTGCTGACGAGCTCAGAGCTGAGGCTGAAAGATACAAAAACGCAACAACACAAGAAAGAATTAACCAGGTAATAATTCAGATAGAAAGCCTGCTGAACGACCACCAGTGGATCAAAGCCAGTCTGCGTATCGAAAGGCTTATAAAAGATCACCCCGACAGCGACAGGGCAAAGTCAATGAGACAAAAGCTGCTGGAAAAAAAGATCGAACGCAAGCGAATCCTGCTCAATGCCTGGGATGATGCTGTAAAAAGAGAAGATACCGACCGAAGCCTTGAAATACTTCAGGAGCTTGATATGTACCTCAGTCCAAATGAGGCTCTTGCTCTGAAAGAGGCTGCAGGGGATGTATTCAGAAACAAACTGCATAATCTCGGTGTACAGTTCTCGCTGGAAATCTCTGAAAAAAAATGGGGCAGTGCACTGGAAACAGGCAAACAAATAGTGCGGTATTTCCCAAACAGCAAAATGGCTGAGGAAATCCGGGAAAAATTAGATGTTCTAAAAGTAAAAGTTCATCAGTAATCGCATTTTCAGCTTTGCTAACCCTGAAATGCCGGTTTTTGCACTTTTTTGGGAGAAACTGAGTTCAATGTTTATTTTTTTCTCAAAAGGCTATTCTTTGGGAATATTTGAAAAAAACTGGAATTTTGTGGAACAGCAAGGCTGTCGATTGCGTCTATACATTCGCAGTGGCACAAGCATTGCCTGCGAAAAAGGAGTAAGCTTTGGATAAACAACCAGATTCGCTTGCCATCAGATTAAAATCGGCTGATCGCCTGGCTGCTGCTGAGTTGGTAGATCTGTATTATGAGCGAATATACCATTATATCAGAAGAATGGGCTTTGGTTATGCCGCTAGTGAGGACCTGACACAGGATGTGTTTTTCCAGGCTTGGCAGCATGTGGCGCAGCTTCGCAACGATGAAATGCTGAGACCATGGCTTTATAGAATTGCGACAAATGCCGCAAAAACCCTGTTGAGAAAAAGACAAAGAAATACATTTCTCGAAGAAAGTGAATTAGTAGATAACGGTTCAGAGAGTTGGGAAAAAATTGAAAATAAGGAATTGCTTTTACAACTAAAAAAAGAAATAGATAAGTTGCCGACGAAATTAAAACAGGCTGTCCTTTTGCACTATATGCAGCACCTGACAATAGCTGAAACCGCTGATACTATTTGCGTGGGTCAGGGAACGATAAAGAGCAGGATTGGTCGGGCATTGAAAATACTCCGAAAACAGTTAGAAATTAAGACGGGGAAAAATTATGAGTGACAAAAATATCGAAAAATTACTTTCCGATCTGGCTGATGTAACCGCAGAACCGGTAAGAAAAGGCTTAGGCGAAGATATCAAAAACAGAATACCGCATAAGCTGACATCGCATAAGGGCAAAGATACTATCAACATTATGATAGATCTGCGGATCAGCAAGCTCACCGCAGCGGCGGCAATAATTATCACCATAATATTGTGTGTGAATTTTTTGGGTGACAAAACCACCAACAATTTAGGATTTGTACAGGAAAGTAAGCTGCTGGTTAATTATTTTTTCACCGGTGGTAATAAAGTTATCGAGAATAATGAATATGCCGGTATGGAAAAATTTTATAACGAACTGCGAAACCAAGGTGAAAATGTCGTTTATTATGGCAACACTATTAAACACGGTGACGGCGAGTCAATATTAATGAGTATAAAAACCCCTGAAGGCAAATACCGGATAATATTCGGAGATATGAAATCAAAAACGATAACAGCGGAAGAACTGATAGAATTACAATCAAAAATGCTGCTGAAAAAATAAGTTCTGCTGATAAATATAATGCGAGAGAATTAATAAGGACCTGCTGTTATGCAGGTCTTTTTTTATAAAATGAAAGATTATTTTTAGTATATTATCGCGACCGCTTCTTCTACCTTTTTGATTATCTCATCAATACCATCAGAACCACTGATGTAGCCATCGAAGCCTTGCTGAATCAAAGCCGCTGCTTCGATGTCACTGAGCTTATTAGCAATAGCAATAACTTTTATCGTCTGTAAATCATCATCATCGCGAACTTTTCGGCAGATATCAACTGCTGAAATGTCTTTAGCAAACAAACTTATAAGAAGAACATGGGGTGAAAATTTATGTGCCGATATGCCAATTTCAAAATTGTCCGACACCGTTTTAACATCATAGTCAGCTTTTTCCATCAAATCCTTAGCTAACTTTTCACAAACCTTTAAATCACTGTCCGCAATAAGTACCCTTATTTTATCAACCGGAAACATTGTCACCGGCATATTGTTTAATTTCATAAAACGAACAAGTTCGTTAACCGGTATTCTGCGGTCCTTGCTGCCGGGTATACGATAGCCTTTCAGTTGGCCGCTGTCAAACCACTTCGAAACAGTCCTTGGAGCCACACTGCATATTTTAGCAACATCGCCAGTTGTTAATATATTTTTGCCTTTTGCCATTTTTAGATCCTCGAATTTAATTTATTTAAATCCTGTTGAGCTTTCGTCACAAAATCAACCTGGTTTAACATTTAAAACGCAAACACTGCCTTTTAAGCAATAAAGTGCAAAGTTTCCAACAGCAGGTCCCATAAGCCCCACGTTATTATCAAAACATTTCCAGTGATATGAATCCTAGCATTGAGCAACAATTGAATCGTTGCTTTTTCGCCAAAATGTGTTAAACGTATATTAAAGCAGCCTTGATTAGGTCAATGTGATCGTATTTTTAATACCAAAACCGGGTTTGTTCATGGCAAAATATGATATCTTCAATGAAATAATAGTATCACAACAACAAATCATCTCTTCTGTAGAAAATATAGCATCAGAGGTGAAAAAAACTTATGCCGACAACGAGAAGGTATTAGCTTTCGTAATGCTCATGGGGGCCAAATGGTTTGCTGATGATCTTTTCCGTGCAATCAATGACTATGATAAATTTCAGATTCGTTATATTCGCGCCAGCAGTTATCAAGGTGGAACGAAATCCACTGGTCAGGTAACTATCAGCCCTGAGATTAAAGAGAACCTGTCAGGAAAAGAAATACTGATTATCGATGATATTTATGACAGCGGATTAACATTAAAAACTGCCACTGAATTATTTAAAGAAAAAGGGGCCTCTGATATAAAAACCTGTGTGCTGCTTGAAAAACAAATCGAACATAAAGAACAAATCAACGTTGATTTTGTGGGGCTGAATGTCCCTAATGAATTTATCGTCGGTTATGGTCTGGACTACAATCAGATGTATCGCGAGCTGCCTTTCATAGCAAGCATTAAAGAAAATATTATTCATTCTGGAGAACTGCCATGCTTAGAAGATGTTATCTTACCGTAATTTTACTTCTATCAATATCTGCTTTTGCTTATTGCAAAGGTAACATCGACCAGAAACTTCAGGAGTCAATGATCTGGACAAATCTCAGTGATGCTAACACAGGCAAGGGAATTTGTGTCGGTTTTCGCAGACAATTTGATCTGGCTGAAAACCCGAAACATGCACAGATACATATTTTCGCCGACAGCAGATATCTGCTATGGGTCAATGGCGAATATGTCGAAAGAGGCCCATGCAGATTTGACCCCAAGGGGCCCCAATATGACAGCATTGATATTGTCAAGTTCGTGAAAAAAGGCAACAATACTGTAGCTATTTTAGTGCAGGCAAATGTGATTGGCTCATTGAAGATAATGAAACACACACCTGGATTAACAGCTTTGATTAAGATTGACGGTCTTGAAATTTACACTGACCAGAGCTGGCTTTGCAGTGATAAAGTTCCGTCTCAAATGATCGCAGATCGCTGGACCTGGTCATGCATTCTCGATCAGGTGGACGCTAAATCTGAAGACTTCGGCTGGACCAATCCTGAATTCAATACCCAGACATGGAGCAAAGCTATAAAAATTGACGCCAGCACATGGGGCCCGCTAAAACCCAGAGCAATTCCACTTCTCGCAGAAACAGACCTGGGCAGTGGAACAATCTTGCAGGTGACATGCAACGGCAATGTTGATAAAACACCAAAAGTTTTATCTGAAAATCTCCCAATCGAATTAAAAGCAGACAGCGAAGTTGTTATTGATATTGGTAAACTTAGCTTGATCTACTGGAATATCGAATTTGAAGCAGATGGAAATGCAAAACTTATTTTTACACCCTGCCAGGATTTTATCGATGGCAAAACTATAATCAACTATAACTGTGAAAATATCTATGAAGCAAAACAAGGCCTGCAGAGTTATATCTCTACCGATACTTTCGGATTCAGATATTTGAATTTAAAAGTCAGCAATGCAGATATAAAAATAAACTCCATTAAATTTGTGAGCAGGCTGTACCCGAACATCGCAGTTGCAGAGTTCCAATCCGATGATGAATTCTTAAATAAAACGTGGCAAATGGCAAGCTATACGACGGCAGTACTTTGTGAGGATGGTTACGTTGATTCAGCTGAGCGGGCGGAATGGATGGGTGATGTTGGAATGATACAATATCCTGCGAGCAGAAAAATTATATCCGGACCCGGCAAAAAAGATGGTGACATCATTTACAGCGATTCAAGATTGATGCGAAATATGCTGAGACATACCATTGAAAGCCAGCAGGATGACGGAAGGATGAAAGCCCATCACCCTTCCGATCGTTGGGATCTGCACTGGTATATCGAGGACTACTGCTGCCTCTGGGTTTATGGGCTAAGACAATATTACGACAACACCGCTGACATAGATTTCCTCAAAGAGGCCTGGCCTGCATTGGAAAGACAGATGAAATGGTTCATCGACAGGAAAAATAAATGCGGACTGATCACCGCGAGAGATTTCCTTATTCATCTGGATAATCCGCTTCGCTATCAGGTTTGTCAGGGTGCAACTTTAAATGCTTTCATATACCGGGCATTTGTAGATTCAGCATATCTGGCAAAAGCAATGGGCAATAATAAACAGAGCAAATACTACAGTGAACAGGCCGAAAGTTTGAAGGATGCTTACAATAAATATCTCTGGGACGATGAGACACAAACATTCTACTCAGCGGTCTACTATCCCGATGATATCAAAGATAATGCACTGCCGACATTAGAGCTTGTCACGCCGCAAAAACCCGAAGAGCGAAATACGCAATGGGTCAAGCCTGGTCAAAAAGTTATTCCAACAATCCAGGCAGCATTGTTGGCTCTCAACAGAGGTGTGGTTTCCGAAGAGCACTTGCCAGCAGTCAAAAAATATTTAAAGACTCACCATAGCGAACTTATGAACCCTTATACACATCTGTTTTTGTTTGATGAGTTTTACAAAATCGATACCGACGAAATGGACACAGAAGTTTTAAACATAATACGCAAAAGATGGAACAACATGGTTTCAAGAACAAGCCCCGGCACAGCGGCAGAAGGTTTCGAGACACAGGGATACCTTTGTCACCCCTTCGGCTTAGTTCCAGCATATACTTTGCCGGCTTATGTTCTTGGCGTTCATAAGCCTGAGCCAATATGGGAAAAAGAAATTTTAATCGAACCAAGACTCGGCGATTTAAAATATGTCAAAGGAGTAGGACTGACAGAACTCGGCCCAGTGCCGGTCGAATGGAAAAAAACTTCCTCTTCTGAGCTTGAATTCTCTTTTGAAATACCCAAGGGCGTAACAGCAACAATAAGACTGCCAAAACTGGCTGACAATTCTAAAGTAAAGATTAACAATAAAAAAATCAATACCAAAGAGGTTGGCAGATTCCTCGAATTCAAACTTAAAGCCGGCAAATACAGCGGCAAAGTCGGCAATTAGAAATACTCTGGTTCAATATCATGCGGCAAATGTCTTAGCGGGCATTTGTCGCATTTTGCTTTCGGTTTGCAAAAATCTTTGCCTATACAAACCAGCAACGCATGAAATTCATTGAACATCTTAACATCGCTTGGCAAGTTCGCCTCAAACAAATATTGAAGACTGTTATAATCGGCTCCCGGTTCAATCAAACCATGACGAGCCATTATCCGCGATGTATAAGTATCGACAACAAACCTTGCCCTGCCAAAACCATACAATAAAATTGAATCAGCAGTCTCCGGGCCTATGCCATTAATTGATAAAAGCTGTTCTCTAAGATAATCCGTACTTACCCGTTGAATATTTTCAAAATTTCCCTGATAGTTATCGAAAAACCAATTGAGAAAATTTTTGAGTCTTTTGCTTTTCAAACGAAAATAACCCGCTGCTTTTATAAGGGGCTCCAATTGGCTGTTATCCAGTCGATACAGTTTTTCAGCAGACATAAGACCTGCTTTCTTGATGCTATCAATCGCTTTGGCAACATTTGACCAACTGGTATTCTGGGTAAGTATAGCGCCGATAATTATCTCAAAAGTTGTGTCACCGGGCCACCAATGCTGCGGACCAAATGTTTCGACCAGGATATTATAAATTTCTGTTAGCTTATTAGTTGCCATGTTTTTATTCTTTGCTTATTGTATTCTTGTTCAAGTTAAAGTAAACTCTTCAAATTAAGTTTTCATAGCCAATTGCATTTTTCTCTTTGAAGATATTAGGTTAAAACGGTTCTATGGGAAAGAAAAAAAGTTACGAGCCGACTCAACTGCTTGATTATACAATAGACTCCTACCTTGAAAGGACGTCCAGGCCTGTCTACGCCATTGTTTTTCTTATCCCATTTATCATCACTTACGAATTCGGGTCAATTTTCATGCAGACCAGCGTCCTCAGCAGTCACATGCAAGGACGAGTAGTTGCTTTTTCATGGGTGCAAAAGTTCGTTGAATTTTTAGGTTTTTCCAGCAAATTCGCATGGATAGCTACTCCGCTTGTAGTTATTTTTATTCTAATAGGTCTGCAGATCGCATCAAAAAAAACCTGGAAAGTATGGCTGACAGATCTTTTTCCAATGTCAGTCGAATGCGTTTTATTCGCAATTCCGCTTATCGTTCTTGGGTTCGTTTTAAATGATTCAGGGAGAAATCCAAACCCTGTCGTCATGCCAAACCAGACTGCAATTGTACAAACATCAATTATCAACTGTTCAGCAGTCAGCAGTAATTTGACCAATGAACAATACCAGCCCAAAATTATGCAACAGAGATACTGGTTGGCTGACATAATCACCGGCATCGGCGCAGGAATATATGAAGAGTTGATATTCAGACTGGTTCTTATATGCATTTTAATGCTGATATTTCAGGATTTTTTCAAATTCAACCGAACAACTGCTATTGTTGTTTCAATCCTTATATCAGCAGCTTTGTTCAGTGCTCATCACCATATAGACTTCCTGAACTGGCAGCCGACAAGAGAACTATTTGATATACCAAAGTTTGTTTTCAGAACGTTAGCGGGGGTTTACTTTGCCTGCCTGTTCGCCGCAAGAGGGTTCGGTATTACTGCTGGAACCCACGCTTTTTATGACATAATAGCGGTAATTATAAATGCCAAACTCCTGAATAACTAAAAAAATGAAAAAACTTTAATCTTTTTTACTTTTTTTAAAAAATTTTTACATATCGTTACTCTTTTAAAATCCTCATCTTGCAAAATAATCGTCCTATAAGCAAACCAAACGGCACTATCAGTACTGATAATCCACTTGAACGGCATATGGGAATTTTTGTATAATACACTCTGTTATGTGACAAAAAATTTAATTTGGGGAGCCTTAGAAATAATGGAATCACCACAAAGTAATGTAGCAGTTGGGGAGTTGACATTTAGTTTGTTTCAGAGACCTTTGCATCCTGAACTCTTCCAGATATACACCAAAAGGCAAGTTAAAACTGAGAAATACGAAGCGATCATCTGGATCACAGGTTGTACACATGTTGTAAGCGTCTTTGGAAGCGACAACGTTTTCCTGACCGAGGTTGTCAGTGCTCCTGGTCAGATGCTGCCGGCAAGGGGTCTTATAGAAAGATTCCAGTTTAGCGGCCCACGTTCTCATAAATGTACATTAAACAGGGGTCTGAGCTATATGACCAATTTTCAGGTCGAAAAAATGAGTCCTAACCTCTACCGTAGAAGTCATATGGATCTGGAGCGTTTTGCTCAAAATCGCGGCATGTTCCAGAAATTCCCTGCAATTGAAACAAATGACGGGCTTCAGCCTTTCTGTTATGTAGACTTTGAAGCCAGAAAGAGCGAACTGCATGTTCATACTTTCGAAGCCTATCCGGAACAAGTTACAATGATTAAAACGCAGTCGTTATTCGACTTTAACTAAACATCCCGATAAAAGAAGAAGGAAAGAAGCTGCTTATCATGGTGATTCGCAGCTTCTTTTTTTTATGCTCAAATTGTTGTTATTTTATACTGGTTTTCGGTTTTTTGAGCAGAACTCGCCCATCAGCATCATTGCGTTATTAAGGTTATCCATACTGCCATCAAGTTTTGCAAACGCATCAACGAGCTTCACAAGGTCCGCATCGGCAGGGATTTGCCCGAATTTATGAGCAGAATTAACAATGCCCGCATCCAGACCATACTCCATAGCCTTTTCAACATAAGCGCGTACAACACCTATCTTTCTTGCAGGTAAATCCCGAACGCTGTTGCTTACTCCCAGTGAAAAATGAACACCTTTCATCGCCGGGTCATTTTTTATCTTCTTAATGGTCTGGAAAGCTCTGTAAGTATAGCCGCTTTTGCCGGGCTCCATTGGCATATCAATAGCCAGCGGAAAAACCGTAGTATCAAAGAAAATCTCTTCCGGTTTAAAACCATATTCCATAGCCGCATCGAAAATTTGCTTCGCCAAGCCATGCAATTGCTCTACAGACTCCTTGCCCTCACTAACCAGCAAACCGATAAACGCAAAATCGAAATGCTTTTTCAAAGGCATAAGCTTTTCAATATTGTGATCCTTAATAGAATTAACCAGAGGCCTTTTTATAAACTCCGTAGTATTGTACCACTCCTTAAGCCCTGCGATAAGCACATCATCATTACTGCTGTCGACACATATCGGAACACCAGATCCCCATTTACGAACCATCTTTACATATTCAACCATCATATCAACTGCTATTTGCTGGCCTGATTCACCAAATGCATCAAGATTAACCGCAATATAGTCCGCACCATCAGCCGCCTGGGACTCAATAAGAGCCTTTATATAATCAAGCTGAGGTGAAGGCTTGCAATAGCAATCAGCACCAAGTGCTGCCAGCTCTTTCATTATCTTACCAGTCTGTGGTATTGAAGCGTGTATCGATTCACCGATTACAATCAACGGATTCTGCATTGTGTGGTCCTTACCAAATAAATAATTCAAAATCGAACTGCTGTGCTCAAGAGCAGGATTCCTGGGCTTGTTAATCATAAGCCGGAGTTTTTCAAGCCCTCCTTTTTTGGCACTTGCAGCCCTATAGATATACTCGCCTATGCATATCCTATCGAGATTATTGCCGCACCGTCCGTCAGCAGTCGAATCTCCACAAGGCGCGTTATTCATACCTTTTTCACAGCCGCCGATTGTACACCAACTGAAATTTTCGGGCAAGAAACAATCGCCGCATTCCTGGCAATCAAATAAAATATACTTGGCAGATTTTTCACAGGCATTAAACCCTTTATAGAAAAACCCTTTACCCTTTTTCGTACCGAGCATTTCCATCATCTTTTTAAATACATGAAAGCCTTTATGATCAGCATTGAGAATACAACGATGGAACATATCAAAGGTGCGCTGGTTAAATTTTTTGCCAAACTTCGTAAGCTGTACTTTTTTGCCGTTATCATCATAAAGATACCACGCATCCTTCGCGGGCCAGCAAAGATTATCTTTAAACTGCTGCCAGTTATCACCTATCTCATTAGCACGGGTGAGTATCTTTTTAAACATACCAAAATCATGCACGCCGCCAACATCAACCCCTGCATAACCAAGCTGTTTATACATTGCTATCTGCTGGGCCGCCCTTTCAATATGATCATCAACACTTTCGCTGTAAACCTTTGCCAGCAGCTCATCACTCACAAAACAGCCAGGCAGTTTGATATCATGCATCAGTCGAGGTGCCGGCGTAATCGTGCTTAGCAAATAAACATTGCCTATAACAGGTGTGTCAATTTTATTGTCTTTGATATAGCGGGCAAGCTCTGCGGATTTTTTCCAGTCCCAACCAACCTGAGTAATTAAAAAGTCAACGCCGCTTTTAATCTTCTTTTCCATTTTATAATACTGCTGCATTTGTGAAGCTTCAGTATATTTGAAAGGAGAAACCGCACCACCAATAAAAAACTGGTGACAACTGGTAAGGTCCCCAGGCTTGGCTTTAAGGTAAGAATCATTATTAATTTTACGAATTAATTGCATCAGCCCAATCGAGTCAAGCTCAAAAACACCCTTAGCAGCTGCTGGTTTATCACCTGTCATCGCTAAAACACTGCTGACACCAAACTTTTTAAACCCAACTAACGAACTTGTAATCGCAGATGAATTTTGATCTTTACAAGTAACGTGAGGCAAAAAATCGAGCCCTTGAAGTAAATTCTGCTTTTCAAGCTGACTGAGTACGTCCGCAGGCTCTATGTTGGCTACACCGCCTGGATTTTGGGGAATCGTTACAGCAGTCAGCCCAAGACTTTCGGGCAACTGTGAAACACCACCATTTTGATAATCAGCAAGAAACTTTTCTATAGGCTCAAAGTTATAACCGAAACCACCTGTTAATTCTACACATACAGCAAAACCATCGCCATTTTTAAGCCTGTTTTTAAGTCCATTTTTAAGCATCTCAATAAACGCTCCAACAAACCAGTATTAGAATTGAACTATATTGCTATTAGTTACAATAACTTAAAAGTAAAAATACTCATACAAGGGCTAAGTCATTTTATTGCACTATATTGCTATTCACAAAAATATGATATATTTATAGTTATCGGAGCCTTTTTTAAAAGCTCCCAAACACCACATTTTCAAAAAACTTTTTTCATTGTGGATAACATGTTGAAAACTTTTAAAGAACCAATTTTCAATCTTTTTCAAACAGAAAAATAATTAACATTCGCAAATATATTATTAACATTATTTAATCACAACTTTAAGCTCAACACCATAAGTCGTTTTAAAATAAGGACTTATTTTGTAAAAACCTTTGTCAGCAGAACTATACCATAAAAACCAGATTATTTACTCACAAAATGTGCTTACTCCTTGACATTCACCAAACTTTAACATTTCATCTAGCTCTTGGTGGATAATGTTCTGAAAATGGCATCAAAAAAGCAACTGGAGTATAGTATTTTCCTTAATTTTTAGGAAAATTAACCCACCTTAGCGTATAAATAAAAAATCTCGTTAATATGGGTAAAATACTGTCTTTTACTCGCTGACCTTGTTAACCTGTTAAATCCCAGACCATCGGACCTAAACCAACCTTGGCACCCAACTCAGTCAAATCCTCAATGCTCTTATCAAAATGTAAAATCAGATCAAAGTTTGCGTTGCCCTGGTCACACACAGGTTGATCTGGGCGCTCGGCAAAATCAATTGGGTCATGATGAGCAGAAAAAGGGCTTCTTAATAATGTAAATGCTATTTTGCTGTCATCAATGCTGCCCGAAAAGACATCGGGGCAAAAAACAGCAAGCTGACTATCTAAACACTCAACTGCCACCCCGCCTGCAATCGGGTATTCTCTGCCATCAATTGCCCTGTTTATCACCCCACCACTAACCATGTCACTTCTATTGACAATTTTTGAAGGGGCCTTCATTGTTAGCTTTAATAACTGGCGAGTTTGTGCCCAGACAACAGATAACTTCAATCGCAAAGCAGATTCACCATCTATAATACTTGCTGTACAAAAGATCCGCGACCTGTCAAATTCTGAACTAAGCTTCAAAGCCTTCCTTATAGGCCCAGTTTCAACTGTCTCAGCTGATTTAAAATCAAAACTCCCCAATTTCTTCCCATCAAAACGATCCTTATTGTGTGTCCATGTATCAGTCGGGTCATCAATTATCTCAAGACCAAGCCGCCAGCCATTAACTACTACTGCCCCATGTGACAAATTCGCAGAAACCTTGTCATTTTCAAACAGGACTGCTGGTTGTTTTTCAATATTAGCCTTTTCAGTACTGATAGTGACATTTTTAGTTTCAACAAGTTTTAAAATTCGATAGCTCTCAGCGTCTACTTTCACGTTAAAAAGCAATCTGCGAAGCCCACCAACAAAACCATCACAGGCAATTTCCTGAAAACAGACATTTCCGCCTTGTTCATCGAACAGCTCTATCTTAGTTTGCCCCCTAAACTGCAGCCATGGTTCATGCTCTAAATAGCCTTCAAAATCATTTTTAGCCGGGTTCAATATCACTATCTTATGTACCCCAGGCTCGGTTTGACTGCGAAATGCTCTGCGGGTAACAACTGTTGTCAAAAATTCCGCCTGGGCTTTCGCTGCATTTATCAGACTGCTGGCAAGAAGGTTATCTTTCGCCAGACATGTCCCGCCTGCGATATCATGAAATTGATTAAACAAAACCTGTTGCCATGCCTGGGCAAGTTTAACCTCAAAATCTTCCGGCACAAACTCCCCAAGCAAATCTTTAACATTCTCAGCCCGAATAACTTCGGCTTCAGCTTTTCGCATCGCTGCTTTTATCCGCCTCTCGACACTATAACAGCCTATCGCATGGTACTGTAATTCACCTTTGACAACCGGCAATTTGTCCATATCACCCGCAATCGCATCAAAAAAAGCTCGCGGATGGCTAATAATCAATTGAACACCATCAATCGCATTGCGATTTTCTAATATCCACTCGATCTGTGCCTTAGTAGGCCCACCACCATGGTCGCCCACACCAAAAAAACACATCGTATGTTCAACACCATTAGGCATATTCTCCAGCGATTTTTCGATATGTCCTGATATATCAGCCGCCTCTTCTAAAGTCAGATATCCATCGCTGATTCTAAAAGCCTTAACTTCATGTCCATCAGGGCTTTGCCATCTAAAAAGATTCGCAGGAAGCTGCTTCTCGTTTGCCGCAGGTCTCATGAAAACATAGCTGTCAATCCCCGCCTCTGCCATAAATCTTGGTAAATATGCACAATGGCCAAAAGAATCTATATTGTAACCTACAGTAGATACCGCTCCGAATTTTTCTTTGAAATACCGCTGACCAAATTCAAACTGTTTTCTAAACGATTCTTCACTTGGCAAATTGCAATCTGGTTCAACAACGCTCGGCGAAACAAGCTGCCATCTGCCCGACTCGACAAAAACCTTTATTCTCTCAAACAACCAGCTGTCCATCAACTCAATCTGCTTATGAAACCAACTCGTACTGGAAGTAAATATAAACTCCGGATATTCATCAAGCCTGTCGCAGGCACTTCTGGCAGTAGCTAAAACAGCATCAATCCCGTCAATCTTGCTCCAAAGCCAGACAGGGTCAAGATGAGCATTGCCTATCATATGTACCGTCTTCATAAAATTGTCCTGAAAATAAAATCTTTTAAAAAAACCTGAGGCTGACACAAATTATAGCATCTTTTGTTTTGCAGAAAAGATGCAAAAATACATTATAAAACAATAACTGAATACTCCCCGCAACCCAAGGCAAAATAATCCTGTCTAAATTTGCTTTTCTCAGCTAAGGCAATAAAATCAGTAGTATCGAAGTTTACCAGGCAGTAATCCGTGACGGAGTCAGAAATTATGGCGAATTCATAACGTGGAAAGAAAACAACAATTGCAAAGACACAATGGGTTGGATGCCTTAAAATGGGTAAAATAAAATCGGCAAAGAATAACGCTTTATGAACACCTGACAACGAAAATATATTTCTTTGCTATTGGCAATCAACACGGTATAATCAAACGCATGGGACGGTATGCAATATTTCTTAAGCTTCAAGGCCGAAGAGTAGTCATTATAGGAGGCGGCAATGTCGCAAGACGAAAGGCCGAGTCGCTCCTTGAGGCAGGGGCTAGGCTTGTAGTAGTCGCCGATGCAATTGATCCGACATTTGAAGACCTTTGCCGCGGAAAAAATGTAGAAATAATCAGATCAAAATACTCTAAGGATTATCTCAACTGCTCTTCACTGGTAATAGCTGCTACCGATGACCATCCACTCAATCAGCAAATATACAAAGATTGTCAGCAGCTTGAAACACTCTGCAATGTGGTCGACGAGCCGGAGCTTTGTGATTTTTATGTTCCTGCTGTTGTAAAAAGAGGCGACCTGGTGATCGCAATAGGAACCGATGGAATGTGCCCTGCTTATTCCGGGCATATACGCAAAATTCTCGAAGAAGTTATCACCGAAGAACATGGAAAGTTCCTTGACCAGCTAAAATGTGCAAGACAACGTGTTATTGAGAAAATAACCGATATGGACACACGCAAAGCATTATTAGGCAAACTGGTGAGTGAAGAATCTTTTGAATACTACAAACAAAACGGCTCAGCCATATGGAATAGCCGAGCCGATCAAATCATTGAAGAAAAACAAATCTAATTAAGCTTCGATTTTTTCGATAGTAACAAACAAATGTTTCTGACGATGACCAATTCTTCTTCTGCTGTCTTTTCTTCTGCGAAATTGCAGCGGATAAAGTTTTTCACCTTTAACAACAGATGCTTCAGCTGTAGTCTTAAAAGACGCCAGAACCTTTGCTCCATCAAGATAAGGAGTACCGATCTTCATATTTTTACCGTCACTAACAAACAGAACCTTATCAAACTCGATGTTTGTCGCATCTGCATTAATTTCTGTCAGTTCGATCTCAATACAATCGCCGTCAGTTACTTTATATTGTTTACCACCTTGTTCAATTACTGCGTACATTTCTAAAACTCCTAAGGTTTTATATCTAATTGAAAGCATGACAATCTAATATCTTTTTTCTCATTTGTAAAGCAAATTATCTGATATTTTTCTACCATCTTAGCAAAGGAGTCGTTATATTCTAAAAATCCAATGTTTTTTAGTGTTTTTGACGTATTGCAGGAGTAATTTTATGCAGGTAACGATGGTTGACGACAAAATCGTTGATGCCGAGAAACTTGACAAAGTACATTTCGACAGAGCGATGTTTTTTGGAGATGGCGTTTATGAGGTAATTAGAAGCTATAATGGCAAAATTTTTGCCTTGGAAGACCATATGCTGAGGTTTTCAAACAGCTTAAAAGCTATCGGTATAACCGCAGTTACCGCTGAACAAGTACAGGAAAAAGTGCTTAAAGCCTTTGAAGTAGCCAACTTAGCTAATGCAAAAATCTATTTCCACGTCACAAGAGGCTCAGGCCCTCGCAAACATGAGTGGGATAACAACTTAAAACCCAATTTTTTCCTCACAATAGATGAACTCGGTGATTTCACAGCAGTCAAGAACAAGGGTATCGCTGTATCAACTTACCCCGACCTTAGATGGAAAAGATGTGATATAAAGTCTCTAAACCTTCTTGCCAACGTCATAGCAAAGCAGGATGCTGCCGAAAAAGGTTATCAGGAAGCTATATTAGTAGATGATAGAGGTTTTATTACAGAAGGTGCTGGTTCGGCATTTTTTGCAATTTTCGACGGAAAAATTCATGTTACCCCGCTTGGTCATGAAATTTTACCATCAGTAACAAGAAAATACGTCTTAAAAGCCGCCGATAATATCGGCATGGAAACAATCCAAAAACAATTTACCCCAGATCAGGCTGCTCAGGCTGACGAGCTGTTCATCGCAGTAACCACAAAAGACATTGTACCAGTGGTAAAATTTGACAGCCAAACTATCAAAAATGGCAATCCGGGTCGATACACAAAATTGCTTATCGAAGAATTCAAGGTTTTCACAAAATAAACCAAGAATTTCCACCTAAAGCCCTTAAATAATAACCCGCTCCGGTCTTTATATTATTGATTTTCTGACCGCGTTATGTTAAAATGACGAAGTAAAGTTGGTTTAACTTAGGGTGTTTCTTATGATTTAAGCACGCCATTTGATTGGTACTTATAATTAAGGAAAGGGCTTTCTAGATGCTTCATAATGCAAAAATACTGATTCTGTATGTTTTCATAGTTATATCTTGTTTATCAAACATTACGTTTTCCGCAATATACCCCCTTGGTGACCTCAATTATAACGCAACAATTGACTTCGATGATCTTTCATATATGGCCGAGCAATGGCTCAATTCCGGCTGTAGCGAACCAGGGCTGATCAGCAGATGGCAGTTCGATGAAAATACCGGGACAACAGCTTACGATTCTATTGGAATTAATGATTCTATAATAAACGATGCAACCTGGACTTCAGGAAAATTTGGGACCGCATTAAACTTCGATGGAAGCAATGACTATGTTGATATCCCAAACTTCGATTTGACCAGCAACTGGACAATAAGCTTCTGGGTAAAAGGCATGTCACTGGCAACCGTAGGAACAACTATGGTTATGGGGAATCACGATGATGCTGATAATTTCTTCTACATGACCGATAGCTCCAGAGCTCGATTTGAAAACTCTTCAGGTCAAAACGTGGATTGGGCAACAGATACAAACTTTTACAACAAGTGGAGATTTGTTACTCTTGTGGGAACTACCAATACGGTCGAATTGTATTTGGATGGGATTTCACAGGGAGTTAAGTCTATCGCTCCGACATTCAAGCTTTATCGTATCGGAACCGGATACAGCTCCAGAACCAATGACTTTAAAGGTGTGATTGATGATTTCCGTGTTTTTGAACAGGCTTTGACAGCGCAGCAGGTTGGTCTTCTGACAAGAATGAATTCTGCTTCTTTTGGATGTGCTGACATTGATGGTTCTGGCATTATAGACATGTTAGACTTTTCATTACTGGCCGGTAACTGGCAGAAAACTTTTGGTCCGGTAGTAATCAATGAAGTCATGTCATCAAATGATAAACTCGTTGCAGATGATATTGGTGGTTACCCTGACTGGATTGAAATTTATAATCCAACCGATCAACCTATAAATTTAGCAGGTATGTATTTATCTGATTCTTCAACCACCTGGCAGATACCTTCTACCTGTCCGGATTCAACAACAATTAAAGCTCATGGCTACCTGCTGATCTGGGCTGATGATACACCTGCTAACGGATGTCTCCATGCTGATTTTGCAATTAGCGCATCCGGAGAAAAGATAACTCTCAAAGCAACAGATATGGTAACTGTAATTGATACTGTAACTGTACCGGCCTTGGAAACAAACATATCATATGGCCGCTCACCTGATATGAGTGACGAGTGGAGTTTCTTTGACCAATCAACAGCAGGCGGCACCAATGGTTTGGGATATACTGCCATGGTAGACAAACCAAAGATATCAACAAAGGGTGGAGTATTTACAGATACAAAACAAATTACGGTTGTCAATCTGGCACCTGGTTCTGTTCTGCGCTATACTACTGATGGTTCAGCACCAACAGAACTCTCCAGCATCTATACAGTCCCGGTTACTATCAGCAAAACAACAAGATTCCGTACAAGGTCCTTTATTGAAGGTATGATTCCTTCTGAGATCGTTAGTGCATGCTTCATTAAAATAGACACATCAATAGAAAACTTCAATTCTAATCTGCCTATTGTAATTATTGATACATTGGGCGGCGTTATTCAGCAGCCTGGAGATGCATATGATTGTATATATGCAGCTTCAATCTTCATTGACACTAATAGTGCAGGCAGAGCGACTATTACCGATAAGACAGACTATTGCGGCAATTCCGGAATACAAAGAAGGGGACAAACCTCTGATGCGTTTGAGAAAAAACAATATAAATTCGAAACATGGGATGAAGCCGATCAGGACAAAGACGTATCACTATTGGGATTCCCAAAAGAATCTGACTGGGTCTTCTATGGTCCGGAATCTGACAGAACTTTGATGAGAAACTATCTCACATACAAATGGAGCAATGATATTGGTAGATATGCTGTAAAGACACGGTTTGTCGAGGTCTTTGTAAACTCCAGTTCTGGAGACGTAGGTGATCTCGCAACCGACTACAAAGGTGTTTATGTCTTCATGCAGAAAATCAAAAGAGGTGATGAGGCCGTCGATGTAGCAAAAATGGAATTAGGTGATAACACAGAACCAAATGTCACCGGCGGCTACGTATTAAAAAATGACAAAGGTCTTGTTGATTTCTACACTTCCAGTTATAGCTTGAACATAACTTTTGTTTATCCTGATGTTGAAGACGTCACTACTCCGCAATGGAACTACATTAAAAACTATTTAAACAGTTACGAAACTGCACTTAAAGGTTCAAACTTTGCTGACCCGGTTAATGGCTACGCTAAATATATAGATGTCGATGCTTTCATTGACAATTACATCATTTCCGAATGGAGCGAAAACGTAGACGCCCTTGTAATGAGTACCTATATGCACAAGGACCGAGGCGGTAAATTAAAAATGGGTCCGGTTTGGGACTATAACTTTGCTCTCGGAAATGGAAAAGGCGGAACCGACGGATACCAGTGGTACCCACTCGAACACCAAAGATTTTACCAGTATAAATGGTGGGCAAGATTGCGACAGGACCCGGAATTTATGCTCAAATATGGCGACAGATGGTTCAAGCTTAGAAAAGGCGTTTACTCCACGGAAAATGTACACGCTGATATCGATGAAACCGCAGCTTTCCTCGACGAAGCAAAAACAAGAAACTTTCAGCGATGGAAAATACTTGGTTCCAGCGGTTGGGCATTTTTGTATGACTCATACCTCTATCCAACCTACGCCCACGAAATTCAGTATTTCAAGGACTGGGCAACAGACAGATTCAATTGGCTTGATTATGAACTTCAGCGTGAATGCAGCCTAAGACCACCGACACCGAGTAAAAATAGCGGTTTGGTAAATGCAGGCGATACCGTTCAGATTCAGGCTTCACCTTCTCTGGTTGAAAATGTAATTTTCGATAATTCTACCAATCCTACATGGAAATATCTGGATAATGGAACTGACCAGGGAACAGCCTGGAAAGCACTTTCATTCGATGATTCCACATGGAAAGAAGGAATCGGTGAATTTGGTTTTGGCAACTCAAGCGATACTACACGCATCAGCTACGGCGGTGCAAGCCATTCGTCTAACAAGTACATTACAACTTACTTCAGAAAGAAGTTCACTATCACCAACCCCGCAGCCGTAAAACTGATTTACGCTCCTTACGTTCGTGACTGTGGTTTTGTAATGTATCTTAATGGTCAGGAAGTAAGAAGAACCAGAATGCCCACCAGTGATGCTAAGTATTGTACAACGGTCTACTACAACACGGTGTCAATTGAAGAAATAACCAGCACAGATGAATCAGCGTGGAATGAATTTTTCATTGATCCATCATTACTCGTTGCCGGTGAAAATATCATTACAGTTGAAACACACCTGTCTTCAATTACAGACGCAGATTTAGGCTTTAATATGAAGCTTTATACATACACTGAAAACAGCTCGGCGCAGGCTACAATTTATTACACCACCGATAACACGGATCCTCGCTTACGTGGCGGCGCAATAAGCTCATCAGCTTCTGTATATACAAACCCGATTACTATCAACAATACAACTGCTGTCAAAGCCAGGGCAAAATACTCTGACGGTAAGTGGAGCTGTCTGATGAATGAGGTTTACACTCTCGATTCAGCAGTAGATAATTTGCGTATAACAGAGATCATGTATCACCCTGCAGACTACAACGACCCTGAAGATCCAAACACCGAATACATTGAACTGCAAAATATTGGATCATCGCCTCTGAGGTTAAATCTTGTTCGCTTTACTGACGGCATAGATTTCACCTTTGGTAATATAACTCTGGCTGCTGGTGATTACATTCTTGTTGTAAAAGATATTGCCGCTTTTGAAAACAAATACGGCACCGGTTATACAATAGCTGGTCAATATACGGGTTCACTTGCCAACAGCGGCGAACCAATAGTTCTGTGTGATGCTCTCGGCAATAAGATACACGACTTCGTTTACAGTGACGGATGGTATAGCCTTACTG
>CAZBKA010000032.1:0-25280 GCA_964492365.1 uncultured Pirellulales bacterium | reverse complement strand
GCGTTTTTGCTGGGGCTGAGCGACAGTAAAGTTGCGATACTGCTAATTATTAATATTATGCTTCTTTTGGTCGGTACGTTTATGGATATGACGCCGGCGGTTCTGATATTTACGCCTATATTTTTGCCGGTGATTGAATCTCTGGGCATAAGTCCACTGCACTTCGGTATTGTAATGATAATGAACCTTTGTATCGGGCTTTGTACACCACCTGTGGGGACGTGTTTGTTTCTTGGGTGCGGAATTGCGGAGACTACGGTTACAAAGGTGATGCGTCATATATTGCCTTTCTATGCGGCGATGGTAATTGTTTTATTGATTTGTACATATGTGCCGAGCGTTTCAGTGTGGCTGCCTGAGTTGTTTGGACTTGTAAATTAGTAACGGAGAGTTTTTTATGAGTAAAGTAAATGCTATTGTTGCCCAATCGGGCGGACCTACAGCGGCGATTAATTCAAGTGTCTGCGGCGTGATACAGACTTTGATCGGATGCGGGAAGATTGATAAAGTTTTTGGTGCGACTAATGGAATTTTAGGCGTTTTGAAAGAGGATATTTTCGATATTACAGCGGAAAAGGCTGAGACTATCGAAGCATTAAAAAGAACACCGGCGGCGGCAATCGGGTCGTGCAGGTATAAGCTTAAATCGCTTAAAGAATCCAGGGCTGACTATGAAAGAATAGTTGATGTTTTCAAGGCGCATAATATTCATTATTTTTTTTATGCAGGCGGGAACGATTCGATGGATACGGCGGATAAGGTTAATAAGCTGGCTAAAGAGTGCGGCTATGAGCTTGTCTGTATCGGTGTGCCTAAGACGATAGATAATGATCTGGCGTTTACGGATCATTGTCCGGGTTATGGCAGTGTCGCTAAATATGTGGCGGCGTGTGCGATGTCGGCGGGTAAGGATACGGAGTCTTTGTATACTACGGATACATGCACGATACTTGAGGTTATGGGGAGAAATGCGGGCTGGATAGCGGCGGCTACGGGTCTTGCAAGACGAGAGGAGCAGGATTCGCCCCATCTAATTTACCTGCCGGAGTCGGCTTTTTCGCTGGAGAAGCTGGTTGCTGATGTTAAGGAAGTTTATAAAGAGTTTGGCAGGGTTTTTATTGTTGCAGGTGAGGGGTTGAAAAACGCTGACGGTAAATATATTACCGCTGATGCTGGGGCGTTCGGTAAGGACAGTTTCGGTCATGCACAGCTTGGCGGGGTGGCGGAAATTCTTAAGAGTGTTATTGAAAAAGAAGTCGGGATCAAGACGCGTTTTAATAAACCGGGAACCGATCAGCGGGCGGCGATGTATTTTGCATCTTTGACGGATGTAAATGAAGCTTATATGTCGGGTGAGGCGGCGGTTAAGGCTGCGATGGCAGGTGAGAACGGCAAGATGGTGACATTAGTGCGGGGAAAAGGAGCAGTTTATAAATGTACCACGGGGTTGGCGGAATTGAGTGATGTTGCCAATGGTGAAAAGAAAGTTCCGGCGGAGTTTATTAATGAGACGGGCAACGGGATAACGGAAGCGATGAAAGATTATGTTCGGCCTTTAGTGCAGGGGCAGGCACCTATTACTATCGGCGAGGATGGTTTGCCGGTTTATATGAGGTTTGAACGCAGGGCAATTGAAAGGAAATTACCGGCGTATTTGTAAGAGATTTTTATGATGATTCTTGAAAAATACTCATTCGGGACAGGTGACAGGTTTGGCCAAGAGGGCAAGGCACAGCTTCGTGCGTTGATGAAGGCTGCTGATGATGGTGTTGAGATTTCGGCGGTGTGGAACAAATCGCACAGGGAGCATACAATTATCGGCACGGAACCTGGTTCGGTCAGACGGGAAGCGAACAGTGCAGTTGGAGCTCTTGGCTGGGGAAAGTCTTACTATGTCGATGCGGATCATATTAATTTAAATACTGTTGATCTGTTTATCGAATCGAGTGACTTTTTTACTATTGATGTTGCGGATTTCATCGGAAAAAGCTGTGGATGGGATTTGTTGGAGGAGTTTACTGACAGATATGAAGATTATCTCGGTGAGTTGAAAATTGAGGGTATCGATGAAGTTTTTCCGGTGACAGTTCCTACGCTTGAAGTGATTGGCGTTAAGTTTCTGCTGGCGGTTAGAGAGGCAGGGAGGATTTACAGGAGAATTGTCGATGTTAAGGGCAAGGGTAATTTCATAACAGAGATATCCATGGATGAGACGGATAAGCCCCAGAGTCCGTTGGAGATGTTTTTTATTTTAGGTATGCTTGCTGATGAGGGAGTGGCTGTGCAGACGATTGCGCCTAAATTTACGGGCAGGTTTAATAAGGGCGTTGATTATGTCGGTGATGCTGGTAAATTTGCGATTGAGTTTGAACAGGATCTGGCGGTTATTAATTCGGCGGTTAAGAAGTTTGATTTGCCGGGCAATCTTAAGTTGAGTATTCATTCGGGCAGTGATAAATTTTCGATTTATCCTGTAATTAATAAAGCTATCAGGAAATTCGATGCGGGGCTTCATGTGAAGACTGCGGGGACGACGTGGCTTGAGGAGGTTATCGGGTTGGCGGCCGGCGGAGGGGCGGGGCTTTTAATGGCTAAGGGGATATATGCAGAGGCGATTGCAAAGAAGGATGAGCTTTGCAGGCCTTACGCGAATGTTATTGATATTGATGAAAATAATCTGCCTGGTGTTGATGAGGTTAACGGGTGGTCGTCGGAGCAGTTTGTAAATGCGCTGCGACATGATCAGAGCTGTGAGGAGTATAATCGAGATTTTCGTCAGCTGCTTCATGTTGCTTATAAGATAGCTGCGGAATTGGGGAGCGATTATATCGACATGCTTGGCAAGTATGAGGATGTTGTTGCTAAGAATGTTACTGAAAATATTTATGAAAGGCATTTAAAGCCTATATTTATTGATTGATTTTGAAAGATGATTTTAAAATGGAAAATATGTTTGATATTAAAGACAAATGCGTAGTGGTTACGGGTGGGGCTGGGATATTGTGCAGTGAAATAGCAACTGGGCTGGCGAGACTTGGAGCGAAGATATGCCTTGTTGACTATGATGCTTTGCGAGCCAATGAGGTTTGTAAAAAGATTGAGGCTGAGGGTAATTTTGCGATACCGGTTCAGGCAAGTGTGCTGGATAAAAAGCAGGTTAAAGAGGCTTTTTCGTGTGCGTTTGAAAGCCTGGGTCGGATAGATGTTTTAATTAATGGTGCGGGTGGTAACAAGAAGGAGGCGACATGCGGCGAACCTACAACATTTTTTGAACTACCAGAGGATGCGATACGTGCGGTTTTTGATTTAAATTGTATGGGGACGATAATACCGTCGCAGGTATTCGGAGAGCAGATGGCTAAACAGGGGACGGGTAATATTATTAATATTGCATCGATGAATGCTTTTACGCCTTTGACTAATATTGCGGCGTATTCGGCGGCGAAGGCGGCGGTTGCTAATTTTACGAAGTGGCTTGCGACGTATATGACGCAGAGACATTCGATGGATATTCGTGTGAACGCGATTGCTCCGGGATTCTTTTTGACCAAGCAGAATGAATTTTTGCTGATTGATCAGAAGAGCGGCGGTCTCAGTCCAAGAGGTAAGAAGATAATTGACCGTACGCCTATGGGCAGGTTCGGTGAGCCTGGTGATCTTGTCGGTACGATAGTATGGCTTATGAGTGATGCTTCTAAATTTGTCACGGGGACGACGATTCCTATTGATGGCGGGTTCAATGCTTATAGCGGGGTTTAGAAAAGGGTTTGAAATTTTTTAATATTCGGAGAAGAATATATGAGTGATTATGCGAAAGCATTAAAGAATATGAAACCTGAGAAGGACTATCTTGTTGCGATAGATTCTGACGGGTGTGTTTTCGATGCGATGGGAATAAAACAGCGGGAATGTTTTTGTCCGTGGATGATAAAGTATTTTAATCTTCAGCCTGTGGCTGAGGCGGCGCGTGAGAGTAAAGATTTTACGGATTTATTTTCGAAGACTCGCGGGGTTAATCGTCATAAGGCGATAGTTCGGATACTTACCGAGGTATTGCCATCGCATCCGACGGTTAAGGCTCATGGTTTTGAAGTGCCGAAGTTCGAGCATTATTGCAGATGGGTTAATGATGCGGGCAGTCTTTTGAGTAATGATGGTTTGCAGAGGGCGATTGATGATGCGGACAGTGCTGAAGCAAAGGCAGAATTGAGCAGGGTTCTTGAGTGGAGCAAAAAAGTTAATGAGGTTATTTCGCAGATAGTTATGAATGTGCCTGCTTTTATGTATGTCAGGGAAAGTCTGCAGAAGATATGCGGAAAGGCGGATATTATTGTTTGCTCATCGACACCTGGTGAAGCTTTGGAAAGAGAATGGGCAGAGCATGATGTTGCGAAATATGCCAGGGTTATTGCCGGTCAGGAGATGGGGACAAAGGCGGAGCATCTGGGGATAGTCAGCGGGAAATATGATAAGGATAAAATTCTGATGATGGGTGATGCGCCGGGAGACTATAAGGCGGCGAAGGTAAACGGATTGATGTTTTACCCGATTAACCCGGGTGGTGAAGATGAGTCGTGGAAGAGATTTTACGAAGAGGCTTTCGATAAATTTGTTGAAGGCTCATACGCAGGTGAATATGAGAAGAAAGTTATTGCGGAGTTTGACAGGTGTTTACCTGAAAAGCCGCAGTGGTTGAAATAGGTTGATAAAATGATAATTGAAAGACAAAATAAAGACGGGGTTGTGAGTAATAGTGAAGCTGCAGGGGCGGTGGCGGAATTTTTTAAGGGTAATGACTATGCCGGCAAAAGGGTCTTGCTGGTAATTCCGGATAATACGCGTTCGGGGCCTATCGGTGAAGTTTTTCAGATGATTTATGAGCAGATTGGCGGAAAGGCGGCGGCTTTGGATTGTCTGGTAGCGCTGGGGACGCATCAACCGATGACTGATGAGCAGATATGTCAGCGGCTTTGCATAACGATGCAGCAGAGGAATGAAAAATATAAGGCTGTGAAGTTTTTTAATCATCGGTGGGATAAAAAAGAAACTTTTACTTCTTTAGGTTCGATTTCGGCAGATGATATTGAGGAAATCAGCGGCGGGTTGTTTAGAGAAGAGGTGGATGTTTCGATTAACAAAATGATTTTCGATTATGATGAATTTTTTATTCTTGGGCCTGTATTCCCGCATGAGGTTGTGGGATTTTCGGGCGGGCATAAGTATGTTTTTCCGGGGATAGCGGCGGCGGGGATAATTAACTTTTTTCACTGGCTCGGCGCGGTTGTCACTAACCCGATGATTAATGGTAATAAGTGGACGGCGACGAGGAGAGTTGTTGAAAAGGCGGCTTCGATGATTACTATGCCGAGGAAATTATTTGCTATTGTTGCGGTTGAGGACAAACTGAAAGGGATTTTCATCGGTGATGTCATGGAGGCGTGGGAGAGGGCAGCGGATCTTTCAAATGATGTTCATATTATTTATAAGGACAAGGCGTATAAGACGGTTTTGGGGATAGCGCCTGAGATGTATGATGATATATGGACAGCGGGGAAGGTGATGTATAAGCTTGAGCCTATAGTTGCCGATGGGGGGACGCTTATAATTTATGCGCCGCATATCACGGAGATTTCATATACACATGGCAAGATACTCGATGAGATAGGTTATCATTGCAGAGATTATTTTCTTAAGCAGTGGGATAAATTTAAAGACTATCCTCGCGGTGTGACTGCGCATTCGACGCATGTTAAGGGAATCGGCAGGTTTGAAAACGGAATTGAAAAGCCAAGGGTAAATGTGATATTGGCTACTTCGATAGATGAGAAAAGATGTGAAAAAGTGAATCTTGGGTATATGAATCCTGATGAGATAAAACTGTCGGATTATGAGAATAGAGAAGATGAAGGTGTGCTTGTTGTGCAACATGCCGGTGAAATTCTGCACAGGCTCAGCAGCGGTTATATACCTGTAATAAAATAAATTGAGAAAGGAAAATAAAAAATGTCAAAGGCAGATATAGCGGTAATCGGATTGGCGGTAATGGGTGAGAATCTGATTTTAAATATGGAAAGCAAGGGCTTTAGGGTTGCCTGTTATAACAGAACAGTATCGAAGGTTGATGATTTTATTAATGGCAGGGCGAAGGGCAAAAATATCATCGGCTGTAAATCTATTGAAGAGCTGGCAGCTTCGTTGAAAAAGCCTCGCAAGGTGATGCTTATGGTTAAGGCTGGGGCGCCGGTTGATGAGTTTATTGACCATGTTCTTGAGGTTCTGGATGATGGTGACATTATAATAGACGGCGGCAACAGTCATTATCCGGATACTATCCGCAGGGTTGAATATGTTGAGAGCAAAGGCAAACTTTATATCGGTACCGGGGTTTCGGGGGGTGAAGAGGGTGCCCTTAAAGGGCCTTCGATTATGCCGGGAGGGTCGCCTAAGGCGTGGGAGGCGGTTAAACCTATATTTCAGAAGATTTCGGCGCATACCGATTCTGGTGAGCCTTGCTGTGAGTGGGTTGGACAGGGCGGAGCCGGGCATTTTGTTAAGATGGTGCATAACGGTATCGAATATGGTGACATGCAGATGATATGTGAAGTGTATCAGATGATGAAACAGGGACTTGGGTTGAGTAATCAGGAAATGCATGAAGTATTTGCCGAGTGGAACACTGGGAAGCTAGATTCTTATCTGGTGGAAATAACGAGAGACATTTTCGGGTATAAGGACGAAGACGGCAAGGAAGTTGTGGATTTGATCCTAGATACGGCAGGTCAGAAGGGGACGGGGAAATGGACAGCGATTGCAGCTCTTGACTTCGGACAGCCTTTGACATTGATTGGTGAGGCGGTTTTTGCGAGATGTCTTTCTGCATTGAAAGAGGAAAGAGTAAAAGCCAGCAAGATGCTCAAGAGTTCTATTGCGAGGTTTAATGGTGACAAGAAGGGTTTTATTGAAGACCTTAAAGAGGCTCTTTATGCATCAAAAATTATAAGTTATGCTCAGGGTTATCAGTTGATGGCTGCGGCGGCTAAGGAATACGGGTGGGATCTTAATTACGGCGGGATCGCTTTGATGTGGCGGGGCGGCTGTATTATTCGTTCGGTATTTCTGGGTAAAATTAAAGAGGCTTTCGATAAGAATCCGAAACTTGAGAATCTGCTGCTTGATCCATTTTTCAGAGATGCGGTTGGGAATGCACAGCAGAGCTGGCGTCATGTGGTGACAGAGGCGGTTCGGCTGGGGATACCGATGCCTGCGATAAGTTCGGCTTTGACATTCTATGATGGTTATAGATGTGAAAGGCTACCGGCAAACCTACTACAGGCTCAGCGTGATTATTTCGGTGCGCATACATATGAGCGAGTAGATAAACCAAGAGGTGAATTTTTCCATACCAACTGGACGGGGCATGGCGGGGCGACGGCTTCTTCGACTTATTCTGTATAACGGAACAATAAAAGTATGAGAGGAACAATATGAACCCGAAATTTATGTCAGATGATTTTTTGCTTCAAAGTGAGACGGCTTGTCGGCTTTATCACGACTTTGCTGAGAAGATGCCTATATATGATTATCATTGTCATTTGCCGGTAGAGAAAATAGCAGCTGATTATAATTTTGAGAATCTTACGCAGGCGTGGCTTGGGGGCGATCATTATAAATGGCGAGCGATGAGGACCAATGGTATTGATGAGCGTTATTGTACCGGCGGGGCGAGTGATTATGAGAAATTTCAGGCTTGGGCGCAGACGGTTCCTTATTGCATTGGTAATCCTCTTTATCACTGGACGCATCTTGAATTAAAGAGGCCTTTCGAGATTGAGGGGGTTTTGCTTAGTCCTGCGACGGCGAAAAAGATTTATGACAGTTGTTCGGAGATGCTGAGAAGTGGGGAGTTCAGCGTTCGCGGTATAATGAAAAAGATGAATGTAAAACTGGTCTGTACGACGGATGGGCCTTTAGATTCGCTGGAACATCATCGAAAAATTGCTTCTGATAATTTTGAAGTTAAGGTTTATGCAGCTTTTCGACCTGATTGCGGGTTGGCGATTGAAAAAAGTGATGTTTTGAATAGCTGGATCGATAAGCTTGCTGAGGTGACGGATATTGATATTAATTCTTTTCAAAGCTATATTTCGGCGATTCGGAACAGGCATGATTATTTTCATGAAAACGGATGCAGACTTTCTGATTACGGTCTGGAGAGAGCTTATGCTGAAGATTATACGGACAGTGAGATTGAGAAAATATTTGCTGATTTGCGGGCGGGTGATGAGATCGACGTTAATAGCCAACTCAAATTTAAATCTGCGATGATGTATGAGTTCGGGTTGATGGATGCCAAGGCAGGTTGGGTTATGCAATTGCATCTGGGGGCGATTCGGAACAATAACAGCAGATTGTTTAAAACTCTTGGCGTCGATAGCGGATTTGATTCTATAGGTGATTTTGAGATGGCAAAGCCATTGGCTAAATTTCTCGACAGGTTGGATAAAAACAATAATCTACCCAAAACGATTCTCTATAATCTTAATCCGCGAGATAATGAGCTGATGGCAACGATGGCGGGGAACTTTCAGGACGGCAGTTGTGCGGGTAAAATTCAGTATGGCAGCGGGTGGTGGTTCCTTGACCAGAAAGACGGGATGGAAAAGCAGTTGACGGCTCTTTCGAGTTTGGGGCTTTTGAGCAGATTTATCGGTATGCTGACGGATTCGAGAAGTTTCCTATCTTATCCCAGACATGAATATTTTCGCAGGATTCTGTGCAATATGGTCGGAGGTGATGTTGAGGCTGGTATTTTGCCTAATGAGATTGATTGGTTTGGGCGAATGATCGAAAATATTTGTTTTAATAATGCGGCGGAATATTTTTCAATGTCATTGGTCTGAGGCTGACATAATAATAGTTGCATACCGACCTGAATATCCTTATAATCCCCGTTTTAATGTCAAATTACGGCAAAAGGAAAGAAGATGCAGGAAAAAACCCGGTATATTGCAGTAGACCTTGGAGCGGAAAGCGGCAGGGTTATGCTGGCAACGTTGGAGTCAGGCAAGCTATCCCTTGAGGAAATAAGCCGATTCGGCAATGGTCCTACGAAAATTGGGACATCTTTGCGTTGGGATTTTAACAAGTTATTTTCTAATATCAAAGAAGGTATTGCAAAGGCTGTTAAACAGGCTGACGGGGTAATTTGCGGCATTGGTGTTGACAGTTGGGGGGTTGATTTCGGTTTGCTGGATGGAAAAGGTGAGCTGATTGAAGATCCATATCATTACCGTGACAGCAGAACTGACGGGATGATGGAAAAAGCTTTTGAGCTTCTGGATAAGCGGAGCGTTTATGAAAATACGGGGCTGCAGTTTATGCAGCTTAATACGATTTATCAGCTTTTGTCGATGAGACTTGCGAATTCGGCGGTTTTGAAAAAGGCCAAAAAACTTATATTCATGGCAGACCTTGTTACTTATTTTCTTTCGGGAAAGGCTATTGGTGAATATTCACTGGCGAGCACTTCTCAGTTGATGGATATGAGGACGGGTTTGTGGTCGAAAGAGATTTTCGATAAGCTTGATTTGCCGATGGGTATTATGCCTGAGGTTGTAAAACCAGGCAGTGTTGTCGGAGTGTTAAAACCTGAGCTTTGCAGTGAGTTCGGGTGCGGGCCTATAGATATAATTGCTACGGGTTCACATGATACTGCCTGTGCGGTTGTTGCGGTTCCTGCTCAGGAAAAGAACTGGGCATATCTTTCAAGCGGGACGTGGTCATTGCTTGGGATAGAAACACCAAAAGCGATTATTAACGATAAAAGTTTTAAGTACGCTTTTACCAATGAGGGCGGCGCGGAAAACAGTATCCGTTTTTTGAAAAATATAATGGGGCTTTGGCTGCTGCAGGAATGTCGAAGGCAGTGGCAGAGGGATGGAGTTGACTTATCGTATAATGAGATAACGGCTTTAGCAGAAAAGGCTGAGCCTTTCTTTGCGATTATAGACCCTGATTACGCAGAGTTTCTTGCTCCGGGTGATATGCCTTCGAGGATCAAGAAATATTTGAAGAAAACGGGTCAACCTGTGACGGATGATAAAGGTCAAATCGCCAGGGTGATACTTGAATCATTGGCGATACGATATAGGTCGGTTATTGAAGCTATAGAGGATAGTACAGGACAGAGGATAGATGTTCTCCATATAATTGGTGGGGGGATACAAAATAAGATGCTCTGTCAATTTGCAGCTGATTCGACGGGTAAGAAAGTTATCGCTGGGCCTGTAGAGGCTACGGCGATTGGTAATGTTATGATTCAGGCGATTGCGAAGGGACAGATCGGATCGCTTGTGGATGCGAGAAAGATAGTGGCTAATTCTGTAGAGACAATTACTTATCTGCCACGGGAAAAATAATTTTAATTAACGGAGTATAGTTTGATAAAGACAATTGAAAAGAAGTTAGACAGTTTTGATTCGTCTGATCGTAAGGAAGCGCTTAATCAATTAAAGGAAAAGATTGATTGTGGTGAGGTTAGTCTGATAGAGCAGAGTGCAGAGACCAATCTGCATTTTCATACTTTCTATTCTTATAATTATATGGGTTATTCGCCTGCTAAGTTGGCGTGGCTTGGGCGCAAAGCAGGTTTGGCGGTTGCGGGGATTGTGGATTTTGATGTTCTTGACGGACTTGAAGAGTTTCTTTATTCTGCAGGTGTTTTTGAGTTGAAAGCCACTGTCGGAATGGAAAGCAGGGTATTTGTTCCAGAGCTGGCGGATAAGGTTATCAATTCACCCGGCGAACCCGGTGTTGCATATAACATGGGGATCGGATTTACGAAAGCTAAATTTGCCGCGGATATGCAGAAGTTTCTTAATGGTTTGAAGGATACTGCACAGGAGAGAAATATTTCTTTGATTGAAAGAGTAAATAAATATCTTTCGCCTGTTGAGCTGGATTATGATAACGACGTACTTGGTCTGACACCTGCGGGGAATCCAACGGAGAGGCATATCTGTCTTGCATATGCGAGGAAAGCGAAGAGTGTTTTTGCTGATGAGAAAACCCTTGTTGAATTCTGGAGCGTGAAACTTGGAACAGATGCAAGTAAATTTGAAATGCCGGAAGGAAGCGGACTTATTAATGCTTTGCGCAGTAAGACCATGAAGCAGGGCGGGATTGGTTATATTGCTCCGAATGCTGGGAGCTTTCCAACGATGGATCAATTTAATCGTTTTGTTATCGAAGCCGGTGCATTGCCTGTTTTGACATGGCTTGACGGGATGAGTGACGGTGAAAGTGACATTGAAAAACTTTTTGATGTTAATATTGCGTCGGGTGCGGCGGTGGTGAATATTATTCCAGATAGAAATTTTAAGGCTGGTGTGGATGATAAAAAGCTTGCAAATCTGCGTGAAATTATCAGTTACGCTAAGGCGAAGGAAATGCCAATAGTTGTCGGTACGGAGATGAACAGCCCGGGGCAGAGGTTTATAGATGATTTTAAATCGAAAGAACTGGCTGAGTTTATTGATATTTTCCACAGTGGTGCATTGATTGTTTACGGGCATACGGCTTTGCAACGCTACGCTAATATGGGGTATCTTAGCAGCTGGGCAAAGCAGGAATTTAAAACTATTGCGGAAAAGAACAGGTTTTTTGAAAAACTGGGTGAAATTTTGCAGCCTGGGCAGCAGGAAAAATTAGCACAGCTTGGAAAAAATGCAAAGGCTGACGAAATTATAAATATGTTTGAATGTTAAAGGAGGTTGAAGATGACGAATATTTCAGCAGTTGAAAAAACTTATCAGCTTGCTCAGCAAAGATATAGTGACATTGGTGTCGATACTGAAAAGGCAATGGACAGACTTGAGAAGATCGCTATTTCTCTTCATTGCTGGCAGGGTGATGATGTTGGCGGTTTTGAGAGCAGTGACGGGCTAACCGGCGGCGGAATTATGGCGACGGGTAACTATCCAGGCAAGGCAAGAACGGCTGACGAGTTGAGGGCTGATGCAAATAAAGCGTTTAGTTTGATACCGGGTAAGCATCGTTTCAATCTTCATTCTATTTATGCGGAAACAGCAGGTAAGAAAGTTGAAAGAAATGAGCTTGAACCTAAACATTTTGCCAAATGGATAGACTGGGCAAAGCAAAAAGGAATAGGATTGGATTTTAACGGCTCATTTTTCTCACATCCGAAGGCAGCGAGCGGTTTTACTTTATCCAGCAACGATCCTTCGATAAGAAAGTTCTGGATAGAACATGCTATCGCATGCAGGAAAATCGGTGCGGCGATGGGCAAGGAGCTTGGGACGGCGGCGGTGACTAATATATGGATACCTGACGGCTATAAGGATATTCCGGTTGATCGTAAAGGGCCAAGGGAGATACTTAAAGAATCGCTGAATGAAGTGCTGGCGGAGAAGTTCAACAAAAAACATCTTCGGGATGCGGTTGAGTGTAAACTTTTCGGTATTGGTTCGGAAAGTTATGTTGTTGGTTCACATGAGTTTTATATGGGCTATGCGGTAGAGAATAAAACTCTTCTTTGTCTGGATGCGGGGCATTTTCACCCGACAGAGGTTATCAGCGATAAGATATCATCTGTACTATGCTATCTTGATGAAATACTTCTGCATGTCAGTCGCGGAGTTAGATGGGACAGTGACCATGTGGTAATTCTTTCTGATGAGTTACAGGCCATCGCACAGGAGATAGTTAGAGGCGGGTTTATTGATAGGGTTCATATTGGGCTGGACTTTTTCGATGCGAGCATCAATCGCCTGGCTGCATGGGTGATTGGGACGCGGTGCATGATAAAAGCGTTGTTGCTGGCGTTGCTTGAGCCTACGGGTGAGCTTGTTAAAATGGAAAAGTCAGGCGATTTGACTTGCAGACTTGCGATGCTTGAAGAGTTAAAAACACTTCCTTTCGGGGCTGTCTGGGATTATTATTGTTTAAAACAGCAGACAGCGGTTTCGACGGACTGGATCGGTGAAGTTAAGAAATATGAAAATAATGTTCTCAGCAAACGGTAACTAATTAATATGTCGTTTTATTCAAACTGGAGGAATATTAAATGACAGAAGAAAATCAGGCTCAGCAAACCCAACAGGCGAATGAATATGAGCGTCAGCCGGTAGAGAAATCGGCGCTTTTGGGGTTTAAAGATTTTGTAGGTATGTATGCCGGTGAACATTGTGCAGGCACAGAGTTGATGATTGGGCCTTTGTTTGTGGCAGCGGGTGTAAGTGCATTCGATGTTGTTGTGGGGCTGTTTTTGGGTAATGCTTTGGCGGTTATGGGATGGATGATTCTTTGTGCGCCTATAGCGACAAGGGCAAGGCTTACGCTTTATTATCAGCTTGAAAAGATTTGCGGCAGACAGCTTGTTACCGTTTATAATCTTGCTAACGGCGTTATGTTTTGTTTTCTTGCGGGATCGATGATTACTGTCTCGGCTACAGCGGTGGGAGTATGGTTTAAATTTCCTATGCCTGGATTGAATGATATGTATCCCAACAGTGTGGGGTGGGTGGTTGCTGTTTTGGTGGTTGGCGCGTTAATTGCGATAATTGCGGCTTGCGGCTATAAGATGGTTTCAAAGTTTGCGAATATTGCTTCGCCTTGGATGGTTCTGATTTTTCTGGCATTCGGGTTTATCGGTTTGAAGCAGTTTATCGACGTTAGCGGTGTGGAAATTAAATCAGTTGGTGATTTGTGGACGCTTGCGAATACACACATATGGAAGGGCGGCGAACCATTGGCGGGTCAGGTTAAATTTACGTTCTGGCATGTCACATTCTTTGCGTGGTTCTGTAATATGGCGATGCATATAGGGATGAGCGATTTGAGCGTTTTTCGTTATGCAAAGAAAAGCTGGTATGCTCTTGCTTCCGCGGCGGGTATGTATGTTGGTCACTTTATGGCGTGGCTGACAGCGTCGATTCTTTTTGCTTATCAGCTTCATCTTGATCCAAACGATACCAACGTTTTGCCTGGACCTATGGCGTATAAGGCGGCTGGTGTTGCGGGGCTTGTCTGTGTAATAGTTGCCGGCTGGACGACAGCAAACCCGACGATCTATCGTGCTGGTCTTGCTTTTCAGGCGATAATGCCTAAGACTTCACGGTTTACGGTTACATTGGTTACAGGTCTTATTGCTACTTTGGCGGGAATGTTTCCGGCGATAGCGATGAAGTTACTGGGTTTTGTTGCTCTTTATGGTTTGCTACTTATGCCGATGGGAGCAGTTATCTTTGTTGATTTCTGGCTTATTAAAAAGTTTGGTATGCAGAGTTATTATGCTGAGCTTAGCGGAAAAGCATTCAACTGGGCGGCTGGGCTTACATGGTTTTTGACTCTTGGGATCTGCTGGGCTCTTATGCACTTCTGGAACGTTCAAATTTATTTCGTATCCTTGCCGGGCTGGTTTATTGCTGCGGTATTGTATTTGGTGTTAAGCAAGTTATATCAGCAAAAGTTACGTCCTGCGGGATCTAATTAGAAAAGGATAAAATTATGAAAATGACAGCAAAAATAATTGCTCTGATTTCGCTTATATTTGTAATTCTGCCTTCGATTCTGTTTCTTACGGGGTCAATGCAGCTTGATACGGCAAAACATGCAATGTTTATAACAATGGTAATCTGGTTTATATTTGCAACAATATGGATGTGGAACGATAATTCTCAGGCATCCTGATGAAGCAGTTTTTTTAGATGCAGCAGCAAAAAAGGAAAAAGTAAATGAATAAGACATTGACCCAATTAATAAAGATTTCTAATATTACCGGTAAAGATGCAACTTTGACGCAGGGCGGCGGGGGCAATACATCGGTTAAAACAGATGATGGTAAATTCATGTATATCAAGGCGAGCGGAACTTCGCTTAAAGATATGGATGAGAAACAAGGCTGGCGAAGATTAAAAATAAATGATGTTTTAGGTATTCTTACAGATGAGACCATCGCATCGCTTGATACATCCAGAAGAGAGATCGAGGTTGTAAACCGTTTGATGCTTTGCTGTGATGATGATACTAACTCGTCGGCGAGGCCATCGGTTGAAGCACATCTGCATGCGTTGCTTGACAAAGTTGTTATTCATCTGCACCCCAATGCAGTGGGGGCATATGTTAACTGTAAAAAAGGTCAGGAGTTGATGAATCAGCTTTTTAAAGACCAGAAGAAGCCCGCTCTTTGGGTTCCATATACTGATCCTGGTTTTATGCTTGCTACGAAAATAAAATCTCTCGTTGCTGATTATAAGGAAAAATATAATGCGATACCCGCGGTTTTGTTTCTTGAAAAGCATGGGCTCTTTGTTACGGCTCCTACTGATGATAAGGCTTTGAAACTTGTCAAAGATGTTATTGCAAGATGCAACAGCGGATTGAAAAAAGTTAAATCGGTGAAGCTTAAAAGAGTTGCTGTTGAGGAAATTAATAGTTGTAAGCTTGCGGTGCGTAAGGCTTTTTTTAATGCTACTGGGTTATATACATCTGTGAGCTATTTTTATGATGACGAAATAGCGTCTTTTATGAAAGAAAAGCAGGCTGTTAAAATGCTTTCGCCACAGGCTATTGCACCGGATGAGCTGGTTTATGCCAATGGTCCCGCTTTTTGGCTTGAAAAATGCTCAGCGGAAAAGATTGAAGCTAATTTGAAGCGTCAGATAAGTTCGGGCAATAAACCTACGACTACTTTTCTTATTAAAGATGTCGGGCTCTTTGTTGCTGCCAAGAAATCTTCAGCAGGGGTGATTCGTGACATTGTTGCAAGTTCTCTTTTTACACGCTCGAATGCTACCAAGCTTGGCGGATTGATAACTTTGAATAAGAGGCAGCAGCAGTTTATTAATCAGTGGGAGTCAGAGGCTTTTCGTAAGAAGTTGGCGATTGGTGCAGGACAGGGACAGCTTGTTGACCGGGTTGCGGTTGTTACGGGTGCTGGTTCGGGGTTGGGAAGGGCCATTGCTGTCGGGTTTGCTCGTGCGGGAGCGTGTGTGGTTCTTGCGGATATTGATGTCGCATCGGCGGAAGAGACAGCTAAGCTGATTAAGGAAGAATTGCCGAGTTCACAGAGTATTGTTTTGGGCTGTAATGTCACCGATGAAAAATCTGTTCAAGCAGGTTTTGAAAAAATTATGGATGAATTCGGCGGGCTTGATATTCTTGTTAATGCAGCTGGAGTTGCACCGGCTGGGCCTATGACGGAAATACCTGTTGCAAAATGGCGTTTTGCATTGGAAGTAAATCTTACGGGATATTTTCTGATGGCACAGAATGCCGCGAAGTTAATGATTAGTCAGGGGATGGCGGGATGTATTATTAACCTGACTTCGAAATCTGGTCTGGAAGCCAGCAAAAATAATACGCCTTACAATGCGACAAAGGCTGGTGAAATTCATATGGCCAGGGGCTGGGCGCTTGAGCTTGGGCGATATGGGATAAGGGTTAATTGTGTTGCTGCGGGGAACGTTTTTGAAGGTTCAAAAATATGGAACCCTCAATATATAGCAGAATGTGCAAAGAAGTATAGCATTACGCCTGAAGAAGTAATTCCCTATTATGTGAGCAAAACGGCGTTAAATAAAGAAATTAAGGGTCAGGATATTGCAGACTCGATAGTTTTCCTGTGCAGTGATAATGCCCGAAAAATAACGGGTCAGACTATAGTAACCGATGCAGGGCAGGTAATGGTCAGGTGATTTTTTCAATTTTTAAAAAATAAAAGATAGTTTGTGTTTTTTTTGTTTTTTTGGTATAATGTTAAAAGTGGGCTGTTTGCGCAGAATCTGGTTCTTCGCAGACAGTTTTATAGGCCTGTATTTTTTACATTTTATGGAGGTTGTGCATGTTTGAGCGATATAGTGAAAATGCAAGAAATGTTATGAGGCACGCCAGGATGGAAGTGCAAAAACTCGGGCATGATCATCTTGGGACAGAGCATATTTTGTTGGGTCTAATCGAAGTTAAGGAAGGTGTTGCTGCGTCTGTTTTACGACATAAAGAAATTAATTTACCCCACGTTAAAGATTTGGTTGGAAAAATGGCAAAATCTGTTTCATCAGAAGCAGATGTTGACTATGCTTCACTTCCTCGTACGTCTCACGCTCAGAACGTATTTGATGATGCTGTTAAAGAGGCACGTGAGTTAAAACATAACTATATTGGTTCTGAACATTTGCTGCTTGGTTTATTGCATGAAAACCAAGGTACCGGTGCACAGATTCTTCAAAATATGGGTATGGAACTCGATGATGTTCGCAGGGACGTGTTGCATTTTTTAAGCATTGAGGAAGAAGTGAAAAATTAGCAGAATGTAATAAAAGTAAATTTTCTAAAAGACGCGGCTAAGTCGCGTCTTTTTTTTTGCTGAGTATGTTGTGCAGATTGTCAGTACAAATAGATTTCGGTTTTTTATTGTTATTTTATTTTTTTACGAAAATCCCGCGGGCTGGATTGTTGAGTTTCTTTAAAGACCTTATTGAAGTGCTTACGGTCGATAAAGCCGCAATTGTGTGCAATTTCACCAATAGATAAATCTGTTTTTCTTAAAAGTTCCTTTGCCTGTCCTAAGCGAATCTGGCGAAGGTAGTGACTAAAATTGATACCCTCTATTTTTTTAAACATTCTGCTGAAATGATATTTAGAAAGGCAAACCCTTTCGGCTACATCAGGCAGTGTTAAAGGTTGTTTATAATTTTTCAAAATGTATTCTTTAGCTTTTTTTATTTCAGAGTTTTGCTCCTGATTTTTTGCAATTTTTAACTTATGCGCCGATTCACAAAAATATTGTGCAAAATAATAAAGCATATCTACAGCAGCTTTAATTTTATCCGCCGGCATGTAAGGTGTATCATAATATGCCTTTCTGATTAGTTCTTTATCAAGGCGGAATTGTTCAAGCTTTTTCCACAAAGCATTAAACGATATTTCGTTGTGAGCTTTTGGGAAAACCTGTCCGCAAATAATTGTAGCAATATGATTGCCATCAACAAATATGGGGATTGTTATGTCAACCATTCCGAGGTGACATTCATAGCATAGTCCTCTTTCATGGCTTATAGCTTTTTGTATTTGTTCACTGTCAAGTTTAATACAATTCTGCCGGCAACCTGGAACTTCAGCAATGAGTTTGCATAAAGGATTAAATTCCTTGCTGTATAATTTTGCCTCAGAAATTTTTTCAGGATTTACTATTGCTAATGGCAAATCGGTAAATTTTGAAAAGCTCTCATAGCAAAGCTCAAATTCCTTCAAATTGAGCAGATCGTTACAACTAAATTTATTGTTGGCTATTGAACCCATATTGTCATTATACTCATAATTAAATTTATTGCCATATTTTTGCTAAAAAAACAGCAATAAATGAGATAAGCTTGGCAACAGAATGGGTTTAATCATTTTAAAATCGCAGTTACAATCTGCACAATGAACAATGTTTTGCTGATTGAGTATTAAATAAAGCGGGTTTCGTTTAAATTTAAAAGAACATATTAATTATTAAATTTGGAGACATTATTATGACCAGACCATCTTTTTCAAGGCGATCTTTTTTGCAAACTTCTATTGCCGGTGCTGGTATTCTCGCTTTAGGCGGGCAAGCTTTGGCAGAGGAGAAAAAAGTAATTGCAGGTTTTGATGATACAAACAGCAATACAGACACGAGCAAGGTATGGCAACCGGTATCCAGCCGAAAAGTCAAGGTTGGCATTGTTGGTTTCGGTGTTTGTCAGTTTGGTGCCCAGTTTGGCTTCCAAGATCATCCTAACGTAGAGGTAATTGCTGTAAGTGATTTGATTCCTGAAAGATGTCAGGCGCTGGCAGCAGCATGTCGTTGCAGCAAAACGTATCCGTCACTTGAAGAACTTGTAAAGGATCCTGAAATAGAGGCGGTTTTTGTTGCAACAGATGCTCCACATCATGCAGAGCATTGTATTAATGTACTAAAGCATGGCAAACACGTTGCTTGCGCAGTGCCGGCAGTTTTTGGTTCGCTCGAACAAGCTGACCAGCTTTATGAAGCGGTAAAATCCTCAGGTCTGAACTATATGCTTTGCGAAACTTCATCTTTCCACAATGAAACCTACGCAATGCGTAAAATATACAATGACGGCGGATTCGGCAAAATGATCTACACCGAAGGCGAATATTTCCATTTTATGTCGGAACCTATTGATTCATATAAGGGCTGGAGAATAGGCTTACCGCCGCAATGGTATCCAACACATTCTAACGCATATTATGTTTGTGTTACGGGCGGGAGCTTTACAGAAGTTTCTTGTATGGCCAGTAAGAGCATTATCCCAGAATTTCAACCAACGAGTAATGCTTACAAAAATTCTTTCGATACAGAAATAGCGTTGTTCCGAACAAGTGAAGGCGGCATGGCACGTATGGCGGTAAGCTGGGGTACACCAGGTTATGGTGCAGAAGCAGGCAGAGTACGCGGTGAAAAAGGCTCTATGTACGGAATGGAATATCAGGGTCTGGCTGACATATCCAAACTTAATCTTGCAAAACCACCGCTACCGACAACCGTTTCAGCGGGTGGTCACGGCGGTTCGCATGGATATCTTTCAAATGAGTTCATAACCTCGATTCTTGAAAAGCGAACGCCATTGGTTAATATTGCGTGGGCATTAAACATGACGGTTGCCGGCATTGTAGCGCATCAGTCGGCATTAAAAGATGGTGAATTGATGAAGATTCCACAATATACGTTATAAAAGTGGTTATGACGTACAAGATGCTTATATATTAATCACAGAGAATTTGTAAACACAAGTTTTGCTAATTGAAAATCAAGTGTTTATTTGGTTTTGTCTAAATAATTGAAACTTTTTGAATTATTAAATTTGGAGACTTAATTATGAGCAAGTCAATTTTTTCGAGGCGCTCTTTTTTGAAAACCTCTGTTGCCGGTGCCGGTATTGTTGCTCTGGGCGGTCAGGCTTTAGCGGAAGAGAAAAAGGTAATACAGGGGTTTGATGACACCAAGAGCAACACAGACGTCAGCAAAGTTTGGCAGAGTGTATCAGATCGTAAAGTCAAGGTTGGTCTTGTTGGTTTTGGTCTTTGTCAGTTTTCAGCTCAGTTTGGTTTCCAGGATCATCCTAATGTAGAGGTAGTTGCAGTTAGTGACCTGATTCCTGAACGATGTCAGGGTCTTGCGGCAGCAGCCCGTTGCAGTAAAACATATCCATCGCTTGAAGAACTCGTAAAAGATCCGGAAATAGAGGCGGTTTTTGTGGCAACAGATGCCCCAAGTCATGCAAAACATTGCATAGAGGTACTAAAAAATGGCAAACATGTTGCCAGCGCAGTACCAGCTGTTTTCGGTTCACTTGAAGATGCTGACAAGCTCTATGAAGCGGTCAAATCTTCAGGTTTAAACTACATGCTTTTTGAAACTTCATCATTCCATGATGAACTTTATGCAATGCGTACAGTATACAATTCTGGCGGATTTGGAAAAATAATTTATGCTGAAGGCGAGTATTTCCATTACGCATGGGACCCGATAGATTCGTATAAAAACTGGAGAATAGGTGGTCCGCCTCAATGGTATCCGACACACTCTAATGCATATTATGTTTGTGTTACAGGAGGCAGTTTTACAGAAGTTTCCTGCATGGGTTCTAAGAGTATTATCCCCCAGTTCCAACCATCGGGTAATGCTTACAAAAATCCCTTCGGAACCGAAATTGCACTATTCCGCACAAGTGAAGGCGGCATGGCACGTATGGCAGTAAGCTGGGATACACAGGGCTATGGTGCGGAAGCAGGGCGTGTGCGAGGTGAAAAAGGTTCTATGTACGGAATGGCTTACCAGGGTTCGGCTGATATTTCAAAACTTAATCTTGCAAAACCACCGCTACCGACAACCGTTTCAGCGGGCGGTCATGGCGGCGCTCATGGTTATCTTTGTGATGAATTTATAACTTCGATTCTTCAAAAGCGGACGCCATTGGTCAATATTGCATGGGCATTAAACATGACAGTTGCGGGTGTAGTGGCACACCAGTCGGCATTAAAAGATGGTGAGCTGCTGAAGATTCCACAGTACACATTATAAAAAATTGTTTATAAAAACAGGAAACTTATATATGAATCGCAGAGAATTTTTGAGTGCTTCTGTAGGTACGATTGCTGCACTTAGTGTTGGCGGAATATTAAGAGCTGATGAGCAGAGTGCTAAAGCTGTAAGGATTGGTGTTATCGGCACAGGTGGTCGCGGCATCGGAATGCTAAAGGGTCTGCTCCTAAACGCAGGAGTAGAGGTGCCTGCTGTATGTGATATCAATGAAGGGGCAGCTGAACTTGCTGCTCAAATTGTTAAGGAGAAGAATGGAAATACGCCGATAAAATATACAAAAGGCGAATATGATTATCGCAATTTGCTTGAAAGAGATGACATCGATGCAGTTATGGTTTGTACACCAATAAACTGGCACGCAGATATGGCGATAGACGCTATGAATGCAGGCAAGGATGTTGCTACAGAAGTCGTACTATCGGGAAACAATGACAAACTTTGGCAAGTGGTAAAAACAAAAGAAAAAACAGGTCGTCACTTCATGATGATGGAAAACTATTGCTATTCAAGGCCTAATATGCTGGTCTATAATATGTCTCAGCAGGGTTTCTTCGGCGATATCTATTATGGTGAATGTTCCTATATCCACAACTGCAAATCCTTACAATTTTATGGTGATGGTAAGCTGACGTGGAGGGGTGAAATGGTCAGAGATGCTTACGGCAACGCCTACCCGACGCATGCCATGGGGCCAATATCAAAGAGTTTTGGTCTCAATGATGGTGATCGCATAACCGAGTGTGTTGCGATGGGAACCAGGGGCAGAATTAATAATTATTATGCTGCTGAGAAATTTGGTAAGGACAGCGAAGCTGCAAAAATAGAGTATAAAAGCAACGAAATGACCACTTGTCTGCTAAAGCTTGCCAGCGGTGGTATGATAACATTATTCTATGATACAACATCACCGGGGCCGATAGACAATTTCTATCTGCTGCAGGGCAATAAAGCAAGATACAATTCAAGATACGATTCGATTTCTGTAGGTGAAATGGATCAATGGACCAAAACGAATGAATTTCTGGAAAAATATGATCATCCGTATTGGAAAAAAGATGGTCAAGCAGCTGAAAATGCGGGTCATGGCGGTGGTGATTACTTTGTGTTGCGTGATTTTGTAGAAATGGTTCGACAAAACCGTGAGCCATGGGTCGATGTTTATGATGCTGCGATGTGGAGCAGTATTTGTCACTGCAGCCGAAAGTCGCTTGATAAAGGTTCCACCCCGGTAAAAGTACCAGACTTTACTAATGGAAAGTGGAAAAGTAAAACGTGGCGCAACGGCAATATGCGACCTGCGTAAAATAATTTAAGATTTTTATTTAAACCAGCCCAGCAGTTTTTTAATAAATCATTGTTAAAAAGCTGTTGGGTTTTTTATGATTGTGCGGCATTAGAGTTTTCTAAAGTGGTCATGCTTTGACGTTGTTTGATGATATATTTATAGCGGTTCAGAACAAACAGGGATGGGAATACGCATAACAGAGCATTTATCAATGAAAATGTATTTTGAATGCTGATATCTATTTCCGCCTCCTCAAAGAACATCGAAGAGATGAATCCAAACGGGCTGTAAAGAGAAAGTAAATTGTTTCTAAACAGACCTGCCAGAATGAAAGGCAAAATTGTGTACAGGCCTATAATGAAACACAAAAGCAGCCCGATTTTATTCGATTCTGAATTGTAAACAGCGTAAACTTCCAGCAGAAGTATCGAAAACAAATAACAAGTTAATAAGACAAATATATTATACAGATTCGATAGTGATAACACTTCCTGATAGTTGGCGAAAAAAGCTGCTGTTATTGAAGAAACAGCCCATATTGCAAACAAGCTGACTCCTAAAGCAAGATTCGATTGTCTCAGGATTGGAAAAACATTTTTTTTACTCGAACCGAGTTGTTTTTGAATCACCCCTGTGTACTCTATGTACTGATCAAGCCTATGCAACGATCCAAGCGGAATAATCAAAACGGGAATTAATATGCTGACACAATAAGCGTAGACAAGTTCAGAGCCTTTATCAGGCAGGTAGTTGTAATACAAACCCGTTACTACCAAAATATAATTGACAAAAAAGAGCAATGCTCCTTTTCTGGTAAAAAGAGAATCCTGCTCATATGTAAACCTCCGTAATATGCCTTTGAATGTCCAGCAGCTAAGATACAAAGCTATGAGAGAGATCAGCATCAGTATCGGTATTTTTATTTTGAAAAAATACACCATATATTCCTGTAAATCTTCAATTTTTGCTAAGGCCACCGCAATATTCAAAGCCAGTGGTCCCAAAAGGAATATGATAGGCAATATACGCATTATGCCTTCATTTTTACTTCTTGGGTGTGAATTGATTGATATCATTAAAGAAAACAGGTTGATGAAAATTGCTGTCGATATGATTGCAAGGAGGATTTGCATTTGCAGAGTTACGTTTATTCTTCCAGCTATACCAAAATAGATAAGCAATAAGAAGTTGATTGCTGCAAAGATAAAAACTAAAAGATTTTTACCGATGATGATCCCAAGTGCCTTTTGATGAGGTGGTATCGGGTATAGTCTGAAGAAATCAAAGGACTTATTTAACATTTCCTCTTTGATCGCAGAGCCGCTATTATATGCGCTCCAGAAAAATAATATTACTATCTGGAAGGTCAGGAACTGGTAATACAGATTCTCATGCAACTTTGTAATATCTACAATAAACCCCTGATACTTATAAAGAGTATAATTGATTGAAACTAATAGAAATATAACAGAAAAATAGATAGTAACATATACCCAGAGTTGCTTTGGACGCAGTGTGCTGTAGCGGTATCGCTGTATTAACGGATTGCTGATCATTTCATGTCCTCATTAGAACTTATTTGCTCCTGGTCAGATATAGCCATAAAAATATCTTCCAGATCCGTTTTTTCCTCAGAAAAGGCCACAACTTTAATATTATTATTAACCAGATGTGCATTTAAGCCCGCAAGTTCTTCAAGGTTTCCTGCCATCTCGATGTTCATGGTATTATCCCGAACATTGATTACTTTTACACTTGGAAAAGCTTTTGCAAGCTCAATTGCCTTGTCACAATTTTCCAATACAGTTACAGCAACCCTTCTTGAGCCTTCAACTTTTTGTTGAATATCATTAACTGCACCCTGCAATACGACTTTTCCCTTATTCATTATCGCAACATGAGAGCATAACCCCGACAGCTCAGTTAATATATGTGAAGATATGATAACAGTCTTGCCTTGTTTGCTTAACCTTTTTATAACCTCACGCAGTTTAATTCTCTGCTTAGGGTCCAGACCAGAAGCCGGTTCGTCGAGCAGCAAAACTTCAGGCTCATGAACCAGCATCGCACCAACGCCCATCCTCTGGATCATTCCCCTTGAAAGATGCCTTACAAAAGAATTCCTTTTCTCCTCAAGATCAACAAATTCTAAAACAGAATCGATCCGCCCAGGTATCAATCCGGGCTCAACCTTATAGATGTTTGCAAAAAATTTAAGGCACTCAGCAAGTGTGAGGTCATTATAAAGATTGAAAAAATCAGGCAAAAAACCAATATGTTGTCGTATGTTAAGGTATTCTTTTTTTAGATCATAGCCAAGGATCGTTGCATTTCCATCTGTCGGCCTGAGCAATGTAGCAAGAATTCTAAGAAGTGTAGTTTTTCCAGCACCGTTGGGACCGATCAGACCAAGCACCTGACCTTGCTCAATGGACATCGAAACATCATTAACCGCTGTCAATGTGCCAAACTCTTTTTTAATGTTTTTTATTTGCAGAATCTCCATTGATAATAACAAATATATAACGGTGAAAGATTAAGTCAATATAATTTCCAGAATATTTTTATTATAAAACTTCCAGAATTGACATGTTATTGCAGGTTTCTATGCAAAAACAGTTTTTCTCTGTATCCTCCAATAAAACAGGTAAACTTCTGTGCCATATTCCGTCGTAGTTTTTTTAAACAATGATTGCTGGATTAATATTATCCTTTCAGGTAGAATGCCTCGGCCTTATGTTGATAAGGCGATTTATGGTTAATACTATGTGAAAAATCAGTTGGGTGTTTTTATGTCGCTTATTGCAATGCAAAATGTAAAATTTGGATTTGGCGGTCCGGCACTGCTGGAAGATGTTAACTTTCAGATTAGCTCTATGGAAAGGG
>CAZBKA010000031.1:0-25418 GCA_964492365.1 uncultured Pirellulales bacterium | reverse complement strand
CGAATGTGTTCGCGGGTATATTCAGCAAAGTCAAGGCTGAGCTTTGGGTTGATGTTGAGAGTGATCTTCCTGTAATGATGAAAATTGACGCTACTGGTAAAGATTCAATGCTGATGAATATGGTTATGGATGATTTCCAGTGGAATATAGAATTGGATCCTGCGGAACTGGAAGCTAATATCCCCGCAGACTATGAAATGATGGCGGATGTAACACTGCCGAATGATGATGGTAAAGCAGCAGTAGAAGGACTTGATATTTATGTAGATATCTTAGGCAAATATCCTGATGATATAGAAATGATAGTTGCAATAAAAGAGTTAGCTGAAAACATGAAAAAAAATATTGACCCAAACAATCCTCAGCCTAACAATGAAGAAATTCAAAAGTTGATAAAGGCACAGGCTGTTTCCATATTTTACGCTGATCTTGTTAAACAGCACAAAGATCCTGCATACTATGGAAAAAATGTCAAGGTTGGTGACATCGAGGCTGTGCTGATGAGGTGGAAAATATCTGATAATAAATACAGGGTAATATTCGGCGATCTGGCTATTGAAGATGTATCCTTTGAAGAATTAAGTGAATTAGAAGCACCTGCAAAATAGATCATGTTTGCTATAACAACCTGCACAAGCTGACTTTACATTAAGGTTAGCCTGTTTTTTTGTTTTCGTTGTCGCAAATCCCCGAAAATCATCACTATTGACTTTAGCTGATGCTCTTCCTAAAATCTTCCTGATTAGGAGTAGTGGTCTTTTAAGGAAACATCAATGGACATACGTAATAAAACAATTAATATGTTGGCTGGCAAATCTCTTAAAGATTTGTATGACTTCTATTGCGATATATTATTCAATGGTTTTTTGCCATTCTGGGAAAAAGGGGGTCTGGACAAAGAATTCGGGGGTGTTATCTGCGAGCTGGGTGAGAATGGCAAGGTTAAAAACGATGAAAAAATAATTACTTTTCAGGGACGAGGACTCTGGCTTTACAGCTATTTGTTTAACTCTTTCGGCGGAGAGAATTGGCTTGAAAACGCAAAGAATATTCATGAGTTTATGTTAAGTCATATGTATGGCGGCAAAGGCAGATGGTATGAAAAAGTAACCAGGCAAGGTCAACCTGCATCGGGTGTCGGCATCGATATTTTCGGCTGGTTATTCGCAGCAGCAGGATTAATCCAATATTATAAAGCTGTCGGTAATGATGAAGATTTGAAGTTAGTGAAGGAATCTATACTTGCTGGTTTGGCAAAATATGACATGGTTAATTATACCGGCGTAGAGATCGAGGCTGGCAGCGGAATCGGCATTAATAATTTGTCACTTCGAAGCCAGGGACATTCAATGGTTATTATCTGGATGCTGACGGAGCTTTTATCTTTTGTGCAAGATAATGAGATGGAAAAAATACAAAAGCAGCATGTTGGTTATCTCGTTAATAACTTCTGGAACGAAGAATACAACATAAGTAATGAATATCTCAGACACGATTACAGCAGGTCCGCGGATACGCAGTGGTACATGTTCACGGGCCATTCAATCGAAGTTATGTGGATGCTGCTGCATGAGGCCATCAGAAAAAAAGATAAGCTGTTGTTTGATAAGGTCAGTGACAGGCTTAAAATTTTATTAGATAAAACATGGGATAAAGAATATGGCGGAATCGGCAGTGAAGATTATTTTGCAATTGACAGGAACGGCCATCCTAAGGGACAGAATTACAATATGAAAACCATGTGGTCCCATGTCGAGATATTAATTGGTTGTTTAACGGTTTTAGAATATACCGGTGCTGACTGGGCAGAGGACTATTATAATAAAGCCTTTGAGTTTACCTTGCGAACAATGACAAGGCCGGAACACGGGGTGTGGAGACAAGCTGTTGACAGGCAAGGCAATGATATTAAAAGGCCTGAGTTCAGCATATACCGCAAAGACAACTTCCACCAACCAAGATTTCTAATGCTGAATCTGCTAAGCCTGGATAGGCTTATTAAAAATGACGGCCAATTGACCCATTTTGAATAAAAACTGTTAAACTATGCATCATTACTTTTTAAGCTTTTAAGAATCTCCTCAAGCTCTTCCTTGCGCGGAAACAGTTCCTTACGAACTGCTCTTTGGTTTAAAAGATATATACCCCAGTCAAGAAAAAAACAAAAAATAAGATATCCTAAAAGAAATGATATCCAACCAATTGATCTGCTAACACCAATCTTACTAATTTCAAAGACCATATAAATCATAAAAACAGCGATCCCAACACCAGGCGGCAATAAATACCACCATATTACGTTTTTTAGAAGCCAGATTTGATGATTAACCTGATACAGTGAGGTTTGGATACAATCAGTTAATATCTTAGCAAATTTAGGTTCTCTTGTTTTTTGCATTAAACGGTCTGTGATCATAAAACTTGCGAGCCACAAACAACTAAGTGCTAATAAAAACATAGGCCAAATTTTCTCTGTTAATCCTATATAGATGAAGAAAAAAAACATTATTATTGACACACCAACTTCCATAAAATCACGCCAAAAAATTGACGACACAAAGTCTTTTCTGTTTCTTTCAACTTCTTTAAGCAGGAGATCTGAATCGATAGTCAGCGTAAATTTTTTCGGCTGGGATTGCCAGTTTTTATGTAATTCATTAAAAGTCATCGATAAGCCCTTTCAATAGCTGAGCCAGTTTTTTCTTGGCCCTGTTCAGTCTGACACCAACATTCGTTTTCGATATGCCAATAATTGCTGAAATCTCGTCATAGCCGAGTCCGTCAAGATACAACAGAATAATAGAACTGTCTGATTTAGGTAACTGACGGATGGCATCATATACCTGATTAAGTATCTGCTCATTTTGTAACGAATCATCGCTGTCGCTTTTGGCAGTGGCCACTTCCTGGACATCTAAGATGTCAGTTTTGAATCTTTTTCTCTTTCTTTTCTCGTTTCTGTTCCATGTCAATGCGGTATTAAGCGATATTCGATATATCCATGTTGTTTCTTTCGCTTCACCACGAAAGCAAGGTATAGCTGAGTAAATATGGATCAATATCTCCTGAAACAAATCCTCCTGATCCTGTGAAGAAATCGTATAGGCTCTAACCACTTTAAATATCAGCTTACTGTAGTCATTAAGCCATTGCTTGAATATTTTTCTCTGTGTTTCTATTTGCATCCCAATTCCTTGCTTTCTATACAAATAGTAACCGCGAGATTAAGTTTATTACAAAAATATTTCAATATTTTACATTCTTACCACCATCTGCTGGTAATGATTGGCTTAAAAAATTCAAAAAATCGTCGGTTAAATAAAAATTTTTGTTTTATTTTTAATTAAAGTGATACGTTCACAAAAAATTTCACAATAAAAAACCTGCGATATAGTCCGAAAAAGCTGGTAAATTATTCGTACGATAAGTTTTTATTATAATGCAAATCCGTGTTTCCGTCATTCACAAGTAGGTGGTATTGATTTTTTTGAAAGTTCTAATTGATTTCATCCCTTGTTTTTATATAATGGCTGGGCTTTGGAGCAGTTAAATACCAAACAGCATTATAAGAAACTTGAATAATGGCATCGGGCCATTATTTTTTTGTGTATAGGGGTAACTGTTAACCAGAAAAAAGGAGGCTATGGCCGAAAATGGCTAACGCTAAAGACATTTTGAAAAAAAATATGTCGCAACAGAACTACGATAAGCTCGTTGTACTGGACAATGAGAAACTTTTCAACTTTGTTGCTGACGCAATTAAACTGACAAATCCAGCTTCTGTATTTGTCTGCACCGACAAACCAGAAGATATGCAATATATTCGTGAACTGGCAATAAAAACCGGCGAAGAGAAAAAGCTCAAAACTAAAGGGCATACATATCACTTTGACGGCTATTCTGACCAGGGTCGCGATAAATCAGTTACAAAATACCTGCTAACCAAAGGTTCCAAGTTAGAACCTGTACTTAGCCATGTTGAAAAAAGTGAAGGATTAAATGAGTTGAATTCATTTTTCAAGGATTCGATGGTTGGCAGAGAGATGATTGTTTGTTTCTTCTGTCTTGGTCCTACAAATTCTGAATTTTCAATTTCATGTGCACAGATCACAGATTCTCCTTATGTTGCTCACAGTGAGAGCATTCTTTACCGCTGGGGCTATGAGCAGTTTAAAAAAGTCGGCACAGGCAGTAATTTTTTCAGATTTATGCATACAGAAGGTGAGCTTGAAGGGGGCGTAAGCAAAAATAAGGAAAAACGCCGAATCTATATCGATGTCGAAGATGATATCGTTTACAGCGTAAACACTCAGTACGCTGGTAATACTGTTGGACTTAAGAAACTTGCTTTGAGGCTTACCATCAATAAAGCTTCTAAGGAAGGCTGGCTCGCAGAACATATGTTCGTTATGGGTGCACACGGTCCAAACGGCAGAATTACTTATTTTACAGGGGCATTTCCATCAGCTTGCGGCAAAACTTCAACTGCAATGATATCAGGTCAGACAATAATCGGTGACGATATTGCTTATCTGCGTAAAATAGACGGCAAGATTAAGTGTGTCAATGTTGAAAAAGGTGTGTTTGGAATTATTCAGGATGTTAATCCGGATAATGACCCTGCTATCTACAAAGCTTTAACCGACCCAGGCGAGGTTATCTTCTCGAATGTTCTTATTAAAGATGGTAAGCCTTACTGGCTTGGTATGGGACAGGAATTACCTAAGGACGGCGTTAACCACTCAGGTCAGTGGCAGGCAGGGAATAAAGACGCAAACGGTGATGAGATAACTGCTTCACATAAAAATGCTCGTTACACCTTGAACATTTCGGAACTTGCAAACCGTGATCCAAGAATTGATGACTCAGAAGGTGTTGAAGTTGGCGGTATTATCTATGGCGGCAGAGACAGTGATACATGGGTCCCGATTGAGCAGGCTTTGAACTGGACAGAAGGTATCATCAGCAAGGGTGCTTCGATAGAATCAGAAACAACCGCTGCCACGCTTGGCAAAGAAGGCGTCAGGACTTTTAACATCATGGCAAATATGGACTTTTTGCCGTTGCCTATGGGTAAATATATCCAGAACAACCTGGACTTCGCTAATGATATTGAAAATCCGGCTCCGATATTCTCAGTTAATTACTTCCTCCGCAATAAGGAAGGGAAATACCTCAATGGAATACTTGACAAAAAGGTGTGGATTCTCTGGGCAGAGCTAAGAGTTAATGGCGATGTTGATGCGATCAAGACACCAACCGGCTGGATACCAAAGTATGAAGACCTTGTGAAGCTGTTCAATAATAACCTCAAAAAGGATTATACAAAAGAGAGTTATGAACAGCAGTTTACTACTCGCATCCAGGAGCAGTTGGCAAAGATAGATCGAATTGAAAAAATCTATGAAGAAAATGCTGATACACCAAAGTTGGTATTTAAAACTTTCAATGCCATCAAGGCAAGATTAAAAGACGCACAGGCAAAATATGGTAACTACATCAAACCATCACAATTTGCTTAATCTTAATTTTGAGTAATATAAAACAGCCGACAGAATTATTAACTGTCGGCTGTTTTTTTTGACAACTGTGAATATTGCACGAGAGACAATAATCCCTTCTATAAAAATTTTGTTTCATTTTTTATGTTTTTAAGATAGCATTTTTCAGAAATAACAGTGTTTTTTGCGGTGAATGACAATATGAGACTACAATTTATAGCTTGTAAGGTGATACAAAAAGAGGCTTACCTTTGTGCTGCATACTCAAAAAATGTTGTTGATATAGTTTTGCTGCCTCAGGGGCTGCATAATGAGCCTGACAAATTACGCAGCGAAGTGCAAAAAGCCCTTGAGGTAACAACCGACATCAAGGGGGAACCTTATGATGCAACATTGCTGGGTTATGGGCTTTGCAGTAATGGTATTGTCGGGCTGAATGCAAAAATACCAATTGTTGTAGCAAGAGCACACGACTGCATAACACTGCTTTTAGGTTCAAAAGAAAAATACCAGGATTATTTTGATTCCCACAAAGGAGTATACTGGTACAGTAATGGCTGGATCGCTACGAACACCCAGCCTGGAAAAGAAAGATACGAAAAAACATTAAACGAATATATCCAGAAGTATGGTCAGGACAATGCTGAATATTTGATGGAGATGGAACAAAACTGGATGAAGGAATACAACTGGGCAGCATATATTGACTGGCAGCTTGCCACTTCTCAACAGGACAGGGAATACACAAAAAAATGTGCCGAATATATGAATTGGAAATACGATGAGATAAAAGCTGACAAAACTTTGATGCAAAAGTTAGTCGACGGAGACTGGAATGAGGAGGAATTTCTAATTATAAAACCTGGTCAAAAAATCATTGAAGACCTCACTGAAAAGGGAATAATCAGCTCCAAATGAAAATCTGCTATAAAAAACCATATTTTATGCCCTGCAAACGGCAATGGAGAGAATAAATCTGATAAATAAATCTATTCATAATTTCGGCATTTACAGACTCCACCGGTCATATACCACAAAAATATGTTATTTTAACGTAATACTACCGCCTAATATATACGATTATACCATAAGATACATTTATTACCACGACGTATGCGCTTATAGTAAAAAAATGTGGATATTAGTTATAAGTTCAATTTCTGTATTATTTTGCGTAAAAGCACTCACTGCTACTTCAAAAATACTGTTTAAGCATTGTTCTTTTTTACTACTCCGGGTAAATTAGAGAGGGGAAAAATAGTGGTGATAATATGTCAATAGGACAAATAGTAAGAAAAAAAAGAGAGTCATTGAGAATAACTTTAGACGAGGTTTGTCATAGAGCAGGTTTTTCAAAACCTTATTTATCAACCATCGAAACGGACAAAGTCAAAAATCCTCCAAGTGACGAAATATTATTGAAACTCGAAGAGATACTTGGCTTTGAGCCTGGGTTGTTGGTGCATATTGCCCACATGGAGAGAATACCTCCCAACATCAGGGGTACATATGAATCCATAGAGGCTCAAAATCAGAAATTGCGTCAGCTCATAAAAAATCTTATAAATAAAAAGACTGACTCTACACAAATCTGTCAGGTTTTGAAAACACAAGATATCAACCTGGATGTTTCTGCCTGTGAATGTTCCGCAGGCAAGCTCATCCCGATCATAAACAAACCGGAAAATTCATACTCCAGCGAAAAAAATTATCTGAATTTTCCATCCATTGCTCAAGACTATGTCCGTTATCCTGATTTGCATGACCCAAATGCTTTTGCAATAACAGTAACTGATGATTCAATGATGGAAAAATATAACCAAAATGATATCGTAATATTTTCACCTGCTGAAAAAGTAACCAATGGCTGTGATTGCTTTGTTATTTTTGCTGAAAAACAAGAACCAACTTTCAAACGTATATTTTTTGAAACCGATGACAAAATAAGACTTCAACCCAGAAATGAAAAATATCTGCCTCTCATCATAGGCAAAAATAGCATTGCCGGCATGTACCGTGCGATGGTGAAGTTTGAAAAGATCAGCTTTGAATAATTAATGAAAATCAGCAATAGGAATCTTTCTGGTCGGCAACGGCAATGACCAAAGCATATACTTTCGAAGCACCTGCTTGTTTCAAAATTAAGCTGCATTCATTCAAAGTAGCATTGGTAGTTTTTATGTCATCTACAAGACAAACATTCTTATTTTCAAATTTATGCCCAACTCGAACTGTAAATGCACCTTTAACATTTTTCTTACGCGCCGCCGGAGTATCGAGGGATATCTGAGGCCTGGTGTATCTGCAGCGAACAAGGTCATTATTTATTTTTGCTTTTGGATGATTTAGCTTTTGAGCAATAAGCAATGACTGGTTAAAACCCCTGTGCAATCTTCTTCGCCAATGAAGCGGGACGGGGACAAAATAATCAATATCATTATAAAAATCTGAACCCTCCAAAGCTGAATTTCCCAGAAAACCGAGAATTTTTTGAAATTCAGTCTTGTCACTGAATTTAAATTTCAGCAAAAGTTGTTTCAATGTCTCTTCATATCTACCAACCCTTGCTATGCCATCAAATGATAAGTCTTGACTTTGACAATGCCCACATCTGCCATCTATTATCGCATATTTGCTCACATCCTTACCGCACCGCCGACAATAGTCACCACTGGTACAATAACGCAGTTGTGACCAGCAGTCATCACAAAAAACGCCATCATTTTCTGGCAACGGTTTAAGGCAATGAGTACAAACACTGGGAAATAAAAGATTTACAACCTGCTTCGAAACCCAAACAGATTTATTCTTTAATTTGTCCAATAGAAATTTGAGATTTATCGCATCCACAGCGGTGATTATACTCTCTACTATCTGAAAAATAAACCAGTTATTTTAAATCGAATAAAGAATTATTAAGCGGTTCAAACCACCCCAGTTTAGCTGAAAACGAATCATCCCCATAAACATTTTCACCTGGATCAGCTTCTGACATTCTCATGTTACTGATATGACCATCAGCCCAACCAATATTAGCATGCCCCCTGTGACGAAAATGAATTGAGGGCGAGTTGTACATTTTCATTGTAGCGGTGCCGTCAAAAACCATACCACTGCTAACAACAAAAGGCTGTTCCGCAAATGAATACTCAACTAACTGTCCCTGCAAACTCATCGCACAATCTGCAAACATCAAAGTATTCGCCGGCATCTTAACCTCTGACACATTGGTCGTCATACGGTAACCTTCTCGCCAATCCATCCCTTTTTGCCAAAGCCTGCTGCCAAGATAAGTCATATTATAACCATATCCCCCGCCGCCTTTTTCAAAACTTTCGTTCCAAGTGATCCCTTCAGTGAAACGAGGTTTGCCGGGGCATTCTTTCACTTCACCATTACCAAAGTAATCCGCCAAGGGGCTCTCCATGGGATCAAATTCATCATTGACCGTTTTTCTTTTGCCATGCCAACGGCAAAGCCCGCCCATAGGGTTGTACATATCCTCAGCAGCCGGCACATAAAAACCGTCATTTTCCATAGCATAACCAATATTAGCAACAAGAAGCTGATGAATATTCGTTTCACATACAACACTTCTTGCCTGCAATCTTGCTGCTGTCAATGCAGGCATGAGAAGGCCCATAAGAAGTGATACCACAAAGATAACCACCAGCACTTCAACCAAAGTAAATGCTTTTTTGTTTTGAGCTTTAATCATTATAATTACTCATCTCGCCAGGTTTCTTTCTTCTGCCACGATTGTGCAAAAATGGCAAAATCCCTGAAATCAACTTGCAAATCTTCTGGCCAAGCCAGATCACATCTACCGACCCAACCATCTTCACCAAAGTGTTTCAGCCAACTCGCTGCAAAAATTTCAAGGTCCTCGCCATCGACTATACCATCAAGATTTATATCACCTCGACAATTCTGGTCCTTAAGCACACCAACAGCCTCCAAGTCAAATCCGCCTGAACCCCACGTCAGCCAGCCATCATAAACAGGATTATTCTGTTTATAAAATTCCCAGCCAGACCAGCTACATGGATCTATATTGCTTACAGCAGAATCATAGAAATTACCGTTGCCTGGGATGTCTATTATTCGTACATAACAGATATCATCAATATCAACCAAACCATTGACGACATTTGGCTCAGCTATTAACTGATTAAGATCAAAAGGCGTACCATAACATTTGCCGTAACCATTTGGGTGTTTGCCTGCAAGATTATATATATTTGTCATATCAGCGGTCATATAGGAATAATTTCCGGCAGGTTCATCTGTCAAAGAAACCCCGCTAAACCTTGCAAAATCAATGCCATTTGAAGAAACTTCTACATATGCCAGTTCCACAAATATCTGACCTGAAACAGAACCATAAACAGTGCTGAAATTAAAAACAGAGCTATTTTCAAAAACAACAAAATCATAACCATTAACATCACAAATATGATCAGAGTCGTTAAGAACATTCGGATCCCCAAATAAAAGTGTCACCTCACCAGGCTTTTTACCTGAAAGATATTCACTATCATCAAGATCACCCAAGCTAACAACATCAGTATGATCTCCCTTTGCAACCCCCAGTGCTTTAGCAGGATTACTCCAATCACCCGTCCAGGTATTATCCGCAGGCTGATAATTTATATATCCACTAGCCCAGCCTCTAAAAACAGGATTTACTCTGGCATCAGGATCACCGCCATACTCTACTGGTAACGGATCAGCGTGCTTAAAATCATCACCTATATAGCCATTAACACCAACCTCCGTATAGGGACCCGCAACAACAACGGAGCTAACCGATAAAACTAATAACAATCCAATTTTTATTTTCATATCAAATCCACAAAAGGATGGGGCTGTGGCAGCAGTCCCATCCCATCTTCGAGGTAAACTAATTCTCTTTATTTATTTTTACGCGTTCTAATCAAAAGACATCCCAGTCCGAGCAAAGCTATAGTCACAGGCTCAGGGACAATTGTCAGGCTGTCCATCGCAAAAAAAGCAGGTGTGTTCATCCCAAAGCTACCAATATCAGAAGAACTCATGCAAAACTCAAGGCCTGCAACAGTACCCAAATAACTAAGGTCTATCCATGTCCACTCGTCTACAACGTAATCTTCGCTGCTATCTGCAAAACGATAATCAGCAAGATAAAATTCTATTGGGGTTGCCGTGGTATATCCACCTGCAGAATCAATGCCCCGTATAGTCAACTTCAACCAGTCAGCGTCATTACCTGTTGCTCCACCAAACTTTTTTGCAAACATATCGCCATTAAGCATTGAACCTGCTGTATATGTTGTGTTGGTAAAATACGCACCGCTGATAACACTTTCAGCCAACAATGAAACAGTGTTTGACAACACATCGTAAGTGCTGCTTGAGTAATCAAGTGTAAAACTGGAAACGGCATAATTACTTGATCCATCAGCTCCGCCGCCAGCATATGAACTGAACTGATTGTTATAGCTAAATGTCGTATTATCAGTCTCATTGGAATATACAAAACCATCCCATGACCAACTGTTATCATTGTGCATAAAAGATGCGATGCCATTAGTAAAACCTGTCTCACCTGAGCCTGCACCACCCCAGTGTGACTCAGCTGACAAACTAAGATCATCAAATGCAGATATACTTACCGCACCTGCGGAAACTGTAACCACAAGGCAAATAACCAAACTTAAAAATCTTCTAATCTTCATCAATTCCTCATTTCTTCAATTAAAATAACATCACAAATTCAATTCTCTCACCTTGGCTGCCGATTATCCGCTTTTATCTATCCACATTATTTTTTCTCCTTTCCTGCCTGCTTTAATCGCGAAAGCAATGCAAATAAAAAAAGCCTCCGTTCTCACGAGAAGAACGGAGGCTTATATTTGCCAATCAACACTGCTTGACTTACCCCAAACTTTGGCTTGCTTCAGCCAAGCAGAATCTCCATGTCCTAAATCGCGAGAACAATAAAAATACTAATCAATTACAGGCAGGTTTTCTGACTTGCGACCTACTCAAAAGACTCCTTCCCATCCATAATGGACAGTGGGACAACAACTTTTGAGATTTCCAGCCAAAGCTGGATCGGACGCTTACAGCGGCGCGACCGTCGCGGAATTTAACCGCGTTCCCTTTAAAATCCCCTTAACAACAGGGACCTGTAATTAAAACTATGTTTTTTTCAAAGAGCTAAAGGTGAATATAGCTAAAACAAAAAAAGATTCAAGCAAAATAAAATAAAAAATTTAAACCCCAAGATAAACAACCATTGCGATAAGCGCAAGAATTGATGCTGAGCTTATTGTCATCGCAATTATAAAAACCCACATAAAACGCTTATTTTGCTTTGTCATAAGATACTTCAGATATCTGTCACTTGTGGCAAAAGTTTCACTCATTTGCTGAATACTTTCCTTATGAGACTGGCTGGACTGATTAAGGCATGTCAAGGTCTCGTTAAATCTTTGGAAATTATTCATTAACCTTTCATCGCTCTCGGCTGATGATGAAAGTTGTTGGTTCATCCCTGCAAGAGTCTCTGTCTGTTTTGCTATCTGAACTGGAATTTTTTCGATAGCCTCTTGAAGTTGCTGATTCTTACCGGAACTGGTGATCAATTGCTCAAGAAGTTGCTCAGCAATTTTCTGCTGACTCTCCATCATCATCGGAATATTTTCGAGCAGCCCCGGCAGTTTATCAACTTTATTAACAATCTCTTCATTAAGAGCAAGCTGATGATGCAAACTTTCGTTTATACCCTGCAGCTTATCGACTAGTCTATTAAAACTTTCCTGCTGTTTTGTAATATTGTCAATCTCAGACCTGAGCGGTACGGTTTTGACAACCGTCTTATCTGACCTGTTATTATTATCAGCAACAGCGATATTGGGCGAACCCTTATAATCTTCAACTCTTGTATCATCACCAACTAAAGAACCGCCGTTAAGACTAACATTTGATTTGTGATCTGCAAACCAACTGCTCGTCCTGGCCCACAACTTTCTAAGTGCCATTTTTCACTCCTTTAAAATGTCACACTACCTTATGGTCAAGAAAACCTTCAAGTTTACGTGCGCGAACAGGATGCTGTAATTTTCTTATCGCTTTAGCTTCTACCTGTCTTACTCGCTCACGGGTAACTTTAAATATCCTTCCAACTTCCTCAAGGGTATATGTATAACCATCACCTATGCCATAACGCAGCTTAATTATTTCACGTTCACGATAAGAAAGTGTCTTGAGAACAACATCAATTCTCTCTTTGAGCATTTCCTGTGCCGCTGAAGCCATTGGCGAATCAATATCATCATCTTCAATAAAATCACCGAAATAGCTGTCTTCACTTTCGCCGATAGGTCGATCAAGACTAATCGGATGCTTTGATATTTTAAGAACCCTGCGGGCCTCATCAATTGTCATCTTTGCTTCTTCTGCAATCTCCTCAATAGTTGGTTCGCGTCCTAATTTCTGCAAAAGATTCTTACCTGCCGTACGAATCCTGCTCATTGTCTCTATCATGTGTACAGGAATACGGATGGTCCTAGCATGGTCAGCAATCGCTCTTGTAATAGCCTGGCGGATCCACCATGTTGCGTAAGTGCTGAATTTATAGCCTCTGCGATATTCATATTTATCAACTGCTCGCATTAAACCGGTATTGCCTTCCTGAATAATATCAAGAAAACTCAAACCTCTGTTGCGATATTTTTTAGCAATAGAAACAACAAGCCTTAAGTTAGCACTGGATAAAGCTCTCTTGGCATCTTCATACTGAACAAATACTCTTTCAATATTACGAAGTCGTTTTTCCAGTTGTCTAGGCGTCTCAGTGACAAGCTTCTGAAGTCCATCAAGTTCCTGAGTCATCACCTCGATATCTTCTTCCATATAATCTTCATTAACACCAGCCTCGATTATATGCTCCAACTGAAACATTTTATTACAAATGCCATGAAGCTTGGTTTTCAAAGGCTGAATCCTACTGGTACGAAGACTAAGCTCTTCAAGCAATGTAGCAACCTTGCGTTTGTTACGATAAATACGCTTTATCAAAGACTTGGCTTGTGAAGGTTCCTTCTCCTTCGATAATTTCAGGAACATATCACGGTCCATATCCAAAAGAACCGTAATCGTCTTAAGATTACCCGGCATACGCTTTTTTATTACCGATCTTACGAGGTTTTCAGAAGTGCTTATCTTCATAGTACGATCAAAGGACAATATCCCTTCATCAACCTGTTGGAGTATCTCGACGCAACTACTCGCACAGTAGTCACTTTCAAGCATCCGCCGCCTAAAAGCCATTCTCGCAAGTTCTATCTTTCTTGCCAAGGCAATTTCTTCATCCCTTGTCAAAAGCGGGATCTCTCCCATCTGAGTCAGATACATCCTTATAGGATCATCAATTCGTCTTGATTCCGAACCACCAAGTTGTTTCTCAAGGAGTTCATCTTCTTTGAGCTGTTCATCCTCATCTTCAAGAGCGATAAACCCATCAGCTTCAAAATCCTCACTATCAATATCTGTAGGGACTTCTTCTTCATCAAGAAGCTTTACTCCCATTTCATCGAGAGTTGCCAAAAGTCTGTCGAGCTTTGCTGGATTGATAACATCCTCTGGAAGATCAGCGTTCATCTCTTCATAAGTAAGATAGCCCTGCTTCTTACCTTTCTCGAGAATCGCTTTTATCTTACGATCTGCAAAATCAAGATCCCCTTCACCACTTTTCTGGTTCAATTCAGGGTCATTTGTTTTTTCATCTGGCTTTGTTGTTGCTTTTATTCTTTTTCCTGCCATATCGGCACCTTAAAAACATATTTTAAACAATTCGTGTTTATACCATTCCAACATTATGCCGGTTATCCTTGCCGACATTATTAGTTATACTTTTTAAAAACCTGCTCTGCTGTTCAATATTTACTGGTGGGACAACTTTGTTTTTCTCAAGTCTTTTCTCGATTACCTCAATCGCCCCATTCAGCATTTTTTTATAATTGCCCTTCTTCTCACCCGCCTCAGCCAGCATAACAATATAACTGCCAAGCTGTGCTGATTCGACCGTCGACAATACAGACGCCAATGTTACATCTCTCTGCCGACTATAATGTTCAAACAATATATCTGCTATCTGCCTTAAAACAGGCACATCAAATATTTCAACTGAGAACTTTTCTTTTATTGAATCAAAAAACCTCGACTCATTCAGCAAAACTTCCAATATCTCTCGCTGGGCAGTAGCATAAAGCCCTTTACCAAGATCAGCACTGACAACTTTACTATTGACAATACCTACCGACGATGAAGCCGACCGCGATATTTTTTTGTCAAGCTCTGTATTTATCTGTTTCGTACTCAGACCAATAACCTTTGAAAGTCTGTTTACTATCAAACCTTTGTCTATTGCCGGCAGTTTGCCGCTGCTTATTGCAACCGCGACAGTCTGTAAAAATTCTTCAATAGCCGCTTTATTGCCTGCAAGCGTCTGATCTTTTTCGAAATTATCTTTAAGTCTGTCCCATTTGAAACTAAAAACATCCGTCGCATTGCTGATAACCTGTTCAAATGCCTCTTTACCAGATGCGATTATAAAATCACATGGGTCCTTACCCTCAGGCACGGTTGTAAGTTTTATATCTATATGCTGTGAAAGACACACTTCAAGAGCACGATTTGCAGCTTCGTTGCCAGCTATATCATTATCAAACAGGATAACGATATTTTTCGCATAACGTCTCAATATCCTCCCATGGCCAGCAGTAAAACTCGTTCCCAAAGTAGCAATTACATTATCACAGCCCGCCTGATGTGCCATGATACAATCGGTATAACCTTCAACCACAACTGCCTGACCGGTAGAAACCATGCTCAGTCGGGCCTGCTGTAATCCATACATGGAGTTACTTTTATCGAACAAAACGGTAGCAGGAGAATTCATATATTTAGCCGGAGAATTATCCAATGTCCTTCCGCCAAAGCCTATAACCCTGCCGGTAACATCGGTAATTGTAAACATAAGCCTGTTGACGAATTTGTCCTTATAGCCGGATTGCCCACCTACAACTAAACCTGCCTTTTGGAGCAGACTCATGGGGATATTCCTCTCAGCCGCTGCCTTTACGAGTTCATTATCACCACCTGTGGCTAAACCTATACGCCATTTATCAACACTTTCTTCATTGATTTGCCTCTGTGCAACATAATCGCGGGCAGCTTTACCCTTTTCTTTATCTTTAAGATTGGCCTGAAAATATTTTGCTGCCCATTCATTAACCCTTGCAAGCTGATTAGGATCAACTTCCGCAACTGTCCCTGGGCCTTTGTTGGTATATTTAACAGGTTCAAGTTTGATCCCGACTTTCTCAGCAAGTCTTTCCACTGCCTGTGGGAAAGTAAGATTTTCCCGCATTTGAACAAACTTGAAAACATCTCCGCCTGCGCCGCATGCAAAACATTTAAATATCTGTTTAACAGGACTGACAAACATGCTGGGACGGTGATCGCTATGGAACGGACATAAGCCGACCAGATCCCTTCCCTTTTTAATCAGGCTTACATGCTCACTGACGACATCAACAATGTCATTGGCTTGCTGAACCTGACTTACTATTGCATTGTCAAACTTCCCTGTCATTAACTACTTCCAAAAAATCTCTTACACATCACTTACTAAAACACAATATTAATACACAACTGCACCGCAGTTGTTTTACTTTATAACTGAAAATCTTTCTGATGCTCTGAAGACACAAGACCGACCTAAAATAAGCACAGTTGCTGTCATCTAAAAAAAATAATCTATTATCTAAATATAGCAGAATTTACCAAAAAGTCAAATAACCCTGAAAAAACCGTGTTTTAATACTGTTAAACGCCATCTAATATGCATTTGGACACAAGGTTAATAGAACTATCAAATTTTGTTTTCAAATTCAATAAACATCAAAAAACAATAATTTAGCGACTGTCACGATAAATTAAAAAAATCTTTACTAGTTTTGGTCGTCAACTCAGCAAAAGAATCAAAATCAATACCTTTAAGGTCAGCTATGAATTTTGCGGTATGAATCATCAAAGCCGGCTCATTGATTTTCTGCTTACGCACCGGAGCAGGCGACATATAAGGACAATCTGTTTCGAGCATGATCCGATCTGCCGCCACATTACGTACAACATCCCTGGCAAGATCAGCACTGTGAAAAGTTACAACCCCTGTAAACGAAACATAATAACCTCTGTCAATAACTACTTTTGCCTGCTGAATATCTCCGCTAAAACAATGAATAACCACCTTTTCAATGCCACTGCCAAAATCATCAAGCACACTTATCGTTTCATCAAACGCATTTCTGGAATGTATCACAACTGGCAGATTTAATTTTTTAGCAATTTCCAAATGCTTAATAAAAAGCTCTTTCTGTTGCTGAGCAGGGGAAAGATTGTAATGAAAATCAAGACCAGTCTCACCAATTGCAACTATTTTTTTACCAGTTGCCAATTGCTCGAGAATCTCAATATCGCGGGCTGTTATATTTTTTGCGTAATGCGGATGAATGCCAACAGCAGCATACATGTTATTATGGCTTTGAGCCAGCTTTGCTGCTTTTTCATTGTGTTCGCTATCAGTGCCAATGGTTATCCACCCGGTAACACCCGCATTAACACTTCTTTCGAGCACTGCTTCTATATCTTTTTCCAGCTCTTCAAATGTCAAATGGCAATGGGTATCGATCATTGATTCTAACCTGAAAATATATTTTGATAATGCCTGATCTCTGGTTTGCCAGACTCACCTAAAATCACAATTACAGCATCAAAACGCAAAGCCCTGTTTTCAATTTCGTATTTTCTGCAAAACAAGTTTGCTGTCCTGATCAACTTATTTTTCTTAGAATAATCAATTGACGACTCTGCGGAATCGAACTTCTCATTCGTTCTGGTCTTGACTTCAACAAAGACAACCGAACCGTCTCTGTCAATCATAATCAGATCAACCTCACCATCCCTGGATGAAAAATTTCGAGCAAGCAGCTTAAGCCCTTTGCTCTTGAGGAATTTCTCACTACACCTTTCCCCCCACCGACCAAGCACCTTCGGGTCTGCTAACAGTTTCCTTCTGTTCAGCAAAAAACCAAACAATACTATATCCTTAATTACCCGTTAAAGGCATGTTTAGTATGTCTCTGAGAAAGCCTTACGCCCTTACCAGAACGATCTCGCAGGAAGTACAACTTAGCACGTCTTACCTTACCACTTCTCAAAGGTTTAACATCAACAACATTTGGTGAATGAATCGGGAATATTCGCTCAACACCTTCGTTATTAACAACTCTTCTAACGGTAAAGACTTCGTTTATGCCTCTGCCCTTGCGAGAAATCACTGTTCCGCCGAAGATCTGAATACGTTCTTTGTCACCTTCTTTAATCTTACAGCTTACTTCAACAATATCGCCCACTTCGAAATAGGGAATTTCTTTTTTTACACAACTATTTGCTACAGCATCCAATATTTCAGTTTTCACTGGTATATCTCCTACTGGTTTTATAAACCTAAACTTTCACCAAAATTTCACCTAAGTCTCTTTTCGGCATAACGTTACACAAAACACCGACACACAAAGGACTTAGCATTATACTAATTCAAAGCTTAAATACAAGAACTTTTTTAAAAGTTCTCATCTTTGAGCAGATCAGGCCTGTTTTCACGGGTTCTTTCGATAGCACGAGCCTTTCGCCATTCTGCTATTTTTCCATGATCACCGCTTAAAAGCACTTGCGGCACCTTCATTCCCCTGAAATTCTCAGGTCTGGTATAATGAGGATATTCCAGCAATCCGTTACTAAAAGAATCGTCACACGCCGAATCTTCATCCCCTAAGGCCCCTTCCTGGAGCCTAACAACTGCATCTATAACCACCATAGCAGCTAATTCTCCGCCGCTAAGAACATAATCACCGATAGACAACTGCTCTGCACCAAGGCCAACACGGATTCTCTCATCAAACCCTTCATATCGACCTGCTATAAAAGTCAGCCTTTGTTCTTTACTCAGCTCAACGGCCTTTGCATGGTCAAACTTCTTACCCTGAGGGCTAAGCAGAATAACCCTGCCTTTAATATCACTTTGCTTTTGTACATATTCAAAGCAATTAAAAATAGGCTCAGGCATTAACACCATCCCGGGACCGCCACCATAAGGCTTATCGTCAACTTTTCTGAAATTGCCTTGGGCTGCAAAATCACGGATATTAGTAAGAAAAAACTCAACAAGCCGTTTTTCCTGCACCCTTTTCAAAATCGAATAGGCCAATGGAGATTCAAACATCTCCGGAAAAAGCGTAAGAACATCTATTCTCATTTTACTTGATTAAGCTGCCTTACTCAGCTGTCTTAGCAGCTTCTGCCGCTGCTTTTGCCTCAGCATCTGCCTTGGCTTTGGCTTCTGCTGCTGCTTTTGCTTCAGCTTCCGCCTTGGCTTTAGCCTCAGCCTCAGCCTTAGCTTTGGCTTCTGCTTCCTCAGCTGCCTTTTTGATAGCTATTCTTTCAGCTTCGTTGAATGGTATACCTTTTTTGCGTGCAATTTCCCTTGCTTTAGACATTCGGGCTTCTTTTTGATCAGCATACTTATGTTTGATACCAGCTTTAGTAAGCATATCTGAAACAGTCTCAGAAGGAATAGCACCTTGTTCTAACCAATACTGAATTCTTTCGACATTCAGTACGATTTGTTTTTCTTTATCTTTTAGGATTGGATCGTAGTGACCAAGCTTTTCCAGAATTCTTCCAGCACGAGCATTACGAGACTCGATTGCGTTAATTCTGAAAAAAGGCCGATGCCGCCTTCCCATCCTTAGCATTCTAATTTTTACTGACATTTTTAAAACCTTTCATCTTTATTATTAAAAATTTCTGCCTCATGCCCAATGCAAAAAGGCAAAACAAGTTTATAAAATTACCAAAGGGGGGCATTATAACATTTTTATTTGCTTTGTACACTATGAAATAGTACCGCAGCTGGAATTTCTTGTCTTTTTATCCCAGGCCCGGAGTAGTAAAGCCTTATATGCTCCAAACCACCCGCTTCTGCATAATCCACCTTTACAGGGTATTTGCCCGTTTCAAGGTACATATTACCAACCTTAACCTGTAAAGGCCAACCACACCTGTAGGCCATTAACTCATTGCTAACAAAGAACTTACTCTCATCATCACTATCAAGCTCAAATGTATACAACCCCTCCACCTGAATATCCAGATACCCTTCAAATACCACACCGAAATCGTTTTCCTTTTGCTGCATACCGAGCTGAAATTTTTCAACAATTCCTGTTTTTACGGGTGTATACCCCTTGTAATCCGGCAAAGACCACATTTTTTCAACTTCATAGTAGTTGTACTTCAAACCTGGTTCAAGTTTGCCGATTTCATCTGCCGTCATTGGAACAAGTTTTTGCATTTCAAGCTCAGATTGGGAAAGCAATTTTCCATCTTCATCAAAAAGGGCGGCTTTTACTACTGCAGACTCGGTTAACTCAAAGGGTTCTTTATATACATTAGACTCCAAAGTAGGCTCGCTTGAGTCGGTAGTATAGCGAATTCGCCCAACCCTTGAAGCTGTTTTGATATCCACCTTTGCAGATTTAACGAAAAATTTATCCTCAGCAGTTACCCAGATAGCGGTCTTCTTGGATTCAAGCATCTTCATAAGATCATCATATTTGGCAAGATTTTTATCAAGCCACCAGTCCCTGTTCTCCAGGTTCCAGAGCCTTTTGTATTCGTCCTTGAGATATTTAACTTCCGCCACCAGCATATTAATTTTGCTTTCAAAAACAGGACTGCTTCGGTGAACCGTACTGGCAATCTCTTCATCCATCGCTGCACAAGCCTGTTGACTAAGCCCAAGGAACCTTATCCTTCTGGTTGCAAAGATCATAAAATCAAAACTATCCGCATTGAACCTTGCCAATTTTTTAGCGTTTTGCAGTTTCTCAATAATCTCATCACAGGCATCTATCAACTCTGATGCTTTTTTCTCTTTATCAGGATCGGGGGCATATTTACCAACCTGAGGAACGTTCATGGTATCGATCCAGAAGAGTTCACCATCAAACGAGTGTCTGTACCGACAATACTGATTACTGCCAAGCTCGTTAAGCTTCCAGTATAAATCCGCCATGTTATTGCCTATGTTTCCATAAAAAACTTCATCGAAGTCTTTGTTAAATTCCACAATCCTCTGCTGTCTGATTTTTTTGTCACTTTTACCTTCAACAGCAATTTTCACAGGATTCCAGCTTACATCAGCGCCCCACACCAATGGAAACCAGTTGTAGCTGAAAAAGTTTTCGCCGTCATCATCCCACGTTGTATTCATAACACCAAGCGTACCATACTTAGCACCATCGCGGACAAAATTGGAGATATTCACAAACGCATCAGTCATATCAGGCCAGAGTCTGTTCCAGCAATTAACTCCGGGACAAACCACAAAATTAAGATTAAGTTTTTTGAAAGGCTCAATATAAGAGTCGAAAGATTCTTCAGGGCCATACCCCCACGTAAGAACTATCATATCTTTGGGAAGCTTGGGGACAATTTCCTGGTGATCTTTTGCAATGTCACCCCACATCATTACCTTCTTATCGTATTTCTTCAATATCTCATATAAACGATTAATATGACGGGCATAAATTTCCGCTAAACCAAATTTTTCTACCAAAGGCTTGCTGGGGCCAGCACCGAGTCCAAAAGTTTCATCACAGTTAATATTAAAATACTCACTTTCATAAGCCGGGGCAACCTCGCTGTAAACGTCTTCGAAGAACTTATAGGTCTCTTCCTTAGCAGGTGTAAATATCCCGGAAGTCTCCCGCAAATAACTATACTCAGGATGTGCTAAAATTTTATCCCCATGGCCAAAAGACTGAAAATTGCCTATAACTTCAATGTGGTATTTCTTCGCATACTCAACGATTTCTTTTACCTGCTCAGCTGTAATACCATCATCAGGTGCCAACATCGGATGGCTTTTCAACTTAAACACATGCTCAGTATAAAGCGTAAACCAGTTTAATTTGAATTCAGACATCAGACGAATTTGTTTTTTAAAATAATCCATCGTAGGAATAGGGCCCCTGCTGATGTCGTCCTGCCAGCCACGATACTTCAATTGAGGCCAATCAACAACCCGGCAGCATGTCAACATTACAGGTTCAGTAACATTTGAACCCAAAGAGCGGACGATCTGCTTTAAACTCTGCACGCCATAAAAAACACCAGCACTGTCTTTGCCTGCAATAATTATCTGCTCCGGGGAAATGTTTAATATATACCCCTCGTCCTCAAATTTCGCAGGAATATCAATACTGTATTTTTTTATAGCATCATCAATACCGTCATCCCTGCCCAGAACACCAATAATGATATGTGTTTTTTTAAAAGATTTGTCGTTAACAATACATATCTCATAACCAAGGTCTTTTTTGATCTCATCGATCAATTGCTGAGCTGCGAATATATCATCCGCATTTTCACTATTGCCTAGACCGATGGTAGTTTCACTGTTTATATAAAATACACCTGCCATGGACGTAAATATCTGCGGCAAAGGGATAATTTTAAAATCAATCCCGGTATTCACAGTCTCGCCGGTGTTTTCAGCTGAAATACAAAAACCAGACAAGAGAATCACCAGCATTAATAACGATAAACCTGAAATATGTTTTGACATTTCTTACCCCTTTATCGAATTCAACTAATAATATTAAAATCAGGAGCCTGATTTGTTATGTGTGGCTGGCTTTAGAGCAAATTGCATAACCATTGATGAAAATCGCAAGATTCGCGGGGTCTATATGTGCATCTTCAGATATTTTAACAACTTGTTCATCTGTCAACTGAGAAGCATTGTTCTTCTCATCTTCAGTCATAATAGCAACCGCGGTTTTAAGCTGTTCATACTCCTCTTTGTTCGGTGCAACCAACATCGCCAATTCACTATCACCACTGTTATCACAAAATTGACTGCGAACCATCTGCCCATATTCGCTATTGGCAAATTTGCCGACTTTTTGCAGATACTGATCGATAGTTAAAGATTTCACCTTTTCCCCTTTTTTCTTCTTAATGGCTTTTTACGTTTCGAACGCTGTTTTATTTTTCTACCTGCACTCATCATCGCGCCAAGATCACCCATATTAAGACCGCCGCCAAGCAACCCTTTCAGCATCCCCATTTTGCCGCCGCTAAGTGTTTTAAGCATATCTCTGCTGCGCTTAAATGTCTTAACCAGACTTGAAACATCTTCAGGCTTCCTACCCGAACCAGCCGCGATCCTCCTTCTGCGGGATGTATCTATTATATCAGGGTCCTTACGCTCGGCAAGTGTCATCGAATAAACTATCGCTTCAATCTGTCCTATCGAATTATCATCGAAATCAAGACCTTCAAGCTGGCTACCCATCCCCGGAAGCATTTTCAGCATATCTTTCATGCCACCCATTTTTTTGACTGCCTGCATCTGCTTTAGAAAATCATCAAAACCAAAGCTGCCCTTGGCCATTTTTTCCTGCATCTTCTTAGCTTGTTCAACGTCAAAATGCTCCTGTGCTTTTTCAACCAGGCTGACAACATCACCCATACCCAGGATTCTACTTGCCATACGATCCGGATGAAATTCTTCAAGCTTATCGAGCTTTTCACCGACACCAATAAATTTAATAGGCTTGCCAGTCACAGCCTTAACACTCAAAGCCGCACCACCTCTGGCATCACCGTCAAGTTTTGTAAGTATAACACCGTCAAGCTCAAGCTTTTCGTTGAATTCCTTCGCCGAATTGACCGCATCCTGACCAATCATCGCATCGCAAACCAGGTATATCTGATGAGGAGTCACCGCCTTGGCAACATTTGAAATTTCCGCCATCATCTCCTGATCAATATGAAGTCTGCCCGCAGTATCCAGCAAAACTACATCATAGCCATTCTGCTTGGCATGCTTAATACCGTTTTTAGCAACCGAAACCGCATCTTTGCTGTCTTCTCTATAAACATCGATACCAAGCTGCTGACCGAGAACCACCAACTGATCGATAGCTGCTGGTCTTTGCAGGTCATCAGCAACCAACAGAGGTTTCTTACCCCTGGACACAAGGTATTTACCAAGCTTTGCAGTCGTAGTGGTTTTACCGCAACCTTGCAGACCAGCCATCATAATGATTGTAGGCCCAGGAGAAACAAAGTATATATTGCTGTCCACTGGACCCATGAGTTCGGTTAGCTTATCATTTACGATCTTTATAAATACTTGACCGGGGTGAAGGCTTTTAAGCACTTCCGCACCAATAGCAGCTTGCCTGACGTCTTTACAGAATTGCTTTGCAACATTATAATTAACGTCTGCTTCTAAAAGAGCTTTTCGAACCTCATGCATCGCATCGGATACATTAGCTTCGGTAATACGCCCTCTGCCTGAAAGCGACTTGAAGACCGAATTAAATTTTTCTGTCAATGAATCAAACACAGCCGGATACATTCCTTTCGTATTTTCGAGGTTTCCCTCATTCGAAAACCATTCTTACTAAAGAGCCATGGATTCTAAGATAATAAAAGCGTTTCTGCAAGCCCAAAATAACGGGGAATACATCGATTTGCTGTTTTTTAGACAAATGCAAATTAACAACAATAAAAACATGATTTTAACTTTTTTGTAGTAAAATTATTAAAGATACAAACTTAGCCCGTCGATAACTCAAGTGCGTAGGGTTTTTATCCCAGTAGGTAGCACAAGAGATATTATATACTTTTTAATAGCGGCGCAGGAGAGGCAAACTAATAAATGTAATTATCTAAGTATTCCGGTATAAAAATTTTCCTTCTCTTTTTTTAATAAGGCCGGTGCTCACTACTCACCGGCTTTATTATCTTTCTTAGCATTACATCTTTAGTTTACGATCAATTCTTCAAATCTAAAAATTACAACCCCCTATACCGTCCAGTCTTTTGAACCCTTTATAAATTTATTCTGGAAAAATATTCCAATCACCGCTGGTACTAATACCGCTACCGGCAAAAACCATTTCTCACTAAGAACAAGATCCTGCACTTGGCCTGTAGTTAAAGGATACGTATACATTAACGCCATTACACCCATTACAATAAGACTACTGCCCCAAAGACATGAAAACAGCATCACTGCTATTCTGAAAACGATAAATGAGATCATTCCGCCCGCAACAACACCGACAAGACCGCCTGCCCATATAAATTCTTCGGGCAACTCAAAGGCATACCACATCGCTGCGGTCATTACACCTCCCGCCACAGCCCCGAGTACAGAGACCGACCAGCGCATCATAGGCACTGATATTATTGCCAAAACTACCGCCAAAACTACCCCAAGCATTGGGTTCTTATTAGCTCCTAAAACAATATCCGACAGAAGAACCCCCGCCAAAAGTCCCAAAAGTGCAAAGCTGATGACCACAAGCACCTTGAAAACCCGCCACCCGTAAAACAAGCAAACAACACCAAAAGCAATAAAAGTCAAAGCTTCCAGAACATTTAACGCAGTTATCTGACTCCATATCCAATCCACCGGAACAATTTCGGCGTTCGAACTGGTGACAGTCGGGGCTGACACAACAACTGCTGATGCTGCCGGCTGAGCAGTTGGAGCCGCTGCCGGAATATTTGATACTGGCACTTCGCCTTCCGGTACAAAAGCCAGGATTGCAGTCCAATCCATCAATTTCTCCTTTTTAAAGGGTTATTTTTATATTAAGCAATATTCAACACGATACCCCAAATCGCCTATTTTAATATTCTATCTGATTATCGGCTGACAACGCCTTTTTTCGTTAAGGACGATTTAAATATCTTATCTAATTTGAAATATAAACAAAAAAA
>CAZBKA010000030.1:0-26328 GCA_964492365.1 uncultured Pirellulales bacterium | reverse complement strand
CAATTCAGGATTAAATACTAACTGAGTGAGCCCATCTCTGTCACGCAAGTCTATAAAAACGAGGTTGCCATGATTGCGATAAGAATGAACCCATCCTGATAAAACAACCCTTTTACCAGCATCTTTCAGACGAAGATCGCCGCAAGTAACTGTTCTTTTCAACATCTTAAAAACTTTCAAAAAGCAATAAATGTAAAGCAGATAAACGTATTTTTATCAAAAAATAGCACGAAACATTTAAAATAGCTTAAAAGCTTGTCAAAGTCAATAACATACCGAATTTAAAGGCTTTATAGGGATTAAAAATGTTAGATAATTGGTTAATTTAGTATAAAGTTTTATATAAAATAAACTAAAAGCTTGATTTTTGTTTAAAATGTGGTAAAATATTTCAAATTGTTAAGAGGTTGGTAAACAATAGTCAAGATGGTATTTATGGTGGTTGACGCGGGTTTTTTTTCAACTCAGCAAATATTAGAGCTACCCTTAAATTAAAATATCTTCTTATGTTCAAAAAGAGGTGGTACTGCCGTAGTTTAATATTATTGCGGCATTTTATTGTCTCAAAGAGCTATATTATCGGACGTTTTATTAGTATTACTTACAATAATTCTTATGAGGAGGATAAATGCAAGCTATTCACGAAAACATTTCAGCAGAAAATGGTCACTTGAAAAATGATTACAGGGAAAGAATTGAACTTCTAACAGAAAGAATCAACCTGCTTAGTGGTACAGACAGAGTTTTGATGACTATGTATCTTGTTAACGGCAACACGTTTTACCAGATGGCCAAGTTATCTGGTATCAGTCAATCTACGGTAGCCCGGAGAATACACAAGGTGACAAGAAAACTTATTAATGGCGGGTATATAATCTGTCTTAGAAGTCGTGATGAGTTTGAGGAAAGTGAATTAGAGATTGCCAGAGATTATTTTCTTGCAGGAAAATCAATAAAACAAATCGCGTCTAAGCATAAGATCACATATTACAAAGCCCATAACATTACAAAAAAACTTCGTGATTTTGTTAAGTCGATGCAATTTTAGCGGGATATTCGGGGACATTTTTAAATTATTAATTTTGTCGGAGGGGGGAGAGTAGTGGGGACTTATTGCGTATCTAAAACGTTTGGTTTCGATTTGAAGCTGACGGAAAAAAGTTCGCAAACAATGCGGATGTTCGGTTTGACAGTAGATAAACTGCAACAGAGTATTGTCACGCATGAATGCAAAGTAAGGATAAGACAAGGCGACGTTGTTTATATAACCGGTCCTTCGGGAAGCGGGAAAAGTGTTTTGCTCAGGGAGCTGGAAAAGAAGTTTCCATCGGAAGAGAAAATAAGTCTTCAAAGCATCAAACTGCCTAGTGACAAATCGGTTATAGACTGTATTTCCGGGACGGTAGTAGAGTCCTTAAAATCGCTGAGCATAGCGGGGCTGAACGACTGTTTTTGTATACTGAACAGACCGGCATACCTGAGCGACGGTCAGAAATACCGTTTTGCTCTTGCGCAGGCTCTGGCGGCGGATAAGAAGGTTATATTTGCTGATGAATTCTGCACGAATCTTGACAGGATAACCGCGTCTGTTATTGCGTGGAACATACGCAAATTTGCGAAAAACAATGAGGTGACATTTATTCTTGCTTCGTGTCACGATGATATCCTCGAAGATTTATCGCCTGATGTTTTGATATTAAAGAGCCTTTCTGGTGAGGCAGAAGTTATTTACAAACAGGGGGGTGAAGATGAATAAATGTTCAGTTACTAAAAATATCAGTATCTGCAAAGGGACCATGGATGACTACCGACGACTGGCAAGGTTCCACTATCGTGATCATTTGTTAGGGCCTTATGTTGCGATTTATGCTTTGAAAACAAAAACCATATCAGGCATGAATGAGACAGCGGGGGTTATAGTTTATAAGATGCCGGCGACGGCGTTGGAGCTGAGAAATGCTGCTACGGGGGGGATTTTTACAGGTTTTGATCGTGTAACACAATTGAATATTATTAATAAGAACATACGCTGTATAAGCAGGGTTGTTATTGAACCACGTTTCAGGGGACTTGGACTGGCAAGTCGGCTGGTTTCTGAAACGATGGCGGAAGTTAAAGTTCCGATAGTTGAATCACTTGCGGTTATGGGCAAGGTTAATCCGTTTTTTGAAAAAGCCGGCATGAAAAAATATTGTGCAAGTACTCCTGCCAGGTGTCTTCAACTAAAAGAAGCTTTTTCAAGTGTTGATATAGAGGAAGCTGAGCTTATCAGCCCATGTGTTGTTCATGCAAAAATAGAATCATTGCCTGGCGACAAGAAAGCATTTATCGAATATCAAATCAGATTTTTTCTGCAAAGTTATGGTCGGCGCAGAATGATGAATCATTGCCAGGAAAGGACCACCTATGTATTAGGGCAGCTTACAGACAGACCTGTTTACTATATATGGTTTAACCCGAACATGAAACTGATTATAGATTGAGGGAAATTATGGATAATCAAATCAAGGCAATCGTATTAGAAAAACTAAAAGCTCATCCAGATAATCCTAACATAATGAGCAAAATTAATCTTCGCAAACTCATCGCTAATATCGAGCGAACCGGTATGTATGAGCCAATAATAGTCAGGGTGCACCCTCAGGATAAGGACAGCTACCAAATAATTAATGGGCACCATCGCTGCAAGGCTCTGGAACAGCTTGGATATAAGACGGCGGATGCGATTGTATGGGATGTCGATGATGAGCAGGTCGACATTTTGCTTCTTACATTAAATCGTCTTCAGGGAAGTGATCGGCTTGGCGCAAAGCTTGAACTTCTTAAAAAACTTAAAAGTGAAATTCCACCTTCAGAGCTTTGCAGGTTTGTGCCCCAGAGTAAGGGGCAGATAGATAAACTGACGAATCTGGAAGAATCGTTATCGTCAATAAAAGTTACTCAAACTAGTTTTGCTGAACCTATGGTCTTTTTTCTGGATGAAAAACAAAAAAACACAGTCGAAAAAGCCTTGGCGGTTTCGCAAAGTTTATGTTCCCCCCAAAAAAGCAAGGCAATACAAAGAGCGGAGGCAATTGTTAAAATAGCTTCCGATTTCATCGAATTTTCAAATTAAGTTTAAATATGGGGGGAAGTATGAGTATAAATTTTTTGGCAAAAAAACAGCTTCGTGTACTTGAGGACCTGTTTACAGGGCAAATGAGTGAACAGGAAGTATTGAACAAACACAAAGTAAGCAGGTATATATACAACAGGTGGCTCGCAGATAAAAATTTTATCGAATATTTTTATCAGCGTATAAAGGGTTTGAGTATGCAAAGCAGCCTTATTGTTTCCAGATATGCCCCGGTGGCGGCTGCGAGGCTTGTTGAGCTTACTGAATCAGATAAGGATGAGACGGCCAGAAAAGCGTGTCTTGACGTTATTTCGATGCCGGAGAAAATCGTCGGCGGTCGAGAAGAAAAGGAAAATAATGTGAAAATAGGTATAAGCGATGAAACTGCTGTCAAAGTGATGAAAATTATCGCTGAAGGCAAACAATCAACAAATGAATAAAATACTGTTGTTACTTTATTACTAACTTCGGTATAATCCCGAAGTGTACAATTTTGAATGTTTTTTTAAGAAAGGTGATAGATGTATTCAAGGCAATCCAGATTTTTAGCAGCTGTCTCTGTATCTTTGATATTAATATTCAGCAGAGGTCTTTTGGCAGCAGAGAACACCTTTGCCAGACAGTTTAAGTCCGGTGATTCGGTATGTGCGGTTGGTGATAGCATAACTCATGGCGGCAGCTATCATAAATATATTTACCTTTATTATGCTACGAGATTTCCGGATGTTAAATTTGACATGTACAATTGCGGCATAAGTGGTGATACTTCATGGGGGATCCAGAGCAGGGTTGACAGCGATATTTTGAACCATAAACCTACGATTTCATCAATTATGCTGGGCATGAATGATATTAATATCTGGCTTTATGATGCTAATAAAACTTCACCAGAGGATATTGCAAAACAGGATGAGCAAATCAAGAAATATATGGAGAACATGGACAAGCTAGCCAGTCGTTTAAAGGCAGGAGGTTCCGAGTTGATTTTTATTACTCCATCTATCTATGAAGATACAGCTAAACTCGAAAGCCATAGCTGTGTTGGTGCAAATGGCGGTCTGGGCAAATGTGCGGAGAAAGTAAAGGAGCTTGCCAAAAAGTATGATGCGGCTGTTGTTGATTTTTACAGTCCGATGACGGCTATTGATCTTGCACAACAGCAGAGCAATCCTGAGTTTACCCTGGTAGGTGGGGACCGTGTGCATCCTGGTGATGTCGGACATTTTGTGATGGCTTACGAATTTCTCAAAACCCAGAATGTGCCTCAACTTGTCAGCAGTGTTATTATTGATGCCGGTATGCCTAAAAAAGTTAAAGTTGAAAATACCGAGATCAGCTTTATTGAAATTTCAGATGAAAATATAAAGTTCAAATTGCATGACAGGGCGTTACCAATGCCAGTTGGTAATGAGAGCAAAAAAGCTCTTGAGCTTGTTCCTTTTATGGCAGAGATGAACCAGCAGATTTTGCAGATTAAAAACATGGCTTCGGGTGATTATGAAATTCTGATGGATGGTCAGATTGTCGATACGGTTTCATCGCAGAAGCTTAGTGAGGGTATAAACCTTGCTGAAAACGTAAATACGCCTATGTATAAGCAGGCTCTTGTAGTTGCAGATTTGAATAATCAGAGATGGCTTAAAGAAAGAGATATTATACGAAATATTATTGCCAAGGAATTCTATGCTGCAAATAGTGGTGTCGATGTCACTAACTTCGAAGCTATGAAAGCATATCTTCTGGCAGATCTGGAAAAACATAATGGCAAAGAATCATATAACTGGGTTAAAGGCGGAGTAGACAGTTATATTGAAAATAAACCTAAAATGGAAGAAGTCAAAAAAGAGATAGCAGACCTAACGGCTGCGATGTATGAAAAGAATAAACCAGCAATGTATGAATATGTTATAAGAAAAAAACAGTAATTTTCATGTAATGTAGTTTTTAAATTAGGGGAATCAGAAATGTTAAGAAGTAAATTGTTTTTTGTGTTAAGTGTTTTTGTATTGTTTGGATGTGTCAGCCTTAGTTTTGCTGTGGATTATACTAATTACAACTATGGCGATGTAAGCAAAGATGTCACGGATATTAGTTTTTACAAGCCTGCCACTGATACCAATGCGTATGAGACGAGCATAATGTTTAAAGTTAAAAAGTCTCTTGGTGTCAAAAATGTGATTTACTGCATCGGTGATGGTACGGGTATTTCCCAACTTGCTTTAGCAAGAATAAAAGCAACAGGTCTTAATGGTAAACTTTATATTGAAAAAATGCCTATTACGGGTTTGTCAAGAACTCATTCTGCTAATGCGACCGTTACTGATTCTGCTGCAGGTGGAACAGCTTTGGCTTGTGGGATAAAAACCAATAACGGGACAGTGGGTATGAATCCAGATGGTGTTGCTTACCAAAGTATTCTCGAAGCTGCAAAAGAAGAAGGTATGAAAACGGGTTTGGTTGTTACCAGTACTATTTCTCATGCAACACCGGCAAGTTTCGCAAGCCATGTAAAAAGCAGAGGCTCTGAAGCAGAAATTGCATCACAGCTTCTTGCTAATAAAGTTAATGTGATGTTCGGCGGCGGTAAGCAGTGTTGGTTGCCGAAATCGGCTGAGGGCAGTAAAAGAGAAGATGAAAGAAATCTGATTGAAGAGGCTAAAAGTCAGGGTTATCTTTGGGTAAATGACAGTAATGAGCTTGCAAAAGCAACAGGTGATTATGTTCTTGGTCTTTTCCAGATGGATGCATTGACAACTTTCAGCCCGGAACCAAGTTTGCCGCAGATGACAGAAGCAGCATTGAGAATTTTGACCGAGAAGAATAAAGAAAGCCTATTCAAAGATAAATTTAAAATCAATACAAAGGCTTTAAAAAGAGATAAAGGCTTTTTCATGATGATTGAAGGCAGCCAGATTGACTGGGCCTGCCATGGCAACAATGCTGATAATTGTATCAAACAAGCATTACTCTTTGATCAGGCGGTAAAGGCAGCTATCGATTTTGCATTGGAAGACAAGAACACTCTGGTTATTGTTACTGCAGACCATGAAACCGGTGGTCTTGTAATTAATGGCGGAAATGAGAAAGGCGAAAATATAGATGTGAAATGGACCTCAGGCGGCCATAGCGGTACACCTGTTCCTGTTTACGCATTTGGGCCTGGAGCAGAGAAATTTTCTGGTGTAATGGATAATACTGAGATACCTCAAAAGATTGCTAAGTTGATTGGGGTAAAAGAATTTCCCAAGATAAAAAAGAATGACTGATATAAAGATAAATGTCGATGCCACTTTTGGTACTGAAGTGAAAGTTGGCGATATAATAGAGGTTGGCCAGCGGCTGGGTGTGATGCCTGGCTGCGGCGAGCCTGTAGTGTGCGACAAAAAGGGTTTGGTCAGAGAAATAATTTTTGATCATGAAGAACACCGGTTTGTGATAGTGATTACGTCATAGCGTATATAATTTGTTGTTGAGGACTAAAAAAATGAACAGAAGAAAATTTCTTGGAATGGGGATTGGTGCAGTTTGTGGATTCGCGGCAGGTGGGGCTTTTGCAATGCAGATGAAACCTAGAATGCCTTTCAGACTTTCGCTGGCGCAGTGGTCGTTTAATAAGGCTCTCTTCGGCAAAGAAATGGATAATCTTGATTTTGCAAAAACAGCACATGACCTGGGATTTGAAGGGCTAGAGTATGTAAATAGCTTCTTTAAAGACAAAGCTAATGATAAAGCGTATCTGGGGCAGATGAAAAAACTTGCAAGCGATAACAATGTAAAATCGCTGCTGATAATGTGTGACGGTGAAGGTTTCCTTGGCGACCCGGACTGCGGCAAAAGAACAATTGCTGTTGAAAATCATTATCGCTGGCTTGAAGCTGCTAAATTTCTCGGATGTCACTCTATCAGGGTGAATGCTCATTCAGAAGGGACATATGAAGAGCAGCAGAAACTTGCGGCAGATGGTTTGGCAAAGCTTAGTGAAGAGGCTAAAAAATACGATCTTAATGTTATCGTAGAAAATCACGGCGGGCTGTCTTCTAACGGCAAGTGGATGTCGGAAGTTATGAAGATGGTTAATATGCCTAACTGCGGGATGCTGCCTGATTTCGGGAACTTCGATAAGGATACTGACCGGTATGAGGCAGTTAAAATGCTGATGCCTTATGCGAAAGGGGTTAGTGCTAAGAGCAATGAATTCGATGCCAATGGTGATGAAATCAATACCGACTACTATAAGATGATGAAGATAGTGCTCGATTCAGGCTATAATGGTTTTGTGGGCGTTGAATACGAAGGCAGTAAATTAAGCGAAAAAGATGGTGTGATTGCGACAAGGGATTTGCTGATAAAGATTCGCAACCAGTATATCTAAATAATAATTACAAACAAAAAAAAGGCTCCTGATTATAATTTGCAGGAGCCTTTTTTTATATCATCTGAAGGCCTATATTCCTTCAAGCCAATTATCCGCTAAGATAGCCAAATCGACAAAATTAACCACACCGTCGCCACTAATATCTGCTGCGGAATATTTTCTCAGATAAGGATACGTCTGCTCTTGCCCAATTCCCCAGGTGTTTATGAAATCCCAACCAGCATCTGTGAAAGTGTTTTGCGTTTTCATTTCAGTTGTTCTTTTACCAACCACACCGTCAGTATCAGGGATACCTGCTTCAGAATCAGCTATGCCGCTTGTTTCTACATCCCAGAAACTCTTACTAATACTGCTATTCAAATTTGCACCTACAAATCCTCCTATGTTATCATTTCCATTGACAGCTCCGGTCGAATAGCTATTGCTTATATTGCCATCTCTATTATTGCCTACCAATCCTCCGATACGGTTGCCTGAACTTGTAACATTTCCTATCGAATAGCAATTTTCTATACTGCTTTCATTTAGTCCAACCAAGCCTCCGACGTCATAGTTTGAGCCGGAGACAGAACTGGTAGAATAACATTTGCTGATATTACCAGAACTCCACCCTGCCAGTCCACCGAGACATGCGTCTCCAGTGACCTTTCCGGTTGAATAACTGTTTGTGATACTACCATGATAATGATAGCCGACCAAGCCTCCGACATAATCGTCTGAGCTATTGACTGTACCAGTCGAAGAACTATTAGTGATATAGCCTTGATAATTACGGCCGATTAGGCCTCCTATGTTATCATCGCCGTTAACCTGATTGGTTGAACAGCAACCGCTGATATTGCCTCCCCAATTCTCACCAATTAGGCCGCCAGCACAAACATCACCATTTATCTGACCGGCAGAGTAGCAGTTGGTGACATTGCCATGATAATTCTTGCCGAGCAGGCTACCAACATATTCGTAAGTTCCACTGACAGAGATATTTTCCAAATTTAGATTACTGATTGAAGCATCTTGGTCGAGATAGCCAAATAATCCAAGATAAGTGTAACCATCAATAGTAAGATTTTGGATAATATGGCCATTACCATCTAAATTGCCTTTAAAAGAATTATTCATGTCGTAACCTAACAGGGCTTGTATATATACTTCCCCTGAAAGATCAATATTTGTGTTTAAAATATAATGTTTATTCCAAAAAAATGAACCTGAACAAACCTGCATAAAATCGTCTTTCGTCTCAATAATCCAAGGGGCTTCCGGTGTTCCTTCGCCTAGCATTTCAACTATTGGTTCAGAAATAATTTCGCCTACGGTATTTTCCCATGTAAGATGAGGATAATCATTACCTTCATCGATAGTCCATATATCATCCCCCCAGTTACTACCACTATAATACATAGCATTTTTCATCTGAGAAGTTGTTAACCCTTTGCCGCCTGTGCAAGTATTTATTCCGGATGTTTCCATATCCCAGAAACTGTTGACGATATTGTATCCAGAACTTCGGCCTATTAGACCACCGACATTGTTATTGCCATTAACCGAGCCTGCTGAGTAGCAGTTAGTGATATAGCCGGGATAGCCATTACCCACCAGTCCACCAACATTACCGTCACCAGTGACCGAACTGATAGAATAACAGTTTGTGATACTACCAGAGTTGTCGCTCACTAGTCCACCGATATTATCATTTCCAGTGACCTGTCCAGCAGAATAACAACTGGTAATGACCCCGTAATAGTTATCACCTATAAGTCCGCCGACAGCACCTTCGCCATTAATTTCCCCTATCGAATAACATTCAGTGATATTACCATTTTGATTTTTTCCAGTTAGCCCGCCGATAGTATATTCGCCAGTGACCTCTCCGGTTGAATAACAGTTTTTGATGCTTCCATAATAGTTATGTCCCACCAGCCCACCGACAAGCCAATCGCCATTGACATTGCCTGTAGAATAGCAGTTTATAATATGGCCACCATTGCCGCCTACCAAGCCGCCAGCACAGTTACCTGAGCCTTTGATTGAAACATTTTCCAGTCCTAAGTTTTTAATTATTGAAGTGTAAGCCGTTACTCCAAACAGACCACAGACAGATGCTCCATCAATAGTGAGATTATAAATAACATGGTCATTACCATCAAATGTACCTGTGAAATCCCAATCAGTATCAGTATCTCCTGCGATAGGAGATGTTGTGTAAACCTGTCGTTCTTCCAAATTCGGGTCAAGGTCAAGGTCGCAATCGAGGCGGGTGTGAATGCCAGTTGCCCAGTAACTGGTATTTGCGCAGAAAGCCTGAAAGTCGTCGAAATCTTCGATTAGATAAGGATGTTCCGCTGAGCCATCATGGCCACTGCCACCCAAATTACCACCAGCAGCAAAAATTGGACTTGAAAACAAGCAAATAAACAACAACGCTAAAAGCACATAATTCCGCATTTACCTTACTCCTGAATTATCTGGTATTCTCCATTTTGATACTAAAAAAGGCACAACTTCCTCTTTAACACACTAATTATACCATAAATCCGATTGTATGGTCAAGAAGATTTGTTTTAATGTCCGGTATTCCGTAAATTTGGGCGGGAATGCGAATCTTCAAGTTTGGGCGAAATGCGGTTAGAGAGGCGTTTTAATGTTATTTAAGGCTTGTTTTTGCTGCTCTAATATGGTATAATACCGCCGTTGGCTTTTTATTGCCAAATGGTGATGAAAAGACTTTTTAAAATCAGGGGTTTTGTTATGAGTCAAAACAGGGTATTTAAAGGTAAAATAATCATCTTTTGTTTGGTTCTTTTTGTTTCCGTTGTTCAGGCGGATAGGCAGTGGGTGAGGAAAGAAGTTAACTGGATGGGGCCTGAGACGAGTAAGATCAAAGCTGTTTATTATCCAGAGTATGATAAAGAGCTTATTGAAGGGGATTTTATTTCTGTGGCTTCTCAGGTATTGGTCAAAGCTCAGGGCAGTATAGCAGCAATGGTTATTGACTCGCCGCCTATAGACGGTTTTATACCATGGATCGCGATAAATATTACCGACGAGAGAATTTCCGAACTTGATGGCATATATGATGCTACCGTAGAACCTCAGATTTCTGGGGACTATCTTACGAATAACCCTGCAAGCAATTATGCTATTGGTCTTTTTGATACAGGTGCAAGTGCCTGTGTGATGAGTGCCGATGCGGCTGATATTACCGGTATATCTGCCAATCCAGATATGATTACCTCAAATCCGATAGAACTTAGCGGTGTTAACGATTCGGTGCTGGCATACGTAAGTCAGCCTATGGGGCTTTTTGTTGGCGGGCTTAGAAATATTGATTCTGATGAACATCTATCGGATGTTAATATGGTAGGGCTGTCAAATGTTGCATTGGTTATAGCGGATCATATAGATTCGCCGAATGTTCCAACTGTTGCAGGTTCGCCGATGTCAGTTAATTACAATACAATTTTCGACAATTCAAATCCTATAACAGTCGAGGTTGATGGTCAGCAATACACAGCACCTGATATACAGATTCTTGACAGCAGCTCATCAATCCCTGATTATAGAAATAGTATTCCGCTTGAGCTTAGGCCTTTAGGTGCAACTTCTGTTCAGTATGCCCCAACTATTAATTATGAAACTTATGAGTTTGAACCTTCAAGTCCATCTATAATTGTTGGAACTTCTTCGCAGAATTTGTTTTTTGTTTCAAGTGTGGATATGTACCAGGGTTCGTATCAAGCTTATGATAAAAACAGATTTATGCTTGATACGGGAGCGCAGGTAACGGTAATTGGTTCAAGGATTGCGGCCAGACTCGGTCTTGATCCTCAAAATGCTGAGTTCCAGGTAGAAATAGAAGGGGCTACCGGCCAGATAGAAATGGTTGATGGTTTCTACATTGACAAAATTGAAATACCAGCTTTGGGACAATGGCTTTCATTTACCAATGTGCCGGTGATATTGCTTGACGTTTCGTCTCCTGAGGGCGGGACGCTTGACGGAATAATTGGAATGAATCTGTTTACTCAATTGGATTTTGTGCTTAAAGGCGGAGGAATGTTTCTGCAGGATGATCCGTCATTAACTTTCCAGATAATTCAATCCGCCAAAGCAGATTTTAACAAGGATGGATCTATAAATTTTTATGATTTCAGTTTACTGGCATCTGTCTGGCAAAAGCAATCTGAACAGCCCGACTGGGATAGCCTTTTTGACATTTCAAATCCATCAGATAGTGTAATTGACTTGGGTGATTTGGTAATTTTTGCAGAAAATTGGTTGGCGAATTAAAAGTATTATTGTTAACCTACAATGCTTAAGTGCGTAGCCAAATGTTTAATATTATTTGCAGATTAACCAAAAGGAGTTACTATGAAGAAAAATATTTTTTCCGATTCGTATTTGCTGTGCTTAATAGTAGTTATCTTTTCCATTTTTCAATCAGCCTTCTCTGTGGATTGCAATGACGTTTCTTCAATTTCAGAAACTAAAGCTGAAAAAGAAAAACGAATGTCATGGTGGACAGATGCTCGGTTTGGAATGTTTATACACTGGGGCCTCTACGCTGTTCCCGCAGGCGAATGGAATGGCCAAACCAACCACGCAGAATGGATTCTCTATACTGCAAAAATTCCTGTCAATGAATATGAAAAATTTGCCCCTCAATTCAATCCGACAAAATTTGACCCTGCCCGCTGGGTTTCTATAGCAAAAAATGCAGGTATGAAATATATCGTCATTACCTCCAAACATCACGAGGGTTTCTGCCTTTGGGATAGTAAATTAACCGATTATGATATCATGGATGCTACACCATTCAAACGTGACATTCTGAAGGAGCTTTCCAATGAGTGCCGAAAGCAGGGTATAAAGATTTGCTTCTACCATTCGATTATGGATTGGCATCATCCCGATTACCTGCCCAGAAGAGAATGGGAAACACGCTCTGCCGAAGGTGCTGATTTCAATCGTTACAAACAATATATGAAAGGCCAACTCGCCGAGATTATAAAAAATTATGGTCCAATCGGTGTTCTCTGGTTTGATGGCGAATGGGAAGACACCTGGACTCATCAGGACGGCCTAGATTTATACAAATATGTTAAAAGCCTCCAGCCGGATATCATCATCAATAACAGGGTTGATAAAGGCCGACTGGGGATGGCGGGCATGACAAAGGACTCCAGTTTTGCAGGCGACTTCGGAACACCTGAACAGGAAATTCCACAAACCGGTTTACCTGGTGTCTGTTGGGAAACCTGCATGACTATGAACGGCTGTTGGGGCTACAACAAAAATGACCTGAATTTCAAATCGTCAAAGGAACTCATCAGAAAGCTCATCGACACCACCAGCAAAGGCGGAAATTTCCTCCTCAATGTCGGTCCAAAATCCGATGGCACTTTTCCTGAACAAAGCATTGAGCAACTCGAAGGCATAGGAAAGTGGATGAATGTTAACAGCCAAAGCATCTATGGCACTTCTGCAAGCACCATCTCGGATATTACTTGGGGACGATGTACAACGAAGGCTGATAAAATTTATCTCCACGTATTTGATTGGCCTGTTGACTCAAGGCTTGTTATACAAAAGAAAATCTCTGATATTGATTCTGCTTATTTGCTTTCTGATCCAGGTAAAAAACTTTCCGTTGGATATGAAGATAATTCCACTATAATTTCCGTACCAGACAAGGCCATTGACCCAGTTGCGACAGTGATTGTTTTGGAGTTAAAAAAATAGTTTCACTGTGCAGGATAATTGGAGTGAATCAGCCTGGTGTCAACCAGCTTTGTCAGGACAGTTTTTTAGAATTTCAAAGTCATATAAATGTGTAATTAGCTTGGATGGTTTTGTTGTTTTAAAAAAAATATTTTGAAATATAAAAATATTACAAAATCGTAACTTATTGTTAATTAACAAGTTGAGTTTAAATGTTGTCAGAATACTTCTATTTTAGAAATGTTTTTTTTAGAAAATGTTTGACAAGAGAACAGTTCTTGATATAAAGGCGTATATGGTAATGTGATCTTTGATAAAAGGATGCGATAATGGGACCTGATCTTACTGAAGTTATACTGGATTTGAATTTGAGGATGGTGCTTTTGAAGACCATTCAGGAAGATGCTCAGCCTTCGACCTCACTTTCTGAAAGAGATGCGGTTATACTCAGTATATTGAATGCGAAAGGGCCGATGACGGTTTCGGAAATTACAAGTCTGGCACCGAAAGGCAGCGGCAGCACGATTTCGACGAATATTACGAAACTCTGGAAAAAGAAACTTGTAAGTAAGACTATCTGCCCAGATAACCAGCGTGTTACTTTAGTTGAATTGACCGAAAAAGGCAGAAAAGCGATAGAATTGTTAAATGCTCAACGTGCGAGAAGATTTCAGATGTTTTTTGATGCGATAAATGCAACTAAGGAAGAAAAGGATGTCCTTCTTCGCGTTTTCTTAAGGGCAGTTGCTTTTTTAGATGAAAAGCTTAAAAATACTGATCCATCTTAGTAATTAAAAGATAATGCTTGAGTAGCAAGCTAAAAAGGAAACAGCCGGGATTATACGGCTGTCGGGCGGCTATAAGATGTTTGGCCGCAGAAAGGGGATTCATATGTTGGCATTAAGGAGTTTGAAAAACAGTTTTGTGGTATGTGGAGTTGTTTTAGGACTGCTTTTGTCGCCATGTTTTGCTAAAGGCGAAAGAGGGGGTTCTTCCGGCGGCGGTGAAAGTCGAAGCAGCAAATCGGCTGAGTCTGCACCCGCGTCTGCGCCTGCGTCAGTTCCTGCTAACGTAACCAGTTCTCCTGCAAGTTCTCCTTCGAGAGTAAGTTCTTCACCGGCAACCAGATCAAGTACACCTTCTGTAAGAAGTAATACTTCTACGCGTACCTCTTCCAGAATGACCCCTTCAGTTAGCGGTTCAAGACCGTCCAGCCGCGTAACAACTGGCAGCCGCATGTCAACCAGAAGCAATCAATCTACAGGAATTTCAACGGCTGCATCGCGAACCAACACAATACGCTCAACATCCACTTTGCCGTCTGTATCTACATCTACCAGGTCAATTACCAGAACTATTCCGACAAGAGTGCAAAGAACTGTAAGCACATCGACATCCTCGTTAGGATCAGGCACAAGGTCATCTACAGGTCTGAGTTCTTCAAGGTCCATTGTCAACTCAAGCAGCAGAACAGCAACAACCAGGTCTAGCAAGAGTGATTCGACTAGTGTTAGCTCAAATCGTTCTCCCAGTTCACTGCTATTAGCTACAAGTAACAGAAACGTTCCAAGCAGAAGTGCAATTGTTGAAAATATCCACAGCAGAGATGTTAAGACGGGTTCTGATTCTAGGACGTCTGCGGTCCAATCAGATTATGCATCAGTTGATTCAGACAGTACCAGGTCCGCCAAGTCAGGCGACAGGTTGGCTAACTCAGGCGACAGGTCGGTTAAGTCTGATGACAGGTCAGTTAAGTCCGACGTTCGGACTGGTTTTGACAAGGGCGGCCACGATGGTGGTTCACCCGAACGAGCAACAAACCCCGAAAGGGCCAGCAAGGATTTTGATGCTGGGAGAGGGGTAGGGCCTTCACCTGAAATCCGCAAGAATGACCATTTACGGCCATTCCATGATGACAGTGGGATCCGTCATAAGTTCTTTGCTCCCGTCGTAAGACATGATTTCCATGGCAGAGAGTATTGCTACAGGGATTATTACAGCCATAGATCACATCACAACTATTGGGATTTCAGGCTTTTCGGATACTGGCCAAGCAGTTGCTTTACAGTAGCATATGAAACACCTGGACTGAGTCTGAGCTTCAGCTATGTATATCCGAATTATCACCGCAAGTATGTATTTGTCAGTGTTGGCGGCTGGTGGCCAAGCGACTATACTTATGTACGCTACTACTGGTATGGATATCATCCTTATAGGTGGTACGGATATTACCCGGAAGTTTATGCGATAGATGGCGGCGGCGATGTTAACAGCAATAACACTACGAGTACCACGAACAATTACTACACATACAACAACTACTACGGCGACAGCGGCAGCGGAACTACAAAAACGGTTCTGGATAGTTCACAGTTAGCTGCTGCAGAACAGCAGGCTGCAATAACAAAATCTGAACCTGCTCCCGAAGGTCGTGCCGATGAATTATTCAATGCTGCAGTAAAGGCATTCGAAGATGGCACATATGACAAAGCGGCAAATCTGTTCGCAGAAGCAATGCGTACAGCAGGCGATGATATCATACTGCCTTTCGCTTACAGTCAGGCACTTTTTGCTGATGGTCAATATGTGTCTGCAACACAGGCGTTGAGAACAGCCTTTGAAAAACTCCCCGCAGATAAGGATGATATGTTCTATCCGCGAGGTCTGTATGCTGATGAAGAAACCCTTACACAGCAGATAGATACTCTTGGTACAAAACTTGATTCACGTGCCTTTGATACAGATTTGCAACTGCTTCTGGGCTATCATATGGTTGGTATTGGCGAGCTTGATAAGGCTATACCTCATCTCCAGATAGCGGCAGGTGCATCAGAGAACAAACCGGCTGTTGATAAGCTGCTGAAACTTATTGAAAGAGTTCAAAAGCAGGAAAATTAAAATATTGAAAAGGAGGGATTAGAAATGATGTTTTTGAAAAGATTACAAATAAGTCTGGTGTTTCTGAAGTTGACTTTAATAGTTACAACAGGGTACTGCGGGGATGCGTTTGTGGTGTCATCTTCCACCCAATCCCAGCAGAACCCTGATATCTCCGGCACAATTATCGTCTGGCAGCAATCAGGAGGCAGCGACTTTGATATTTACGCTGCTGATATAAATAATCTGAGTAACATCCAGCACGTTGCCGTAGCTGAGTTTGACAATGACCAGAATAACCCTGCTGTTTACGGCAATAAGATAGTCTGGCAGGATTATGTTGAAACCGACTTCGATATTTACGGAGCAGATATGAGCAACTTCTCTGAGCCTAATCTCTTTGTGGTATCACAAACTTATTATAATGAACAATGCCCAGCTATCAGCGGAAACATTGTTGTCTGGCAGGATGGCAATGCCGGTGAATTTAATATTTACGGCAGTGATATTACTGACACTTCCTACCCCGTAGAATTTGCAGTAAGCACCGTAGATTATGACCAGATGGCGCCGGCAATATATAGAGACACGGTTGTCTGGCAGGATGATTATTCCGGCAGCTTCGACATTTATGGCTCGGATATCTGGATGAGGAACCAGGTTACTGAATTTGCAACCAGCGTAGTAGATGAGCAGCAGCAACAACCAGCGATAAGCGGAAATATTGTCGTATGGGAAGATGATTTCTTTGGCAACTGGTGCATCTATGCTGCCGACATTTCTGAAAAGCAGAACATTAAAGAAATTGCTATCTGTACCGGTACATGGGATTCCAGAAAACCTGATATCGACGGCAACTTGATAGTCTGGCAGGATAATAGAAACGGCAATTGGGATATTTATGGTTACAATCTTGTCACCTCTGAGGAATTTAAGGTAATAACAAATTCCAAGGACCAGATAAACCCGGCTATCAGCGGTAAAACCGTAGTCTGGCAGGACAACAGAAGTGGTGTAGATAACATTTACGCCATTATTCTCGACGGTCAGATTACCGCGACTTGCCTTTATCGCCAATCAGGAGATGTCAATGGTGATTGCCAGGTTGATTTTTACGATCTTGCCGAAATGTCACAGTACTGGCTGGAAAATAATCTCTCCTGGTGAGAAAGAAGTTATTGACCCAAAGCCTTCTTTGCATAACAATATGCTGGTCCTGAAATTAATCTTTAAATAAGGAACATGAAAATGGACGGCATATTTAATGCGGTAGATATATTTAAAATTGCAGAGACTATCGAAGAGAACGGCGCAAAATTTTATAGTGATGCTGCAAAGTTATTCCCTGGTGAGGATGTCGGTAAGATGTTTGCAAACCTGACAGAGTGGGAGCTTCAGCATAAAAAAGTTTTTGCTGAAATGCGTGGTAAAATTACACAGCAGCATCCAAAGCTCGGTCCTGGAACAGAGGAATATAAATCGGTAGCGGCTTTAAGTACGTTTTCTTTATGGTCAGGGCCTTATAGGCAGCTCAGTGAAATAGAAAACAGGGAAGATGCAATCAGACAAGCACTGACGAAGGAAAAGGATACTATAGTTTTTTATGTTGGGCTGAAAGATTTTGTTGCCTCGAAAGAGGATAAGGAAATCATAAACGATATCATCAAGGAAGAGATGAGGCATATCGCTATTTTGACAGAGGCTCTTGGAAATAAAATTTAGGTACGCAGAGTAAAAAAAGGGAGGTGCCGAACTTTATTCAATTAATTTTGTTTATCGGGCAGTCCTCCCTTGAACGTATAGTTTTCACCACCCCCGACTTTGCCTATTCAGAGTAAGTGTAACACATAAAATATCGAATGCCAAAAATTGCAAAGCATTATTGGGGGAATATTTTTTTGAGTTCGATAAAATCACCATTTTTACTTTTTCAACTATAATTTTTGTTTTGAAAAATTGTAAGAAGCTATAAATAAACAAAGATGAGCATCTTAAAAGGGGGGCTTTATAGAAAAAATCCATCGTATTGTGACAAAAATATAAAAATAAGAATTGTTGAAAACAAAAAACATATCCTTATAATGGCGATTTTTCTCGGTTTTTCCCCTACCAGCAGGTAATAAATAAATTTATTATATGGTTTTTTATAGGGTACATTGTCGAACAAAAGTGTTTTTTTAAAGTATTTAAGAGAAAGTGCAATTATGAAGATATCGTTAGGTTGTGATCATGCTGGTTTTGAATATAAGGAAAAGATAAAAGCTGTTTTGACTGCCCAGGGCCATGAAATAGAGGATTTTGGCACCTATTCAGATCAATCCTGTGATTATCCCGACTATGTAAGACCGGCGGCAGAGGCTGTGGCAGCGGGAAAATGTGACCGCGGTATAGTATCAGGCGGCAGCGGCAACGGCGAAGCTATGGCAGCTAATAAGGTTAGAGGTGTCAGATGTGCAGTTTGCTGGGATTTGTACACTGCTGAGTATAGCAGAAGGCATAATGATGCTAACGTTTTGTCCATAGGACAGCGAACAGTTTCGCTTGAATTGGCACTTGAAATGGTAGATGTCTGGCTTAAAACCGATTTTGACGGCGGCAGGCATAAAAAAAGGATCGATAAGATAGAACCTGTTGATCCGATGTAATGAAGTTTTAAAAGAAGTCTGTTTGAATAGAGTATTGTGTCACAGGAGATTTACATGGCCAAAGCAGCATGGTTCAAGGTTTACTTAGCGGCAATTTTAGGTTTTGTGGTATTTTCAATTTCGCCATTAAAAGCTGAAGATAAACAACTCATAGACCTGTCAAAGTATGATTCCAATTTGATACAGCTAAACGATGCTAAAGCTCAGATAGTTGATGCAAGCAAAATCAATGTTGAATCAGGCGCTAGTATTAAACATCCGGCTATTACTTTGACCTGTCCCCAAGGCAAATGGGATCTCTCGAAATACGAATACATCGAGGCAGATATTAAGAATCTGCTTGATAAAGAGATACGCGTATTCTTACGGGTTGCCGACCCCAATTCTAATGAACCAAATGACTTGGAACATGAGCATCCGCTTTGTCTAAGTCCTCATTCCAGTGGAACTATGACGATCAGACTGTACCCGACACAATGGGTTTTTTCTTCTAATTCTGTAAAATTAGAGGGCATGAGAAGCTATCCCGGTGGGCCAGGAAAAGTGGATACAAAAAACATCACGAAGATAATCTTCTATGATTTCAACCCTCAATTTAGTACAGCATATGAGATAAGCAATATTAGAGTTGGTGGTCAGGTAAAGGAAATCAGCAGTGAAAATTTTCTTCCTTTTATCGATGAGTTCGGTCAGTTTATACATAACGACTGGCCTGGTAAAACGCATTCAGTCGAAGAGATGAAAAAGCAGACTGAAAATGAACAGCAGCAATTGGCAGCTTATCCGGGACCTAAGGACAGAGACCAGTACGGAGGTTGGGTTGCAGGGCCGCAGTTAAAGGCGACTGGTTTTTTCAGAGTTGAAAAATATCAGGATAAATGGTGGTTGGTTGATCCTGATGGGCGGTTGTTCTGGTCACATGGTATTGATTGTGTCTGGCCCGGTACTGAGACCGGCATCAGCGAAAGAGAAACTTACTTTAAAGATTTGCCCGAACCAAAATCTCTGCTTGGGCAGTTTTATGGTGGATCCAAAGGGTATATTTTTGGTTTTTATAAGGGACGTGATTTCAAAACTTTTGATTTTGGAAGAGCAAATCTTTTCAGAAAATATGGTGATAACTGGTACAGCACGTTTGCAGAAATGACTCACCGCAGACTAAAAAGCTGGGGACTTAATACTATTGGCAACTGGTCCGATTCCGGTATTTACAGCATGAAAAAGACACCATATATTGTTCCTATCGGTCATGCTTTTTACCCCATAAAAGGCAGCGATGGTCCCTGGGGGCCTTTCCCTGATCCATTTTCTGATATTTTTACAACATCTTTACAGAGAAGGCTTGAATTTGAAAAAGGCAAATCAATAGATGATCCGTGGTGTATCGGTTATTTTGTAGATAATGAACTTGTATGGGGTGACAACACATGCATTGCAAAATCTACGCTAAGTTCGCCGGCTGATCAGCCTGCAAAGCTGGTTTTTGTCGATGACCTTAAGAAAAAATATCAGACTATCGAAAAGCTGAACGAAAAATGGGGTACAAATCATGCTGACTGGAACGCATTGCTCACATGCACAGTGGTTCCGGATGCTAACAGGGCTGACGAAGACCTCAAAGCTTTCTATCTGAAAATTGCGGAGAAATATTTCGGAACCGTCAATCATATTCTCAAACAGGCTGCACCGAATCAGCTTTATCTTGGCAGCAGGTTTGCCGCATTTAATGATGATGTTGCCAGGATGGCTTCAATGTACTGTGATGTTGTCAGTTATAATTTATATTATTATGACATTTCAACTTATTCTTTGCCTCAGGGGTCGGTGGATAAGCCGATCATCGTTGGTGAATTTCATTTCGGTGCTCTTGACAGGGGACTTTTCCACACCGGACTTAAGCAGGCAAAGAGCCAGCAGCACAGGGCACAGCTTTACGAAAGCTATGTCGAAGGTGCATTGCGGAATCCTGCGATGGTGGGTACTGGTTGGTTCCAGTACAGAGATGAAGCGACAACGGGCAGATTTGACGATGAAAACTATCAGATAGGATTTATCGATATCTGCGACAATCCTTATACAGAAACTATCGAAGCCAGCAGGCGTGTTGGTGAAAAGATGTACGAATATAGGCTAAACAACAAGTAGCACTTATCGCTGAGATCGGTCTGAGCATAAGTTTTTAATTTTTGTTTTAAAAAGGGGGGGATGATGAAAGAGGAATTATCTTGTGGTGCGTTCTGTAGATCTGATTTTGATTTACAATTTGCGGAGGTGTATTCAGCACTAAGGCAGAGGAGGCCTTTAAGCAAATCCCAGCTGAGGGATTATGTTAAAGTTTTTCTTGGGCTCAGCATTCCGGATAAGGTGATCTGTGCTGACCACAGCAGTCCGATGGATTATTTGTGGTATTGTTTTTCAAGCGATTTTGTAAACCATGCAGGGGAAAACAATGATGCTGTTGTCTGGGCAAATCGTGGGGGAGGAAAAACAGAAATTGCAGCGGTTGCGACACTTCTTGATTGTATTTTCAAACCAGGCTGTGAAGTCAGAATACTTGGCGGTTCATCATTGCAGGCAAGCAGAATGTATGAATATATGCAGACATTTCTGCGCAGGGGCTTTGAGCCTTTCCTTCAGAAAGATGCCTTAAAAACCCGCTGCACTTTTATTAACGGCTCTAATGTCGAGGTTCTGACGCAATCGGCAAGGAGCGTTCGAGGTCAGCATATTCATAAACTGCGATGTGATGAAGTTGAGCTTTTTGATGAGGATGTTTTTTCTGCGGCCAAGTTTACTACAATGAGCAGTAAAAATATTAAAGCCGCTCTGGAAGTGATAAGCACGATGCACAAGCCTTACGGATTAATGCAGAAGGTTGTCAGTCAGGCAGGTAAAAATAATGTCAAAATTTTTAAATGGTGTATTTGGGAAGTAATTGAAAAATGCAAAGACCGGATTTGCAGCCAATGCTGCCTATGGTCCGATTGTCAGGGCAGGGCCAAACAGGGTGTTGGGTATTTCAGGATTGATGACTGCATAACACAGATGCGAAGGTCCAGCAGGGCTGGTTTTGAGTCGGAAATGTTGTGTAAAAAGCCTAATCTTGAGAATGTTGTGTTCGATGATTTTGATTTGGATAAGCATGTTTGCGAATTGAATTATAACCCGGCTTTACCTTTGTATCGTACTCTGGATTTTGGTTTTATTAATCCATTTGTCTGCTTATGGATTCAAGTCGACGACGATGGTGTAATTCGGGTTATTGATGAATATCAGGCAAGCAGGTTAACAATAGATGCTCATGCCAGTGAAATCAAGAGACGAACACGGAGTCTTTGCGGTGATAGTGCGGTAGTGGCAACATTCTGTGACCCGGCAGGGGTGGGGGTTAATGATGTTACCGGTACAAGTGCAGTCCGTGAATTGCGAAGCCTTGGAGTGGCGGTAAAATATCGAAAGAGTAAAATTCTCGAAGGTATTGAGCTTATCAGACGCGCACTTAAGGCTGGGGATAGTACCAGCAGGATTTTGATATCGAATAAGTGTGAAAAGCTAATCGAAGCGATGCGGTGTTATCACTATCAGGATTGTTCAGGCGGATTCAAAAGCGAGTTGCCTTTGAAAGATGGTTTGTATGATCATCATATAGATGCGTTTAGATACTTCTTTGTCAACTATGGCAGAAACAACAATGTCATATGCAGGGTGTATTAAAAAGGGTGTTTAAGAGCAAAACACAAGGTGTTCATAATTATAAACAGTATAAAGCTTATTTGATTGCAAAAAAAGAGGGCTGGGATGCGGAGGGAGAGGAAAAAGCGAGATAATCCCAGCCCGTCAAAATGACGATTTTATTCAAAGTCGTTAATGTCTTAGCTCCTGATATAATACGTAAGACGAAAACAAAAAGTTCGAGAAAAACCAAAAAATTTAACACCCCTAAAAGGCAGACTACAAAATTATTGCTAAAATACGCCGAATAGTAGTGCTTTCTCTTGTAATCTATATTGATTTTAATAAACTGCTATATAGTTTACAAGAAAAATTTATGAATAATTAATAAATTTATAATAATTTTTTTAAGGTATATTTATGCTGACTGACAACATTCTTGACTTGATAGGAAATACACCATTGATTCAGCTTAAAGGGGAGAATGTATTTGCAAAAGCTGAATTTTTAAATCCCGGCGGCAGTATTAAGGACAGGGTGGCTTTTGCGATGATTAAAGCCGCTGTTCGTGATGGAAAACTCAAGACTGATTCGATAATTGTAGAGCCAACCAGTGGAAATACAGGAATAGGTTTGGCACTTGTGGGTAGGCTTATGGGGTATAAGGTCATTATAATCATGCCGGAAGGTATGAGTGAAGAACGTAAGAAATTGATAAAAGCCTTGGGGGCAGAGCTGGTATTGACGCCTGACGAAGATAGTGTGGCCGGGGCGGTGAAACTTGCTGAGCAGATGGCGGTAGAGAATCCGAAAGTTTTTGTTCCGCAACAGTTTAAAAATCCTGAGAACCCGAAGGTTCACTACGATACTACTGCTCGTGAACTTTGGAGGCAGATGGATGGAAATATTGATTGTTTTGTTGCTGGTGTCGGTAGCGGTGGAACTTTGCAGGGTGTTGGTAAGTTTCTTAAAGATCATAGGCCCGATATTAAAGTAATTGCTGTTGAGCCAAAGGATGTTTCTGCACTTTTAGGCCATGAGCCTGGACTGCACCAGATACAGGGGATAGGTGATGGTTTTATTCCTGACGTTCTGGATGTTTCAATAGTTGATGATGTTATTGAGGTTACTGACGATGATGCAATAGAAACAACCAGGATGCTCAGTATGAACAACGGGCTGCTGGTTGGTATTAGTTCAGGGGCGAATGTCTGGGCTGCCAGAAAGGTAGCTTCAAGGCTTTCAGGTAATGTTACAACGATACTTCCAGACAGGGTTGAGAGGTATTTCAGTACGACCTTGCTGTAGTAAACATTCTGTAGATAATCGGTTATTACCGTGTTTGGGGCATAAAAAAAGCCGTCTTTAAAAAGACGGCTTTCTATTTTATTGGGCTGAGGTCGGGAGGGAGGAAGAGGAGTTTAAAACCCCAGCCCGTAGTTTCTATTTCTTACACGCTCAGCATTGTAGCATACGGAATATATTATGCAACCAAAAAAAACATTTTTTTAATTTTTTTTGTAATTTTTTAAAAAAATCGTATTTTTTGCTGGTTTTCAGGTTGATTATACTTATTTAACCGCAGGAGAGGTGGGGGTGCAGAGGATGCTTCAAGTAAGGTTTTTACTGAACAGCGAATAAAGTGAATTGTTTTGTATTTTTGCTGTTATTTTTTTGATTGTGATTTAACAACAGACCTGTGAAAAACTTTTTCACAGGTCTGTTCATGCGTTGGATTTTCCCAAATCTTTGTTGCTGTTGATAGTTGCTATGTACTGTGTGTGTGGTGGCGTCATGATAAGGTTTTAGGGTTATTTTGTGTCCTGTCCATTGATGCCGGATTTTGTGAGGTTTGGGTTTGGGTATGTGTCATTTGCGGGGTTTATTTTTTCTGTGGGCAGGTATTCGTAGTGGGAGTCTGCGAAGAGAAAATTTCTTGCACCGGCGTTGCACCACCAGCCGAGGTCGTCTGCTATCTTTTTATGATTGCTTAGCCATTCTCCTGTGATGATTTTTTTTGCGGGTTGTTTTGCAGAGCCAACTTTCTGGGGGATGGTTGGTAGTGGATTTGAGTACTGGTCGGAAGTTTTTGATAGTGAGTCGATTTGTCCTGGGCTGTGATAAAAACACATCGAGTAAGCATAGCTGGTGTCGTCGTAGAGATTTGTTGAAACTTTATCAGCTGGGCAGATGAGTACGTTTGCATTTTTCTGGCCTTTTTCCATGGAGAGATAAGGCTCAATGAAAGGGCGAAAGCCTCTGCCCATCCATAGCCAGACTGTGTTGTCAACTGGGTCACTGGCGGCTGGGTAGAAGTTGTCGTTTCCGTCGCAGTAGAGGTTCATGGCGATATTTATTTGTTTCAGATTGTGGGCACATTTTATTCTGACTGCCATCATTTTTGCTTTATTAATAGCGGGCAGCAGAATCGCGATCAGCAGTGATATTATCGAGATTACTACGAGCAATTCGATCAGCGTGAAGGCTTTTTTATTTATAAATGTATTATTTTTTAAAAACATTTTCGTCCTTTTTAATTTTTATGAACCATCTGTGAAAAACACAGGTTGGCTGATTATATGGATGATGGGGTATGTGTAAAGAAGTTTATGAGCAGACTTATATTTTGCAGGTGTGTTTTTTGAGTGATTTATTGTGTTTTTTTGTGGCAGGTGAATGGAAAAGTGGTTAGAATTCGGCGGTGTAAGAAGTTTTTTTTTGAGGGTACAAGAATGGCTATTTCTGAAAAGCTTTTGGTGGTACTGGTTATTTTTGTTTCATGGTTTGGGGTTGGAATGAACGATAAAATTTTAGCAGGGCAGGCTGAGAAAAGTCTTGCAAGGGTTGTTGAGACAAAAGTTGAAGGCAAGTATTTGCTTTATTTGCCAGCGGGGTATGAAAAAGTGTCGGAAAAGAAGTGGCCCTTGGTAATGTTTCTGCATGGGGCCGGTGAGAGGGGCGATGATATTAATCTTGTGAAAATTCACGGCCCGGCTGAGATGGTTGAAAAAGGAAAAGAATTTCCATTTATACTTGTGAGTCCACAGTGCCCGGCGGGGAAGTGGTGGACGGAATCGGAACAGCTTTTGTTTTTAAAGGTGCTGCTTGATGATGTTATAGCGGAATATAATGTTGATGAGAGCAGGGTTTATTTAACTGGGCTTAGTATGGGCGGATTCGGGACGTGGGCATTGGCGATTGAACAGCCTGAAAGGTTTGCGGCGATTGCACCGATCTGCGGCGGTGGGATGAAATTTTTGGCGTATCGGTTGAAAAATGTACCGACGTGGGTGTTTCATGGCGAAGATGATGATATTGTGCCTTTGAGTTATTCGCAGGGGATGGTTGATGCGCTGAAGCTTGCTGGCGGTGATGTTCGGTTTACGGTTTATCCTAAGACGGGGCATGACAGCTGGCGGAAAGCTTATGCTGATGAGGAACTTTACGAATGGCTGTTGAGCCATCGCAGGAAATAGCGTATAGGGTTTTTTTATTGTTGAGGATTTTTTTTAAGGAGATATTAGGATGCTGAATACACATGTTATATTTGGAGTTCATATTACCGGCAGACTTAAGCATGTTAGTTTGGTGCAGCAATTGTTGACGGAATACGGGTGTAATATTAAAACTCGGCTGGGACTGCATGAGGCTGGTGAGGGGTTTTGTTCGCCTAATGGTTTGATGGTGCTTGAGATGGTTGGTGAGAAAGTTAAATGCGATGAGCTGTTTGATAAGTTGAATGCGCTTGATGGCGTTGAAGTTAAGAAGATGGTTTTTGAACATCCATAAGTTATTCTTTTTGATTTTGATATTCTATGAGCCCCTGAAAAAAGGGGCTTTTTTTATTTTGGAAAAATAGAGATTTTTGGGTGACGCAAAATGACAGGTGGGGGTTTTTTAGGGATTTTAAAATTGGGGGATGG
>CAZBKA010000029.1:0-26869 GCA_964492365.1 uncultured Pirellulales bacterium | reverse complement strand
TTTTCGTTAAGGACGATTTAAATATCTTATCTAATTTGAAATATAAACAAAAAAAAGCCTCCTATTTCTAAATAGAAAGCCTTTAAGCCGTTAATTTTGCTAAAATGCCGCCAGCCTGCCTTTGGTGTTTATATTGATAAGCTAAAAAGTTATCTTGAAATCGCTGTATTTAGGATCGTAGGCGATGTCTTTTATTTCTGTCTCAAAATTATTACCGCTGAAAGAATTAATTATATCTTCAATGCAATTTTCTACATCGCCTCGTGGCCCCTGCACCACCATCTCAACCGTACCGTCGTGCAGATTGCGGACAAATCCTTCAAGCTGTAATCTGCTTGCAATTCCGAAAGCTGTAAAGCGGAAACCAACCCCCTGCACCATACCTTTGAAAATAATATGTCTCGCTATATGAACCATAACTCCGCTTGTAACATAAAGTTAATAAAAATTCAAGTAACTTTCTTGAAATATTAACACTTCACGAACGAAAAGAATTAGCGTATAATCCACGTTTAATTAATATGGCTTTAGGTGCTATGGAACAGACAAAAGAAACAGTTGAACTTGAAAAACAGCTTTATCAGCTAACCACACTGGTTGCAGGCAATACTTCGTTGCAGCAGGCCCTTGACAGGCTCGCTGAAGCTGCGGTACGCATTGTAGGTGTGAAAGCATGTTCTATAAGGCTTCTGGATGAAAATGCTGGTGACCTTAAAATGTGCAGCACTTTCGGTCTAAGTCAGGAATATCGAAACAAAGGTGTTGTCTCAAAAGATGATCCTGTAATAAAAGCAGCATTTTTAGGTGAGGCTGTAATCCTCGATGACATGCGGGTTGACGACAGGGTAAAATACAAAGAGGCCTCCATAAAGGAAGGCATCGTAAGTCAGTTGACCGTGGCAATGGTTTTCAGGGACAAAGCTATTGGAGTCTTAAGGCTCTACAGCCCAGAACCCAAACGTTTTACCAGGGAAAATATTAGTCTTGCACGCTCGGTAGCATCGCAGTGTGCAACAGCCATCACAAACGCCAAGCTTTACGCCGAAGCAATGAAAGGCGCAATGATGGCCGAACAACTCAAACTCGCAGGTGTAATTCAAAGAAGAATGATCCCTGAGCAGGCACCAGTTATGGACAGGCTGGATATCTCTGCTGCTTATATACCGTGTTTTGATGTGGGCGGTGACTTTTACGATTTTATTCAGATCGACAACGATCATATCGCCATTATCATCGCTGATGTTATAGGAAAAGGTCTCCCTGCTGCGATAATGATGAGTTCATTCAGAGGTTCGGCAAGAGCATACATAGATGGCTCTAAAGGCAAAAATCTGCTGGAAATTATCAACAGGATAAACAAATACACATGCAAAGAATGCGAAAACGGTGAATTTATTACCATGTTTTCAGCTATTATAAATGTAAAAAAAATGACCATGACATATTGTAATTGCGGACACGAACCTGCAATACTGGTCAGAAAAAATAAATGCTCCGATCTCAACAAAGGCGGGCTGGTACTTGGTGTTGAAGAGGATTTCAATTACGAATGCGGCACAGTCAAACTCGTTGCAAACGATTGCATTTTGTTTTACACTGACGGACTCATCGACGCGGTTAATTTTGACGGACAACTCTGGACAAGAGAAAACCTTCAAAAAGCGGCTATACAATTTACTGACGGTGCCGCACGTCACATAGTAAAAAACATCCTTAGTTACAGAAGAAGATTTGTCGGACTGGCAAAACAGGTTGATGATACAAGTTTGATAGCAATTAAGATAAATGGATAATAGCAGCCATGGATAGTTTTATTATTACGATTGACGGACCAGCAGGAAGCGGCAAAAGCACTATCGCTGCACTGCTTGCCAAAAAACTCTCAGCTGCTTTTCTCGATACCGGTGCCATGTATCGGACAGTAACTTTAGCTGCAATGAACGATAATATCAATATGAATAATGCTTCTCAGCTGCTAACAATATTTGACAACAATGATTTTTCTTTTTCAATTGAAACGGATAAAACCACCACAAAAATAAACGGCAAGGATGTTACCAAAGACATCCGCAGTCCTGAAATAACTGCTAATGTAAAATACATTGCGTCAAATCCCAAGCTGAGAGAAAAACTCGTTCAGATGCAGCGTAATATCGCAGGCCAGTATAAAAAAATTGTCACCGAAGGCAGGGATCAGGGAACAGTGGCCTTCAAAAACGCCGACATAAAATTTTTCCTGACCGCTTCAGTCGAAGAACGTGCTAAAAGGAGACTTCTCCAGCTTCAGACTAATGGCGACAACAGTCAAACCCTTGAAAATACCAAAGCGGCTATAATCCAAAGAGACCTTAGCGACAGCAGCAGAACTACAGGCCCTTTAAAGCCTGCCGATAATGCAATAACTGTTGATACTTCCGATTTAAACATTGAACAGGTTGTTGAAAAATTATTGAGTTATGTGAGGCAAGCATCTTGAAAGAATTAATAAAAGAAAGATGGTACTGGTTTGGTCAATGGTTATGCAAATTTTTCTGCATGTTGTTTTTCCAATGGCGCTGTTACGGTAGAGAAAACATCCCCGCTAAAGGTGCGTTTCTGCTTATCAGCAATCATCAGAGCTTTCTCGACCCAATGTTTTGCGGCAGTACAATAAGCAGACACACAAACTTCATGGCACGAGATACGCTTTTCAAAAGTCCTGTTTTTGGTTGGATACTCAAATCAATCGGAACAATCCCCGTAAGAAGAGACGAAGCAGATATCAAAGCGATGAAAATACTTATCGCAAAACTTAAAGAAGGACGAGGCGTATGCCTGTTCCCGGAAGGAACAAGAACAAGAGACGGCAGAATTACCGCGTATAAACCAGGTTTCGGACTGCTTTGCAGAAGAGGAAACGCCGCCGTCGTTCCGGTAGTAATAGAAGGTGCCTACGATGCCTGGCCAAAACACAGAACCTTTTTTATGCCGGGCTGTCAGATAATGGTCTGTTACGGAAAAGCCATACCAGCTGAAAAAGTCAAAAGTTTTACAGACAAAGAGTTAGCCGACAAAATTACAAGTATTACAAGAAAAATGCAGAACCGCTGCAGAGTAAAAATGGGCAAAGAACCTTTCGACTATTCAGATGAAGAATAAAACCCTTTTCCAATAAAATCACTGCGGCAAAGTCTCAACAATTTCAGCCTTAATAATCAGCAGTAAAGTTTTGTCACATTCCTGATTACAACCAACAATAACAGGCTTGCCCGGCAAAACACTTACATTACCATTCCAGTTACGATTAATCGTTTCCTCAGGTTTTTCGTCTACCTTAGTTCCCATAACAATCTGGTTTAAACTATAATCTACGAATACAGCACCCTTGTCATCACTAACAGATGCACTGACTTCAAAAGTAGTGCCAATTTCATAAGGTATATACTGCTTACCCTGGCCTTGCTCTTTCTCAATTATAATAGTCCTGCGTTCTTTTACTTTTGCACTTCCGGAGTCGGAACAGCCCCTGGTAAAACTAACTATTTTAACTCCCTTGTTAGCCTTTATAAGCCCCAGAACTCTCTCAACAGACATAGTATCAGATTTTGCCCTAATAAGGTCAGCCGGATTATCATAAAGCACACAGTTGTCTATCTCCACAACAAACGCATCGACAACCGCCGATACTGGATTTGGTATAGGTTTTTCCATTTTTCGGGAAGGCGGTGTTACCTGATCTTCTGAATTTACCATAGGCACAAAAAACAAACCAAAAACAAAAAATGCAAGAAGTAAAAATTTAGGCGATGATTTCATACTTAATCCCTTTCTCTTTGCAAAAAATATTAGAGCCCTATTCCACAATTAATATGCAGAATACCGTCTTAACCCACAAAGGCAAGTACAAAATCCGACAATAAGAGGCAAATTTAATAGTGTTCTTTTATTTTTCAGGCTGAAACATTCGTCCATTCGATGCCGACTTTGCCCAGCACATATCCGACTTCATTTAAATATTGCCCATAGTTTGTAATCCAGTGGAAGCCCCGCATTTCTCTGAGTAGTTTCTGCCAGTCGCCTTCAATCGTGCAGTCAAACTGCGATCTGCAAATATCATAAGCAGGATGATCTGTTATCTTGCCGGTAAAACCAAGCCATTTCTTACCATCAAACGACGGTATAAGATTAGTGATTCTCTGACCCTTGCTATAGAGGACTTTAGGTGCTGCACCGTAATCAGACTCGCAGTGAGTCAAGATTTTTACAGGCTCAAGGTTCACTCCATCAAGCCTTCTCGTACTATTGCAATGTGCACATGTACAGATTCCATCATGTGGAAACGTAGGGTCATTCAGAAACACCGGCTTGCCTGAAATATTACTAAGCAGCATCCCCGCTGGTATCACGGAAAAATCAGCTTCACAAAAAGCCATAAAACCTTCATCATTTATCATACTAAGTGCCATGCAAGGCGTTGTCTTCGCAATATCGCCATAGCTCATGCAGCCTCCGACAGTTACTGCATTAGAGTTATTTTCAAGCATCACATCTTTCATCGCATTTCTAAGAATAAACGCATTTAGTATGTATTCTTTTTCAGTCTCTATCGAAACAACACCGTTCTTCAAATACTCATCCATCTGCTGCTGTGCAAGTTTAACTACCTTGCTGTCCGCATGAGCCTTAGTGATTCGCTCTTTAAATTTCATATTATCGATTACCACAATGTCAAGATTCCAGATGTCCCTTGCAGAAGCAGGACATTCATGCGGCAGGCCTCCCGAAGCAGCTTCTCCAATAACAACAATTCTGGCACCCTTGGTATTAAGCAACCCACGCCAGGCCCGAAGCCGCCAAAGTACCTGGTCATAGTCATCAACAACAATATCATCTACCGTGAGATTCTTCTCTATAAACTCATCCTTACCTCTGCGTAAAAAATACGGATGTACCGTTTCGTACAACAATGATACAGGCCCTGATTTGTGACGCAAAAACATAACGTTAGGTTTACCGGAATTTACAAAAGCTTCTATCCATTTAAAGCTGTAAAGCCCAGGCCCACCAGCGCCAGCTCCATAAACAAGATACATATCACAATCAGCCTGAAGAGCCTTCGCCAGATTCTCATCCGAATTTACCCTGTCAACTCCCAGGATATCCAGCTTAAATTCAGCTTTATCCGCAAGCTTTGCAAGTTCAGCATTGATCCTGTTTACTTCCCGATCAACATCCTGTTCGCTTTTAAGCCCGCCCCACTCTCTCCATGTAGTATCTTTAAGTTTTTCATACATATGATAAACCAGCACCGGTTTTACCTTTAAGGGCTTAGCCAACTGGAACAATTTAGACTGACCAATATTAGCCTTGGGAGATTCCGCTGAAACAGCCTGGATTTTTGACATTCCAATACCAGCCGCCGAAAGACTTACCGCTTTGAGAAAATCACGTCGATCAAGATTGCCGATGTGTTGGAAATTGTCAGGAAATGTATTTTTACTGCTCATAACAAGCTCCTTTGTAATGCTGATTTTTCTTTACAAAACAATGCTTCTTACAATTACATTTTCATAAAAGTCGTATCATTAGTACAGAAAATTCTACGCTCAGTTTGACAATAATTTTATAATAGCCAAATCGTTACATTATAAAACCGTAAAAGTCAAACTGCTGCATTATTTGAATGGGTTCCACACAGCATTCTGTGGATACATTACCGCAGCAAGCATCATTTGCCCGTAGCGATGCCAGAGTTGCTCTTCGTTTAAACCACTATCAGATTCACACAATTCTATGGTGATAATTGGTATGCCGAGAGTTACCCCTGCGTATGAACCGAGTGACCCAGGTCTTGCGCCGAGTTTCTTAACTTCCAGATCGCAGTATTGGCTCATCTTTAAAGCAATATCTCCTGCCGGTCCATCATAATCAATGCAAGCAAAAGGCTGATGCAGACTGATTATCCTGTCAGGTTTATATTTCAGCAAAAGCTCTTTTATTGCAACAGATTCAGGTTCGTCGAGCCCCGCTGCTCCATATTCAGGTTTGTTGATTCTGTTAACAGCTTCGAAGTTTCGATTCAGGTCTATACCTCTTGCATTAAAGCGGGTACTGGCAGCTAAACCATCAGGATTTGCAACTGGTATTAAAATAACCATTCTGCCTTTGAGCAGTTGAGGATTTGATTTCAGATGTTCAATCAGCGTCCTTACCACAGCCGCACTTGCTGGTTCGTCGCCATGAATTGCCCCCATAATAAATGTGATATCATTACCTGTGCCAATTACGAAATATTCAATTGGTCGATTCTGAACAGAGTAGCCGGCTACTAAATTTTGACAAGCTGGTTTAATGATGATCTGCTTATCAGATGCAATCTTTTGACAGCCGGTAAGAACCAGAAGCTGAGTCAAACAAAAAACAATTAAAACACTAATCTTTATATTCATAATCAGTTCACCAATTTTCAAATACTTCATTATTCAGATTTTTCATTGGGAATTATAACTTCAAGAGTACGTTCTAATACCGGCAGTGTTTTCGTATCCACCTTAGGATTATCGTAACTTCCGGTAACATCAACACGCAAAACAGCACTGCCTAAGCCCTCAGCCAGCGACTGAAGCACTGACGGGTCAACTGTCGCTAATCTGCTTCCTCTTACAGAGAGCTTAAGATTCATATCCTTGGTTTTTATATCAACCCACCCCGAGCCGTTAAACGCCAGACTTGTGCCTGCAAGGTCTATCCGTTCGATATTAAGCATATTCTTTTCGATATATGAATTGGCAAATAATCTTTCAAAAGCATAATCTGTAGGCTCATCGAGTTTTAACATCTGAAGCACATTTGCTATAGGCGAAAGCTTACCAACTTTCATATCAGTTATTACTATGGAACATCGCCCAATCCTGGTCTGTTCATCGCCGATTGTACCTTGAAGAGCCGCTGACCCTCCTAACACACCGGTAGAATAACCGTTACCAGCCTGATCAGGTTGTTTCATAATTAATTTATGAAGATCAATATTTCCAAATGCAACATCAACAACATAATGCCAAGGCCCTTCTTCAATCTGTCTGAATTTAAACCCGCCTGCAAACCGACCGTCATAACAATCCGCTACCACTTCTTCAGCAGACCACAACTTCTCAACCGGGTCATAATTTACCTTCGCTTGCATATCTGTAAGTTCTTTGCCCTTGACTCGCAACGTTTGAGCATTGATTGATGCTTCAGCGTTTAAAATACCCTTGCCGTGATGATAAAGCATTTTCATCTTAATCGCCGAATTAAGATCGCTGACACTTTTTTCAGTGGTAAAGCTGCATGAGTTAAGTTTTAGCGAACCATCTATATCGAAGATTTTTTCTTTATCAACATCAGTAGCAATATTAAACTTTGGTACATTCAGACTGAATCTGCCGGTTGGTGAAAACTTATCATATATGTTTTTAAATTTCTCAGGAATCGCAACCTGAAGTTTCTGGTCAAACATAAGATCATTGGCATCGAAACTAAACTGAGCACTTTTGAAAGCCTTCTCAGCCAATTCGATTTGACCATTAGCAACAATCTGGTATTTCTGTTTGGTATCTTTGATACCGCCATCGGAGTTTGCCCGTATGTTTTCTAACTTGATAATATCTTCATTGATTTCAATTCTGCCGAAAATATCTTTCAATGGATACGGGAAAAGTTCAAAATTCACACTGCTGCCCTGACAATCAACAACCAGGTTATACTCAGGCTTGTCCCCAATTTTAAGCTTTTTCAACTTAGCATCGAAGTCTATGCTGCCGCTAGGCTGCAGCATCAATATATTTTTTTCCATCGATTTTGGTATCAGGTCAAAAAGTGACTTTTCAAGCAGCGTATTTTTGCCGCCTATCGACATATCATATCTTAACTCATCCGCGCCTTTGCCAGGCCATATTTTACCATTAAGATCGATACTCCCCTGACCATTTGCAATGCCTTTGATATTATCAAGGCTGATTGTGTCAGGACTAAAAACAGCTTTGCCTGATATATCAGAAATCTTAACCGGCGATTTGTTGATCTCGAAAATCACAGTATTGAAATACAACTCCGCAATAAACGTGATAAGCTTGTCACCCTCAGCTGGTGTAAAAACTTTTATGAGAGCATCCCCCATGCCGCCTGAAACAAATTTGTCATATAAATAACGCTGATCACCAGGCAACGCATTGGCAAGATCAGAATCCAGCTTAATATTTGTTCCCTTTATCACAACATCATATTTTGGATTAGAGGTATTGGTACCGACAAGATGACCATTAAACGTCAGCTCCCTGTCACCAACTTTTGAAACGAGATTATAAACAAAAACTTCAGAAGGATCAAAAACAAGCTTGCCATAAAGATTTTCGATCGGATAAGGAAAATACGTACATTTGGCTTTAATCGATTTCAGATCAACTGTAAGTCTCTGCTCTTTGTCTTTGCCAGGCTCTTTTCTAAAACCGAACTCAATTCCAGCTCGACCATAAGGATTAAAAACATTCCATAACTTTTTCTGCTCAGGCGTCAATATCGCAAAAAGCTCTTCATTAAGCAGCATATTGTCGCTAAGCAGCTTAACATCACAATCCCAGCCTGTTTCCTGCTGTAATATCTGACCTTTAATTCTAAGATCGACATCATCATGCTTAGCCATAAGATCATTCAGTGTGACACTGTTCTGACTAAAACTAATCTTACCCTCAAGATCATTCAATTTGTAAGGATATTTAATATCGTAGAAATTGATTCCGTTGCAATTAACAAAGCCTTCGAACTTTATATTCTTTATGTCATTGAAATTGCCCTTTGCATCAAGGTCTAAATCAAGTTGACCAGATGGATTAAAGCGAGCGAAAACATTTTGCACCGAACCAAGGATACCGAATCTTTTTAAAAGTTTTTTACCATCAATCGTCTCTTTCGCAGGTCCTTCTGTTGGCATGTACTGCAAATTACGAATACGGACTTCCAAAGCAAAATTTTTATCCGTATCATAATTCACTGCCACACTTAAAACATCTATCGCCCACGGCTTTTCAAATGCAGGTAATTCTGTAGAAGAAATCGCCCCTGAAACACTGAAAATGCCAGGGCCTATCTTTCCATTAAGGCTGCTTGGTCTTGTATAACCTGACCGCTGAGCAGTAGTAATGTAAAAATCGTAATTATCTTTTGTTGTCTTATCACGATTAAGCTTAACATCTAAAGGCACTTCCATCGCGGTTTCACTTATACCGTTTGTAATTCTGCTGTATTTAAGTATTCCACCCTTAAGTCTTATTATCGGCAGCTTGCCTGCTCCACCCTTTGGCGGGGTGAATTTAAGATCCATAAAGTTCCAGTGGTCACTCCCTGTTTCATTTTGAGCATCAAAAACAAAATCTGAAACTGCGATCTTCTTAAGTTGCGGCTTAAACCTCAACAAACTAACAAGTCCAAAACGGGCATAAAGTTTGTCAGCTTTAAAAAATGTATTGTCATAGCTGCAGTCAACCTTTGGAGAAATCGTAATATTCTCGATGAAAACCGATCCATTAATACGGAAGTAAACATGCTCCGCTTCTACAAAGGAACCCGTTATCTCGCTTATCTGCTCAATTGCCAATTCGCGCAGAACCTTAGCAGTTGCATTAAACGCAAACCAGAAACCAACCGATACGATCAGCAACTCTATGATTCGTCTGAACCTGGTTTTACGCACAGAGTTTTTTTTTGCAGAATCTTTCTGTTTAACTGTCATTTATCTGCGATCCCTGCCCTGTTATAAACAACTTTAAACATGTCACCAGCATCGCCTTTATACTTACATGTTGTTATTTCCTGTTAATAGCTTTATCAGCAATATCACTTCTATAGTAAGCACCGTCAAATTTTATCATTTTGACAGCCTCATAAGCCTTTGCTTTTGCCAAGGCAACCGTATCACCAATAGCAGTAACACCAAGAACCCTGCCGCCCGCAGTTACAACATCATTACCTCTTTTCGCAGTACCAGCATGAAAAACCATTACATCCTCAAGTTGCCCTGCACAGTCCAGACCGGTAATTACCTTACCCTTTTCATAATTGCCGGGATAGCCGCCTGATGCCATGACAACACAAACCGATGGTCTGGTATCCCACTCAAGATCAATTTCATCAAGCTTACCATCGCATACCGCCAACATAACTTCAAGAAGATCGCTTTTGAGCCTCATAAGAATAGGCTGAGTCTCCGGATCGCCAAAACGAACATTGAACTCCAGAACTCTTGGCCCAGCAGCAGTAACCATAATACCGGCATATAGTACACCTCTGTAAGGAGTACCATTACGATTCATTCCATCAACAATAGGCACAAGAATCTCTCTGCTGATACGATCCATCATCTTGTCCGTAACAACCGGTGCAGGGCTGTATGCTCCCATACCGCCTGTGTTAAGTCCCGTGTCACCATCGCCTATAAGCTTATGATCCTGAGCCGACTCCATAATGTAAATATTTCTGCTATCAACAAACGCCAGAATTGAAGCCTCTTCACCGATTAGCTTTTCTTCAACAATCAATTTATCACCTGCTGAGCCAAATTCCCTGCCGCACATTATTTTCTCGGCAACTAAAATAGCGTCTGCGGGATCCTCACAAACAAAAACCCCTTTCCCTTTTGCAAGACCAGCGGCTTTTATAACCACAGCTTCGTCTCTTGATGCAATATATGCTTTTGCATCTTCATATCTATCAAAACATAACCCTTCAGCTGTAGCAACTGTACTGGCTTTCATTATCTGTTTAGAAAAAGCCTTATCTGCCTCAAGCTGAGCCGCCCCGCCGGAGGGACCAAATGCCTTTATACCTGCAGCTTCTATCGCATCGACAATACCAGCTGCCAGCGGATCTTCAGGACCAACCACAACAAGACCAACGCTTTTTTGCCTTGCAAATTCAACAACTGCATCAAAATCAGTAATATCCAGATCAACATTCGTACCGCACATAGCAGTGCCGGGGTTGCCTGGGGCAATGTACAATTTATCAAGTTTCTTAGATTTAGCCAGTTTCCAGGCAATCGCATGTTCGCGACCACCATTACCTATTAAAAGTACATTCATTTTTTAAGCCTCTTTTAGATTCGACGCATACATAAAAAAAATAATAACGCTGCAGTTATCTTCAAACCACAAGCCAAACAATCCAATAATTTACCAAAGAAGGCCCCCATACTCAAGTTTTCTTTGAAACGAACAATAATTATGTTAACATTATCCGATTATAATTGTCGATTTCATAAATGTTGTTTTAAGGAAATATTATGAAACCTTATATAAAACTGTTTTTTCTGACTGTCATACTTGGTGCAATGGTTGTATTTTCAGTTGGATGTCAGGATGAACAGCTTGAAAATTGTCAGCAGGAAAACCTGAGATTGCAAAAGGAAATTGAACAGCAACAGCAGCAAATCGAGCAGTTTTCTGTACAGAAAGAGTCTATGATGCAGATAATGATGCAAATTACTACAGAAGCTGAAAAAAACGAAAAACAACTTGCTGAAACTGAAAAAGAGTTGGAAAAGCTCAAAAAACTTAGAAAATTTCAGGAAATGAGCCCTGAAAAGAAAGCTAAGATGATTGAATCCATTGAAGAACTCAAAAAAGCAAGGCAGCTAAAAGCTGAAGAAATGAAAAATCAACCACAGGAAAATAAATAACAGGAACACAAAATGTTGGATTTAAACTGGCAAGTTACTCTTAATATGTTTATTGGATTAGCAATAGTCGTTACATGCCTCGGAATGTTCTCAAATCTTTCCTGGACATCAAAAACAAGGCTTACGATTATTTTTGCTGTAGGATTTTTATTAATCGGTATCCTCTGTTGGCCTTTAGTTAAACCTGATGACCCATTTCAACCAGTTTCGCTGGTTACTGGCAATATTAACTTTTTTTCAGCAATTACAATCCTTGCAATTGCCTTTATTACAGGATTACTAGGATTTTTCGTTTCTTGGCCTTTAGGTAAAGAAATGGCAATTGTAACAGTACCGGCAGGTCTTTGTGTATGGTCATTCAGATCTGCTTCAATGGCAGATTTTATAATAAATTTCAATTCGATTGAGGCAAAATACGCTCTGCTTGCAAAAATAAAGTGGGAGCCTTTTTTCTGGTTGGCGGTAGTTGCTGCAGGATACGCTGGTGTCTGGTTGGCACAGAAAATGACCTCAAAAAACAAAAAAACGATTGAAAAACCTGAAAAAAACAATATTTCTAATGTTATTGTAAATGCAGGCTTATCAACCGCTGCTTCTCTGCTTATCAGTACTTTCTGCGTTTGGGTTCTTGCCCAGGACGTAAAAATGACCGATAACAAGCTTGGTTTCGTAATAGGGCAACCCCATATATTACAAATATGTTTTGCGGTGCTGGTAGCTTTTGCAATATCAGGCTTTGTCGTAAAAAAATTCCTCAGCGGAAACTATATTTGGCCGCTGCTATCAACATCGTTAGTAACTTTTTTAGTGACAAGCATTTACGTCAACACAACAACGCTAAAATACATGTCTGAAAATTGGCCTGCTAATTTCTTCCAGAACTCGGTCTTGTCAATACTGCCTGTTCAGATGATAGCCTTTGGCTGTTTAGGTTCTATTGCAGGTTATTGGTTAGCTGTCAGGCTTGATTACTGGAAAGAACACCATTGCTAACCCAATAAAGACAATAAAAAAAACTTGTTATAAAAAACTTAAACCACTATAAAAAAAAGACTTAACCTCAGTAAGACCGCATAAACGCCAACCAATAACAAAAAAAAACAATTTTCGTTGTTTCTGGTCTTAAAATTAGCCGAAAAGTACAACAGTGTTATTGAAACTGGCCTTTGAAAAATGATTAATCCAAAAGGCATAAGGAAGTAATTTTGAACTGGTTATGTTAGTTTTTCGTAAATATTAATGAAGACCAACCAACAAAAGGAGTTGATCATGTTGGTACTAAGTAGACAAAAAGATGAATCTATAATAATTGGCGATGACGTTGAAATCATCATCGTTGACGTTAGAGGCGATAAAGTAAGGCTTGGAATAACCGCCCCTAAGGAGGTATCTGTTCATCGTCGGGAAGTATATGACGCCATTCAACGTGAAAAGAATGCCAAAGATTCCGGGGAAGATACAGAGAACCAGACCGAGACACCTATTGTTAAAAATAAATAAATGATTAAAACACAAAGCCTTATTTGAAAAACATTTGAATAAGGCTTATTTTATGCGCAAAAAAACGGCTGTAGATCAATTTTCAATCTACAGCCATTATATTTTTACTTACCTGTTAATTTTTCTTACCAGTCCCATTCATTTCCAGAAGGTGCTAGTTCCTGACTTCTTCTGTTGCTGCTCTGGCGATTAAATTCATTATCTTCAAAGTGGCCCCTGCCGCATGATTCCCACTGACAATCTGATCTATCGAATCCACCACGTTGCTGATGCATTGAGCATTGACCTTGACACTGGTTTCTCATATGTCTTTGTCCCTTTGGGCCTTGACCATTCCACATATCTCTGCTCTGGTAACATTCACCTTGACCTTGCCAATGCTGTCCATCTTGACGTTCACACATCCCTTGTCCTCGGCAAGCAAAACCTTTTTGCATACCACAGCAACCACAACAACATGAACAATTAAATCTGTCCTGACGTTGGTACTCTCCTTGCCATCTCATCTGACCACGGCCTCGATCATGCCTTTGTGAAAATTGTCTATCAGAACGCTGGCAAGGATATTGATCATCACTATATTGATTTTCTTGCCAACCCATTCTGCCATGTCCCTGCATGTTACCACCTCGGCATTGGTCCATATCGTTGTCCCCGCACCTGTCCATATCTTCGCTTTGATCCTCATCCATAGGTCTTCGCATACGAGATTTATTTTCCCCGCGGTTCCCACGGTCGCCTTCAAAACCATTCTGTGCTCTCCAGCCTTTTTTTCTATCTTTCCCGCCTTTTTTCCCATCACGAAGACCTTTTTCTTCACGTGCTTCCTTGGCTTTGGTTTTAAACTCATCCATCTCTTCGATCAGTTTACCAATTTTATCCATATCCTTGGCTTCATAAGCGGCCTTCAGCTCATTTGACCACTTATCAATACGATTCACATGTTGTTTTACCGGGGCCTTGATTTGAACGTCATTCTGATCAACTGCTGATTCAGGTTCTGCGAAAGATATCACACCTAACAGTGAAATCAAGATTGCGATAAACAGTACTTTTCTACTCATGGTTCTATCCTTTCATAATAAAATTCATTTTCACAAGGACAGACGCACTAAAGGCAGTGTTTATTGCAATTGATTAAAAAATAGAAATCTTAAAACCAGATTTTCAGGCATTTACCCATTTAAAACTGCATCCGGGGCCATAATGAATAACTTCTCTGTCAGAAAAAACTTTCTTCAGATGAGCATTTAATGCCTGCATACCAGGATCTTCGGCACTTCCATGGTCTATAACCAAAAGAGGCTGTCCCGTATCCTGCGCATAAGTTGTTTGTACCCATGTGTTTACCGAGTCATTAATAGCAATGAACATATCAGGCTTTAACTGGCCATACTCCATCGGATCACAAAAACAGCCCGTTCCTACACCAACCGAACTAACCGGATAATCATCGTGCCCATAAAAGGCAAGTCCAGGTTGGCCGTAAGCTTTGAGTTTGCTTGCAATACCTTTTGCAACCTCTATTGCTGTTTTTTGAGGAGTTTTGTAAACATTATAATAAGATTTAAACCTGATAATGTCACTGTCTTCAAATCCCAAAGCTTTCCCCAGTGCAAATGGAATTCCAAAACCTTTGATCTTATCGAGAACATCGTGACAGCGGATTATTACCAGGCCATTATCTATTATCCACTTGCTCTTTTCCTCCCTCAGCTTCGTATAATCCGACAAACACAAAGTATTTTTAAGGTGATCCTTTTCCAGATCAAGATCCCAGTGGGTATAAAATGTAGGCTCATGCACGATCAGTAAATTAACACCCTGGCTGACAGCTTTTTTGCACGTATCCCAGTATGGCATCCAGCATGTCCCTATCTTTTTGACAACGGTCTCCGGATCACCGATTATGATCTTATCAACAGATGGCTCATAGACTTCTTCTAAGGACCTTAAATACACATTAACATCTTTGGCACGTAATTCTTTATTTGGTTGACTATTTTGAGGTTCATTCTGTGCAAAAAGATTACTCGCTAAAACCAATCCCAGTGAACCTGCTTCAATAAATTTTCGTCTATTCATCATTCATGTCCTTGCGATCTTGACTTTCACACCGCTTCAATACCAAAGACGGCTTTAAGCTCCCAAATCAGATAACGCCTTTTTCACCATATCCACATACACCTCAAGCGATACCTGAAAGTATTCTTTCCCATACTCCACGTTCCCTTCCACCGCGTTTTTGCATATCCCCTTAAATGCCTCATCTCCCTCACCAAGTTTCTCCATATACACAAGCTCTGGTCGCAGCGCAAGCATCAGCGACGTCTCCTTCTTTCCCGCATGGTCAACCTCTTTATCTGTCGGATTACACCCAAACGGATCCAGCACCAGTATTCTTGTCTGTGCGTATTTCTTCATCACTTGCTTCGCGATTTTTTCAATAATTACCCCCTGCTTAGCTGGCCAGTGCCCCGTACTTGCAACGATCAATCTCGCCCCCTGCTCGCAAAGCAGTTCGAAAACATCCCTCAAAATCATCCGAAACGTACTTTCCCGCACAAGCAAACTCCCAGTCCATCCCACATGACCATTCGTCCCCCAGCATATACAAGGTACAACCACTCCCGCCGTCATCTCCGCCGCCCGCAAACAAAACTCATATGCGTGAATCGTATCGGTCCCTAAAGGCAGATGCTGACCATGAAACTCCAATGAACCCACCGGCACATATACCAGCCCCACCTCATCCATCGCCCTCTTAAACTCACCTGCCGTCATCTCTTCATATTTATAACTTTGCGTCCCCTTATTCCCTAAGCATAATTCCTTATTGGTCTCGATACCTTGAGGCTCATTTGCGGCAAAAAGATTATTTGCTAAAATCAATCCCAGTGAACCCGCTTCAATAAATTCTCGTCTGTTCATCATTCATAGTCTTTCTATTTTTCCCGCCCACATTATGAAAACAATTTCAATACTCCAAACCATAATTAAGGCTTTTACTTAGCACAACCCACGCCCGCTGATCTTTTTTGCTGATATTAACCGCAGATATCTCCTCAACATCTTCAAGCCAGATCAATAATGCATAACTGCAATCTGATTTACTTTGCCAGTAACTTTGATTGCCGCAAATTTGTTTATTATAAAGCTCCTGAATTTTACCAATTTCTGAACTGTTCAGGTTTTCATAAATTTTAACCGCAGCAACCTTGGCCGTTCCACATATAGGCCCGCTGGTTCGCTTCAGATATATCAAATCACCGGCCTCAACCTGCCCAAAAGGCGGACATTTCGTTTTTGTTAAACGCGCTTCAATTCTCTTATCGCCATCTAAAATCGCTTTCAAATAAGGTCTTTTAAGTATGGCAAGATGCTTATGCATTTCTTAAACCTTAACCCCAAAAGAAGATAATTGCTGTTTAACCTGTGCGATATTTTCAAACTTTATCACATTCAACCCTGCTTTTTTGGCGCCATCAATATAGTCAGCCTTATCATCGATAAACACCGCTTGCCCCGGGGCAATTCCAAGTCTCTCAACAGCATTTAAATATATCTGCTCGAAAGGCTTAATAAGCTTTTCACAGCAGGAAAACAACATCACATCAAACATATCGTAGTTTTGCTTATGAAAAAATTCATAGCACGGCATTTCGGTATTAGAAAGGAATCCTGTTTTATATCCTGAGGCTTTTAATTTCTTTGCCAAGTCGAAAACTTCTGTTTTGGGACTGTAAACATAAGCAAAAGCATCCCCCCACAGCGAATCGGTTTTAGGCATAGAAACATTCAAATGCTTACAGACACTTTCCCAGAAAACTCTTTCCGTAACAATACCCTTCTGGAAATCGTCCTGAAAAATACTATGTGCCTGTATATAATTCTGCTGTGTTACCCCCAACTGTTCAGCACAATATTTCATAAGCCCCGGCGCCGGATCGTCGATCAACACTCCGCCCCAGTCAAAAATAACCGCTTTAATATCACTCACATTTGCTCCTTTGCCGAAACTCTCACTCGAAAATAAAACAATGCCGCTATAATACTTCACTTTATAGCTGAAAACAAAAATAAATTTAACAAAATAGGCTTCAGCTGATTATTGCTTTTGACGCCCAATCAGCGACACCTTATAATTAAACCGGTTTTTGAGGATACGAATATGGAATCAATATTAATTGCAGCTATTTTAGTTCTCGTTATTATTGTAGTCGGACTACTTTTCTGGCTCATAAACAGCAGCTTCACAGGAAGAAAAGAAATTTCTTCACAGGCAACAGCCATGGCAATGCTCCAGCAACAGCTCGAATCCATAAAATCATCGCAGAACGCAACAAAAGACAATCTCCAGCAATCATTGCAGACTAATCAGATTAGTCTGACTCGCTCCCTGGAATCAAGCCAGAAAGTCCTCAACGACCTTCATGGTCAAATAGGAAAACTCCAAGGCACAAATCAGCAGATGCTAGAGATGGGAAACGATGTTAAAAGACTTCAGTATATTCTCAGCAGCCCAAAACTAAGAGGTCAGATGGGTGAACGCAGCCTCGAAAGTCTGCTCGCCAATCTCATGCCGACAGATTCATACGAATTACAGCACAGCTTCAAAAGCGGTAAGATTGTCGATGCACTAATACGCCTCGATGAGCACACCGTCCCGATAGACGCAAAATTCCCGCTGCCTGCTTTTGAAAAAATTACAAAAGCTGAAACCGAAGATGAAAAAGTCAGGCTTCGCAAAGTTTTCCATAGTGACGTTATAAAACATATCGAAAAAATAGCCGAACAATACATCCTGCCTGCGGAGGGAACCCTCGATTTTGCATTAATGTACATTCCCGCTGAAAATATTTACTATGAAACAATCGTAAAATATCCCGGCGATACTAAAGATATTGTAGAAATCGCACTCGATAAAAAAGTTATACCGGTATCGCCCAATTTGCTGTTCACCTACCTGTCAACAATAGTAATGGGACTCAACGGTCTGCAAATTGAAAAACAAGCTGCCCATATCAGACAAAACCTGAAAAAGCTCAATTCATCTTTTGCAGGATTTGCATCGTCATGGGAAGTTCTCGGCAAACATCTGCGAAATGCAGCAACTCAATATGACGAAGGCAACAGAAAACTGGACAAGTTCAGCTTGGAACTTGAACAGATACAATCTGAAGAAACTGATTAATAAAATTATATTTTAAAAGGAGATAAAAAATGAAAAAATTTGTATTACTGGTTACAACTATTTTTTTGGCAAACGCTGCAGTTTTTGCCGAATCAAATTCCGAAAACATAAAATCCTGGCAGGCCGATAAGTTCGGTTTGTTTATTCACTGGGGGCCGGTCAGTTTGAAGGCCACGGAAATAAGCTGGTCGAGACAAACGGACCCTGACAAGCAACGTTTACAAGTATGGAAAAATCTTTATGGTAGCATACCAGCAGAAGAATATGACAATTTATATAAAAACTTCAACCCTGTACAGTTTGATCCTCAGCAGTGGGTGCAGATAGCAAAAGACGCCGGTATGAAATACATTGTCTTTACAACCAAACACCACGATGGCTTCTGTAATTTTGACAGCAAATACACAGACTATAAAATAACCAGTCCGCAGTCACCTTACGGCAAAGATATAGTCAAACAGCTTGCCGATGCATGCCATAAAGCTGGATTAAAACTTGGTTTCTACTATTCCCAGCCGGATTGGCACAATCCCGATTACTTTAATGGTGACAGGCATGAAAAATATGTTGAATATCTTCATAACCAGGTTCGCGAGCTTTGCACAAATTATGGCAAACTCGACATTATCTGGTTTGATGGCCTGGATGTACCTGAAAAAGAATGGAAGTCTGATGAATTGCTGAAGATGATTCGCCAGCTTCAGCCTGGTATAATCATTAATAACCGCACTGGTTTGCCTGCAGATTTTGATACACCTGAACAGGTTGTCGGAGGATTTCAAAATAACCGACCTTGGGAAAGCTGCATGACTATCGGAACCAGCTGGTCATATAAAGTTGATGATAATATAAAATCAAAAAAGGAGTGCATACAAACACTGGTGAAAGTCGTCGGTGGTGATGGCAATCTTCTTTTCAATGTAGGTCCTATGCCTGACGGTAGGATCGAACCACAGCAAGTGGAAAGATTAAGGGAAATGGGTGATTGGCTAAAAAAATACGGCAAATCAATTTACGACACAAAAGGCGGCCCTTTCAAACCTGGTGAATATGGTGTCAGTACACACAAAGGAAATATCATATACCTCCATGTCACAAACTGGTTCGGGGAAAATTTAACCTTGCCTGCTATTGGTAAAAAGATCAAAAAAGTTGAGGTACTTACCGGCGGAAAAGCTGAGATATCTCAAACGCAAGATAGTATCAAAATTAAATTGCCTTTGAAATATCAGCAATCCGTAGATACCATTATACAACTGACCCTTGATGGAAATGCCGCAGAAATCACTCCTGTTAATGTCCCATCGCAATCGGTCCTCTTCAATAAACCTGTAAAATCTTCAAATGTTTATCAAAATGACATTAAATACGATGCACAGAAAGCCATTGATGACGATATGACCACAAGATGGGCAACAGACGACGCCACAAAACAGGCATGGTTGGAAATTGACCTGCAACAGCCGACGGAAATCTCCAGTGCACTGATTATACAGGAGTGCGGACAAAGGATAAAAAAATATCAACTTGAAAAATTTACTGATGACAAATGGGAAAGTTTTTATTACTCTGACAATGTGCAAATGGAAAATGCGGTAAAATTCGAACCTGTAACAGTAACGCGTATACGTCTTAATATTTTGGAGGCTGTTGAAGGGCCAACAATTGCAGAATTCCGGATTTTCGTACCTTAATATATAAACTAAAATTTTTAAGGATAAAATAATGGAAAATAATAATCCATTAACCCACGGAAGGGTTGCTTCTATTGATGCGCTCAGGGGCTTTGACATGTTCTGGATTGTCGGAGGCGGAACGATATTTCAAAGCCTCTGTAAAGTCTGGGATAATCCATTCACACAAACCATAAACACACAACTGGAACATGTCATCTGGGAAGGCTTCAGGTTTGAAGATTTAATTTTCCCTCTTTTTCTTTTTATCGTTGGGCTGGTAATACCTTTTTCAATATCAAAAAGAATTGAAAGAGGCGACGACAAAACTCAGCTTTATATCCACATTTTCAAACGTGCACTGTTGCTGTATATAATAGGTATGATATACAACGGTGCTTTGAGTTTTAACATGGAAGAAATGCGTTGGACCGGCGTACTGCATAGAATGGGTATTTGTTACCTGTTCGCTTCCATAATCGTAATGAATACGAATTGGAAAGGCCAAGCAATCTGGACGGTCGCTTTGCTGGTAGGCTATTGGCTGATAAGTGCATTTATCCCTGTACCAGGGTTCGGCATTTGTAATTTTACTATGGAAGGTTGCCTCAGTTCATGGATCGATCAGCACTTTTTGCCAGGTACCTTATACTACAGCTTTGGTGATAACGAAGGGCTGATATCAAATATACCAGCAATTGCAACTGCTTTGCTCGGAGTATTAGCAGGTCACTGGCTTCGATCGGATAGAGCCGGAAACAAAAAAACAAGAACACTTCTCTTAGCTGGAACAATTTTTATCGCCATTGGTTATGGCTGGGGAACATTCTTCCCGATAATCAAAAATATCTGGAGTTCATCATTTGTGTTGGTAGCAGGCGGATGGAGTTTTATTCTGCTGGCGATCTTCTACTGGATAATCGATGTAAAGGGCTTCCACAAGTGGGCGTTTTTCTTCCAGGTAATTGGTGCAAATGCAATACTAATTTATTGGTCAACTGAATTTATCAATTTTCAATACACCGCAAATTATTTTCTCCATGGCTTTTTACCAATGTTCGGAAAATTAGAACCTTTGGTACTGCCGACAGGTACGCTGGCTGCGGAATGGTTGCTCTTATGGTTCCTGTATAAAAAGAAAGTTTTTTTCAAAATTTAAAGCTTAACTTTTTTACGATAATCTTTTGGAGTTATATTTTTTTCTTTGCTGAAATACCTGGCAATATGTGTTGCATCACTAAAGCCAAAATAAAGCGCAATCTGAGTTACAGGAATATCTGTTTCTATAAGCATTTTTGTAATTTGTTCAACTTTAACCCGCCGTATCTCTGCATTAATGGAACGCTTGAGTGTTTTACTGAATTTATATTCCAGATTTCTGCGGGACAGCCCCACAGCCTCCACAACATCAACCACCTGTATAGGCTGTCTGCAATACTTGCTGATAAATGATAAAGCCTGCGAAAGCTGTTTATCCTGTATTGCCAGAACATCTGTAGACGCGCGGGTAACAATATGGGTGGGGCTTAGTATAATATCACTTTCCACAAACTTATTTTGTTTTTTGCTGACCATTTTATCCAGCAAAGCTGCCGTTTCAAAACCGGCCTTCTCGAAATTCAACGCAATGCTCGATAATGCAACACTGCTTGTCATGCAAACCATCTCATCATTGTCAACTCCCAGCACAACAACATCCCCCGGCACATCAAGTGACACTGATTGACAAGCCTGCATAACAGCTCCGCCGCAATCATCATTGCAGGCAAACACCGCTACCGGTTTTTCAATGTCTTTTAACCACTGTCCCAGATCAAGCAGCTGTTCATCCCACAAAACATTAGCTGGTTTTTCTTTTATTACAAAGCTGTTTACTTGATGTCCCCTCTGAGCCAAAACCTTTTTAAAACTGACTCCCCTCTGAATTGACCAGTCTATATCTTTAAATCCGCAATAAGCAAAATTGGTAAATCCTTTATTCAAAAAATAATCTGCTGCCATTAAAGCAATAGCGTCAGCATCACCAACGATATTGGGGCATTTATATATTTTCTTATGCACATCAATACCGACAACAGGTATTTTAGCCTTGATTACTTCGGGGGGAATTTCAGTAGTAGACACAATCATCGCATCCGCCAGCCAATCTTCGGCACCCAGCACAGAAGCTTTTTGCGGGTTTTGGTATGTATACAATGGAGGCCTTTGACTTATTTGCCATGGGCCATGTTCTTTGCTGTATCTGGCGACTCCGATCAAAATTCCACGACCGCAGGATCTTGAGGTGTCTATATGCAGCAAAATTTTAGGTATTTTTGTTTCCATAGTAATATTTTTCACAATAATAACTGCTATTACAACTAAAAAAACACCTGTCGACAACATGATTTTGCGTAAATGGGCGACTTTAATGCGGAAAATGGAGTATGTAAACAATTCTAGCAATTTTATACTATTGAGGATATTATATTTTGAAGGTTGATTTTAAATAATGACAATAAGTTTCAAATAGGATTTTATTATGAACAACAATCGCCGCAAAATTACTATTCTGCTTTTTATGATTTTGGCAACAATTGCTTTTGCCGATCAAAACAATAACAAATCGCCTCTGCCCACATTAACCCCTGCACCTGCAATGTCTGTTGGTGTCGACCGCAATGTTGTGAGCCTCGACGGCCAATGGATATTCAACCAGGCACAGAGCAAGAAACTGTTGGATGATAAATGGGAAAACATAATTGTTCCAGGTCAATGGCTTCAGCAGGGCTTTAAGGTTAATAGTGAAAATTTCGGGTATTATCGAAAGGTATTCAGTGTACCGAAAAGCTGGGGCAATATGACGATCAAACTTCATTGTGATGGTATCTACAGCCAATCAAAAATATGGATTAATGACACACTCGCCGGGGAACATATTGGGGGATTCACTGCTTTTGAACTTGATGTAACTGATTTTGTCAAACCGGGGGAAAAAAATCGTATCGACATCGAAGTTAAAACAGAATCACTGGCAAATGAACTGGCAACAGGAACAAAATATGCTGCACATGACCTGGGTGGCATCACAAGAAAGATTTATCTCTTTGCCGCTCCAAAGGTACATGTTTCATCGGTTCAGTTACAAACCAGTTTTGATGCTGAATATAAAAACGCTAAGCTGAAGATGATTTTTGAAGTTACTAACAATTCCCCAAAAACCGTAGAAGAGCTTCATATCAGATTTAAAATAAAAGACACATTTAACAACATAATAAAGGCAACGCCTTCGGTTATAAAGTTGAAATCCATCCCCTCAGGTTCGACAATTAGTCAGACTGAAGAAATTGAAGTTACGAGCCCCAAGAAATGGGACTGCGAAAATCCTAATCTTTATGACCTGTTCTACACAGTTTATGCTGATGCACAAAAGCTTGAAATAGGTAAAGAAACCTTCGGTTTTAGAGATATAGAAATTCGCGGCAAAAAGCTTTTTATTAACGGTAAAGCTGTAAAGCTGCGAGGAATATGCAGACATGAGGCACATCCACTTCTGGGCAGATCGTTAACAGCACCGCTTTGGGAACAGGATGCTTTGCTGCTTAAAGAGGCTAATATTAATTTTGTCCGCACAAGTCATTACCCACCGGCTGAAGAATTTATCCAAGCCTGTGACAAATACGGCATCTTTGTAGAAGAAGAAGCACCTTTCTGCTGGGTTGGTGAGGAATGGGGCAACTCCTATTGGACTGACAAAAAAGTTGATGACCCCAATGTAAGAGAATTAATAGTTAAAGAAACACTGGAGATGGTACAACGCGACAAAAACCATCCTTCTATAATAATGTGGTCATTGGCCAACGAAAGTATATGGTCGGAAATTTTTGAAAATTCAGGAAATGCTTTAAAGGCTCTTGATCCGTCAAGACCAAGAAAATTTACAAATCCGCCGGATAGTGATTTTTGTGAAATAGAAGTATGGCATTACCCCGGACCCCAAGGCCCTGCCAAAACAGAAGATGCCAATCGGCCCGTTATATTTTCTGAGTATTGCCATCTGAATACTTATAATCGCCGGGAGATTTATACCGACCCGGGATTGCTTGACTACTGGGGTAATGGTTTTTACAGCATGTGGAACAACATGTACAAAGCTGAGAACTGTCTGGGCGGTTCTATCTGGGCAGGCATTTCGGATACGTTTTATGTAACCGGTGAACAAGGGGAAATCGAAATTATAGGTTATGGCGACTGGGGCCCCATTGATGGCTGGCGAAGAGAGAAACCCGAGTACTGGCATATTAAAAAAACATATTCACCAATTAAAATACCCGTGAAAAAAATTGTTCTGCCTGACAATAGTTATCAGGTACGAATAGCAATAATAAATCAATATGACTTTTCAAATCTTAATGAGTTGAATATCGAAGTTAAGACAGCTGAAAAAACCGCTGTACTAAAAGCCAATATCCCGGCAGGTGGTCAGGGGTATTTAGAAATACCTTTAAAAATGTTTGCTAATAGTGATACTGTACAGCTGAACTTCATGCATAAGAAAGGTTACCTCGTTGACAGCTTTATTTTGCCTGTAACAAAAAACAGCAAAAAAGAAATCGCTAAAAAACAACCGACTGTTTCGGAAAGACCGGCCCCTAAAATAATACGAGATGAGAACGGCATAACAATAACAGGGGATAATTTCCAATGGTGTTTCAATTCGCAAACCGGTTTGCTTGAGAAGGCTGTTATCGATTCAAATACAATAAAGATTGCCGGGCCTTTACTTACAGTAAATGCACTTGTCGCAGAAAAAGGTCAGAGGTCAGTTCAGAAGATTGAGGTATTGAACGGGGAAATGACAAATTTCGAGGCATCGAAAATTGATACCATTGAAACCAAAACCGAAGCAATAATACAAATAATAGGCAAGTACGGCGAAGATGCTGATGGTTTTTATACCATGGCTTTCGATGCCAATGGCGTGGGTAAGTTTGGTTACCGCTTTGCGTATAAAAAAGTAATCGACCCGAGAGAAACTGGGGTAACTTTTACACTCGCTCGCCAATATGATCTGCTGAGCTGGAACAGAAATGCACAGTGGACGGTTTATCCCCAAGACCATATTGGAAGACCTGAAGGTTCAGCAAAAGCTTTGCCGGATCCGAATCAGTTAAACCTGCCAGTAAATCATCAACCGGATTGGCCCTGGTACCTCGATGCAACTGCAGCAGGGACAAATGATTTCAGGTCGAGCAAGTACAACATCAATTACGCGTCATTGACAGATGTTAACGGTGTCGGCATAAAAGTTATCTCTGACGGCAAACAAACTTCCAGAAGTTATATTGAAGGTGATAGCATAAAGTTATTGGTAGCTGATTATGCAAACGGGGGATATGACCCGTTTTTCAAATCTCACCTCAAACATGAATACAGACCTTTAGAAATAGGCGACGTAATAAAGGGAACCGTAACTATACAGCTTGTCGGGCAAAAAAAACTATAATATTTGAAAGTAAAAAATGGCTTCAAAAAAAATGTCACACAGAGAAAGAGTAATAACAGCTTTGAATCATCAGCAGTCTGACAGATGTCCTTTTCAGATAAGTTTTACCCCTGAGTTTGCCAGCAGGCTGAGAAAAGAGCTTAATTTTGGTGCTGGTGCAACGCATAATCCTCATGGCGGAGGCAATAAGTACCAGCTCGAAACGGCCCTTGATGAAGATATGCTGCTTACATCTGTTGGCTGGGCAAATTGCTACTATCAGTCCAGTAAGCCTTACACTGACGAATGGGGCATAGGCTGGCACGCTGCTAAATATGAAACGCCTTTCGGTCAGGGGTTTTATACGGAAATGACGGGGCATCCATTGGCACAGAAAGACAGTATTTTAAATTATACTCCACCAAAAGCGGATAATCCTAAATTATATACCGATGCTGAAAATCTGCTCGCAAATTATAAAAACAGCCATTTCATTGTCGGAGTCACGGTTACCACTATTTTCGAAACTGCATGGGCGCTGCGCGGGTTGGAAAATCTTATGATGGATTTTATAACAGACCCGCAGCTGGCCAATGATATTCTTGATATACCTTATAAATATCATTTGGCGGCTGCGAAGAAATTAGCGAAAATGGGCGTAGATATGATCTGGACGGGTGACGATATCGGTGGGCAGAACGGTATGCTGATTTCACCGAAGTTGTGGCGGGAATTTTTCAAACCGAGAATGGCTAATTTCATTAAAGAAATCAAATCTATAAATCCTGAGTTGAAAGTCGCGTATCACAGCGACGGGAACATTTCTGACGTGATCGAAGAATTGATAGAAATAGGTGTTGATGTTTTGAACCCGATTCAACCGGCATGTATTGATCCGGCAAAGATAAAAGAGCAGTACGGCGACAGGTTGTGTTTTTGGGGGTCGATTGATGAACAGCACACGCTGCCTTTCGGTACTGCGGAGGATGTTAAAAATGAAGTTATTATGCGATTGAAAACTATCGGTAAAAATGGTGGGCTAATCATTGGGCCAACTCATCATGTTCAGCTTGATACGCCAATGGAAAACTTCAAGGCAATGATCGATACTATAAAAAATACGAGATATGATTGTTTATAGCTGAATTTTTAGGGAACAGCCTTGGGGGAGGCTGTTTTTTGGTGACGCAAAATGACAGGTGGGGGTATTTTAGGGATTTTAAAATTGGGAGATTGGGGGTAGAATGGGCTTAATTGGGCTGATAATTGGGATGTGGGTGGTTTTTAGGGGGTGAAAATCGGCTCTGGGGTGCGCGTAGTTGGGGTTTTGGTGGGATTTTTTTTGCTTT
>CAZBKA010000028.1:4540-27228 GCA_964492365.1 uncultured Pirellulales bacterium | reverse complement strand
GGAGAGATGTTGTGAAAAACAGATGGTTAATTGCTATATGTGCAGTTGGAATTCATATTTCTATCGGCTCGGTCTATGCGTGGAGCGTAGCGGCCAGACCTATTATGAAATTGCTGGACTGCTCATTGGCGGAAATTACATTTACTTTTTCGATAGCAATATGCTTTCTCGGGTTAAGTGCGGCATTTCTCGGCCATTTTGTTGAAAGGAAAGGACCAAGAAAAGCAGGAATGCTGGCAGCGTGCTTTTTCGGAATAGGTGTTTTCGGTAGCGGATTAGCTGTGAGATTCCAATCACTTTGGCTTTTATATCTTTGCTATGGTGTGCTCGGTGGTATTGGACTTGGAACTGGTTATATTACGCCGGTGTCAACACTAATTAAATGGTTTCCAGATAAAAGAGGGTTGGCAACTGGTATGGCGATTATGGGGTTCGGGTTCGCTGCATTTATAAGCAGCTTTGCGATGAAAAAATTAATGTCTATCGAACAAATTGGCATAGAAGGAATGTTTTACGTACTTGGCGTAATATATTTTGTTGTAATGTTTTTTTCGTCGCAATATCTTGCCCCGCCTCCAAAAGACTGGTTTCCTGCGAATTTCAAAGTTAAATTAAATAATGGTACAAAAAAAATCAGAGCTGATATTTCACAACTTACAGCCAATGAGGCGGTTAAAACTCTGAGATTTTATCTTCTATGGCTGATGCTGTTTATAAATATTAGTTGCGGGATAGCGATAATTTCAGTAGCATCACCAATGGGGCAGGAACTGGCGGGTATGACGGCGGCGACAGCAGCTGGTATGGTTGCGATTATTGGTTTATTTAATGGGCTTGGCAGGATAGGCTGGTCGGGCATTTCAGACCACATTGGCAGGCCTGCTGTCTGGGCAATATTTTTCGCACTTCAGATAGTTGCATTTTTAGCCTTACCGAAAATTACAAGTCCTGTTCTCTTTCAGGTGGTTATTTATGCAATTATGACTTGTTACGGCGGAGGGTTTGCATCTGTACCAGCGTATATCAGCGATCTGTTTGGAACAAAGCAAGTATCTGCCATTCATGGCTATATACTTACTGCATGGTCAGCCGCTGGAATGATCGGCCCTATGCTGCTTGCTTATATAAAGGATAGAACACAAAGCTATTCGTCAACTTTATATGTTTTCTCTATTTTTTTCATAGCAGCATTGATAATTTCAACACTGCTGATAATCAACATTTATTCGATTAAATCAAAAAAAAGAATCTCTGAGCCATTGGCTTGCGTATCATAAAAGTTGTTAGTATGAAATTAAAAAAGGAATTCGACTATGCTGCACGACCCAAGTCATCGTACACAGCCGCCTGTTGCGGCTGCGATCAACCTTTCAAACAAAGATGCTAATATATTACGTAGATTGGCAGGTAAAGTTGCAGAGATTGCATCTTTGCCTATACATAAGGAGAAAGCATTACTTTGGACCAGGCTTAATGATCTTAAGTCCAAAAGGCCGATGGTGTGGATCAATGAAATATGCTGGAACGAGATGAATGTTGATGATGAGTTGACGCTGCAATGCGAGCATTCATGGGCCCGTGACCAGGAAGATCAGTTGCGAAAAACCATTTATCAATGGAAGCATCTGCCCGGCGATATGGTAATCAATGATTATCTGGTCTGCCCGCTGGCTATTCACAGTACGGATTTCGGGATTCTCGAAAATGTGGATGTTATCAGGACTGATGAAACCAGCGATGTTGTTTCGCGGCATTTTAATATTCAGATCAAAGAGCCTGAAGATATCGAAAAGATAAAGTTCCCCAAAATCACCCATAATGAGAAAGCTACTGAATTTTGCTATCAGGCGATGTGTAAAATTTACAATGGGATTATGCCGGTAAAAAAACAAGGTCAAACGCATATCTGGTTTACGCCATGGGATTATCTCATCCGCTGGTGGGGCATTCAGGAGGCAATGATGGACATGATCCTGCGGCCGGATATGGTTAATGCCGCAGTCGAGCGAATGGTTGATGCCTGGATGGTAGAGTTGGATCAGTTCGAGCAGTTGAATCTTTTGTCACTGGACAATGATAATACGCGGGTTGGCTCTGGTGGGTATGGTTATACCAGTGAATTGCCTATGTCTCCATATGATCCCAATCATATAATGGCTCATAATATGTGGGGATGTTCCAATGCACAAATATTCTCAGAAGTTTCACCGGAGATGCACTGGGAGTTTGCAGTCAGGCACGACTTGCGATGGTTGGAACGTTTTGGTATGACCTATTACGGCTGCTGCGAACCTCTCGATAAGAAGATGGATATCTTGCGTAAGATACCGAACCTTCGTAAAATTTCTGTTAGCCCCTGGTGTAATCTAGAGCGAATAATAAGCGAGATAGGCAGCGATTATGTTATCAGCCGAAAACCGAGTCCAGCGATTCTTGCTGAAGCAGACTGGGATCCGACCAGGGCCAGAGCAGAGATTCATAATGTTCTTGAAAAAGCTGACGGCAAGTGCCATATCGAATTTATCATGAAGGATATTTCAACAGTACGCCATGATCCGCAACGGCTTTGGGAATGGTCCCGTATAGCTATGGAAGAAGTAGAGAACATTGACTGATTTGATCAGGTGTCTATATAAATATTATCATAAAACACTTATAATGTAATATGATATAGATATTTATGTTGCCGGTTTTTTATGACCAGCAAAGTTTACATATTTCGTTCGATGAAACCCGTGTCTACTTTGTTTTCCACATAGAGATTATGAGAAAGAATGCGGAGGCATGCTGGTATTGTCGTTTTCACAGGTTCGATAACGAATTCGCTAAGTGCGCGTTTCATAGTTGCAATAGCTTCTTTTCTTGTTGGCTGATGGACTATTAGCTTGCATATCATCGAATCATAATTTGGTGATACCATCCAGCCTTGATGAACATGTGTATCGATACGGACACCAAAACCGCCCGGTGCGATGTATTCTGCAATTCTTCCTGGTGAAGGAACAAAATTATTGTCAGGGTCCTCTGCGTTTATTCGACACTCAATAGCAACGCCATTAAGTTTTATATCCCGCTGACTTAGGTTCAGTTTTTCACCGCTTGCGATTTTTAGCTGCCATTTAATAAGGTCCTGACCAGTAACCATTTCTGATACGGGATGTTCCACCTGTATACGGGTGTTTACCTCGCAGAAATAGAAGTTCTGATCCTTGTCCATCAAGAATTCAACAGTTGCAGCGTTGTAGTAATTTGCAGCTTTGACAATTCTGATGGCAGCGTTGCAAAGTTCTTCGCGTTTGTGCTGGTTGATAACAGGGCATGGTGACTCTTCTATCATTTTTTGATGTCTTCGCTGAATAGAACAATCTCTTTCATAAAAATGCAGTGTATTGCCGTACTTGTCAGCTAAGACCTGTACTTCTACATGTCTTGGTTCAACGATGAATTTTTCGAGGAATACTCTGTTGTCGCCGAAATTTATTTGAGCCTCTGTTTTAGCGGCATTAAATGATGACCTGAAACTGATATCATTATGTACAACTCTCATGCCGCGACCACCACCGCCTGCAGAAGCCTTTATTATTACTGGATAGCCAATTTTACTTGCGATTTTTAGAGCTTCTTCTTCACTTTCAATTGCTCCTTCTGAACCAGGAGAAATTGGGACTTCAGCTTTTATCGCCAGTTTTCGTGATTGGACCTTATCGCCGAGCAATTTCATAGATTCGACTGATGGGCCGATGAATTCGATGCCACAGTCTTTACATATCTGCGCAAAATTAGCATTTTCAGCTAGGAAACCATAACCTGGGTGGATCGCTTCAACGTCAGCTATTTCAGCGGCGCTGATTATTCTTGATATATCAAGATAGCTTTTTGCCGGATTTGGAGGCCCGATGCAGATCGCCTGGTCGGCTAATTTCAAATATGGAGCATCTTTATCAGCTTGTGAGTAAACAGCTACTGCCTCAATACCAAGCTCATGGCAGGCGCGTATTATTCGCAGCGCTATCTCGCCTCGATTTGCTATAAGAATCCTTGAAAACATATAAATTAAACCTTTAAGGCAAAAGGAAGATTAATAAATTTCAAAACTATCAGTTAGGTCTGACCTTGAACAGCACCTGTCCGTATTCAACAGCCTGACCATTCTCGACCATTACCTGGACAATGGTGCCGGTAGTTTCTGCCTTGATTTCGTTCATCACCTTCATAGCTTCGACGATGCAAATTACAGTTTGAGGACTGACCGCAGAGCCTATTTGCACATAAGGTTCAGAATCCGGGCTTGGTTGAGAGTAAAATGTGCCTATAATCGGAGATTTGATCTCAACTAAATTCTCACTTTCTTTAGGCTTGCTCTCGGCATGGGCAACTGGTGCTGGCACAGCATGACCGACCATTTGAACCGCTGATAACTGCGGCTGAGCACGCTTGAGTAATATCTTATCCTCGCCGTGTTTAATTTCGACTTCTACAAGATCATTATCCTTCATCAGTTCTAATATCTGATTTATTTTACAAATATCACGATCATTCTCTTGTGACTTATCACATTCTTTATCTTTCTTCTGCGACATTAGTTGTGTCCTCTCAAAATAACAGACTCAGTCAATTATAAAGTTTTATGAGTATAGCTTCAAGTTTCATTATTGCAAGCAATTTAACCGTGAGTTGTATTTGTATTGTTGTCTATTTAGTTTTAAAATTTGTTTTTAGGCTTTTTTACCATAATTTTGTAAATAAAGCCTTGAATTGATATATTTTTGCTGGTATTTTGCACTATATTGCTGGGTTTGCCCGAGACGGCAGTTTTTTTTGCTGTCTTGATTCTTCTCCTTGGTGTAATTGCTGCTGTTTTTCTATGTTTGAGAAAGGCGGAATATGGAAGTTTAAGCAGAAAAACAGCAGTAACTGTGCGAAAAAGTCGAATTATCCAATAACGTCAATGGCGTTTTTGGGGTTTTTATCGAGAAAGTATAAGTATGAGCGAAAGTAAATTAGTTGCTTTGTTAAATAAAGGTATTGTGATCGGCGATGGTGCAATGGGAACTATGCTTTATGACAAGGGTATTTTCCTTAATAGCTGTTTTGATGAACTTAATCTTAGCCGGTCAGATTTGATAAAGAGCATTCACAATGCTTATATTGAAGCTGGGGCAGATTTTATTGAAACAAATACATTTGGTGCCAATGAAATTAAGCTTGCCAGGTTTGGTTTGGCGGAAAAAACAGAGCAGATTAATACAGCGGCAGTCGAAATAGCACGCCAGTGTGCGTATGGTGGAACATTGGTTGGTGGTTCAATCGGGCCTTTAACGGCGAAAAGTATAGTTTATACCGATCAGTCAAGGGGAATTGCATATAACGCGTTTAAAAATCAAGCGTTAGCATTGGTCAAAGCAGGGGTTGACTTCCTTATTCTGGAGACTTTTTCCAGCAGTGAAGAATTGCTTATAGCAATTGGTGCGGTCAGAGAAATAACAAATTTGCCCGTAATTGCTCAGATGACAGTTAATCAGGATAATTTAACGGTTTATGGTGAGCGAATTGAGTCGGCGATTGTTAAAATCGCAGCTGAGGATGTTACAGCGGTTGGTTTAAATTGTTCTGTCGGCCCCGCTGATATGCTTAACAGTCTTGAGTTGATAAGCAAGTTGACTGATAAACCTATTTCAGTTCAGCCTAATGCCGGGCTCCCAAGGCAGGTTGAAAACAGAACCCTTTATATGTGTACCCCCGAATATATGGCTGAGTATGCGAAAAAGTTTTTTGAAAAGGGGGCAAAGATAATAGGGGGCTGTTGCGGCACAACTCCTGAACATATCGCACAAATAGTCCGGACAGTTAAGGCTCTGGGTAAAGCTGGAGTTTCTGAAAAAACGTTTTCTGTTGTGGTTGATGAAAAGACACATCCGGCATCGGAGATAGTTCAACAGTCTTTAGGGCAGAAATCAAAAATTGGTGCAAAGCTTGCCAGTGGTGAGAAAATCACAACTATCGAGATAACACCGCCAATGGGTATTGATACATCTGCTGTAATTGCGAAGGCCTGTTTGTGTGGTGAAATGGGTGTTGACGCAATAAACATTCCGGACGGCCCTCGTGCCAGTTCAAGGCTGTCTCCTATGATAACAGCAGCTTTGATCCAGAAGCAGGTGGAGATAGAGACTATAGTGCATTTTTGCTGTAGGGATCGTAATCTCATAGGGATGCAATCAGACATGCTCGGAGCCGGTGCAATAGGGCTTAACAATATGCTTATCATTACCGGTGATCCGCCTAAGCTTGGTCAGTATCCGGATGCTACAGGTGTTTTTGATGCTGATTCAGTAGCTTTGACCAGCGTATTGAGAAATTTGAATTGTGGTATTGATATTGGCGGCAATAATTTTTCTCCGGGGGTATGTATTACTATCGGCGTTGGAGCTAATCCGGTTGCTGCTGATTTGCCTCGTGAAATAAAGAGGTTTAAGCAAAAGGTTCAAGCCGGAGCAGAATACGCGATAACCCAACCTGTTTTTGACGTTAAAATGCTTACTGATTTTCTTAAAAAGATTGAACCGTTCAGAATACCGATCGTTGCTGGAATCTGGCCTTTTACAAGCTTTAAAAATGCTGAATTTATGGCTAATGAGGTTCCTGGTGTTGTTGTGCCGGATGAACTTTTGGAGCGGATGAGCCAGGCAAAGACAAAACAGCAGGGAGTCGCCATTGGGATTGAAATTGCACGCGAGATGATAGAAGAAATTAGTGGTTATGTTCAGGGGTTTGCGGTTAGTGCGCCTTTTGGAAACGTGCGGATAGCATTGGCTGCTCTTGGAAAAATTGATATTGATAAAGTTTAGGTAAAAAAGATGGAAGATAAAAAAGTAGAAGTCGAACTTATTACGATAACACCTGATGCAGAACGTGTTATTGAACTGGCAGGCAGAACTTGTTATCTGAGTTTTGACAGGATAAAAGAAGATTCTGATAAAAATTTTATCGACAGGTTGTTGAAGATGGGCCATGAATCCCCGCTTGAGCATGCTTGTGCGACCTTTAAAATAATTAATGGTTCTCGCGCGATGACACATCAGCTTGTCAGGCATCGTTTAATATCGGTTTCGCAGCAATCACAACGTTATGTAAGCGAAAAGGCTTTTGAATATGTCACTCCGCCAGCGATTCCATCTGAATTTGTTGAGGATTATCATAATGATATGGCTGTCATGCAGAATATGTACAATAAGTGGGTTCAGCGTGGATTAAAGAAAGAAGATGCCCGATTTGTATTGCCTAATGCGTGCACCAGCGAAATCGTCGTTTCAGCGAACTTCAGGGAATGGAGGCATATAATCAAGCTGCGTACATCTTCGAAAGCACAGTGGGAAATCAGGCAAACTTGTAAGATGATACTTGATATATTGAAGCAGCAGGCCCCGACTTGTTTCGAAGATATTATGCCTGACTAACTTAAGATATCTCCAAACCTAAAACTGTAATGTCATCGAATTCAGCTTTAGTAATTTTTTCGTTTGCAAGGCATTGTTCGATTCTTGCGATGATCTGGTCAAGCTTCAGGTTGTTAATATCACTGAAGTTTTCTTTGAGGTAAAAGCCTGTCTTTTCATCGAAGTCTGCAATGTAAGGCTCTGTTCCGTCGGAATACATTATCAGCCGGTCGCCTGGTTTTAGTTGTATTGTTTGCTCATGGTAATCAGTTTCTTCAAATATTCCAAGCAATGCACCTCTTGTTTCGATTTGCTTAGGCGGTTGTCCCTGTCTTATTAAAATAGGATAAGGGTGACCAGCTCTTGCACAAGTCAGCTCAAAAGTTTGGGTATTGAGCAAACAATAGCAGCATGTAGCAAACTGCTGTCCTGATAATTTCTGTTCTGTCATGCGTTTATTGAGATTGGAAATAACTTCTGCGGGAGAAAAGACATAGTATTCGTTATTTTGGGTACGCCTCATAACGATTGCCTGCTTGAGGAACATAGTTAAAAGGGCAGCTGGCATTGAGTGACCCACAACATCTGCTATATAAAAACCTATATGTGTTTCATCTAGCCGAGCAACGTCGTAAATATCACCAGATACCCATTCTGCGGGTTTGAAAAGAGCGGACCACTTGAGGTGTTCGCTGTTAGGCAGTGTTTTAGGTAAAAAATCTCTTTGTACCAGTCCTGCCATTTGTAACTGCTGGGCAAGGTTCTCTGCCATATCAGTTGTAAAATGGTTTTCTCTTAACTCTTTGACGTTCTGGTCCATATTTTTAGTTATTCCGCTTTTTATAGGACTATATAACAATTCCAATTGAAAATAGGTTAAACACAATTATATCTCGTCTGATAAGGTGGGTAACTTTGGTGGTTTTCAGTTTAATTTACTAAAAATTAAAGATGCAACCTTAATGGCAAGCAAATTATGCTGTTGTAGAAATCAGGAAAAAATAGCTGAACCTATACGGAGAATTGTTGCCCCTTCTTCTATAGCTTCAATGTAGTCTCCGCTCATACCCATGCTTAACTCGGTAAATTCAGATCCGACAATCTTTTCCTCTTTGATTTCCAGAAACAGTTCTCTTGCCCGGGTAAAACAGGCTTTTGCCATATCCTTATCCCGTGTGAGTGGGGCCATCGTCATCAAACCAACAAGACTTAAATTTGGCATTGTTTGGATCTGCTCTGCGAGATGCGTTGCCGCTCCGACAGGTACACCATATTTTTGTGGTTCCTGTGAGGTGTTGACCTGGAGCAGAATTTTAGGTTTTAGATTTAATTTTCCTGCTGCGATGTTGAGTTCTTCTGCCAGACGAAGTGTGTCTACGGAATGTATCAATGATGCTATTGAAAGTATCTGTCTGACTTTGTTTCTCTGAAGGTGACCTATCATGTGCCAGTTAATATTTTTGGGGATAGATGGATCTTCTGCGTTTTGGCTAAGAAATTCAGATACCTGTGTGCTGACTTTTTTTAGTTGTTGAACCCTGTTTTCGGCGAGATCAGCCATTCCAAGTTTTATTACTTTTTCAATGCAGTCAATCGTTGTTGACTTTGTTACAACGACAAGCGTTACGCTTGCAGGATCCCTGCCTGTCTTGGCGCACGTCGAATTGATGTCGTCTTTTATGCGTTCTATTTTCTCAGATATTCGCTTCATGGTCTCTGTCTAAAAGGTATAAAACAACAGCCATATTCTATTAAAAAAATGGTAATGTCAAGATATCATTTAGTAATTAAAATTACTAACAAGAAAATCAAGGTAAAAATTTAGATACATCTTTGAGCTTATCCGGAAGATATTCATTGACAACAAAATCAAGGCCGTGTTTTGCAAATGCCTGTTGTTCGACACGCACTCCCATTTTAAGCATTTGGTTCATCGCATTTTGCCATGGTTTATGATGTATTACAAAAGGATCATTCCGAAGAGCGTCTTTCGCACGTTTAATGTCAACTTCTTTTAATGGATGTGTTGGCAGCTTATATGTTATTATGTCTTGTGGAGTCACGCCGAGAAAGCTTACATCTGGAACGCAGAAAAATTGGTTCAAATGTGCGGCATTGCCAGAACCAACTTTAAGTGTTCTGTAAATGTTAAAGTAACCATAAGGGTCACCATCGACAAATGCGTAAACCGGAATTTTCAATTGATCAGTAAGTCTTCTGATGAACCGTCTGCATGCCCTTGTGGGAACACCACCCATACTGACAAGGATGCAGTTGTTTATTTTCCAGTAGTCATATTTTACGAGTCTTTGAAACATACCTGCGGTTTCTATCGCGAGTATGAATTTTGCGTTGCTCTCGAATCCGAGTCCTTCGACATCAGTTGGGATCGAGTACGCCCCGGAGCCGAATTTTGTACAATCGATCCTGAGCGGGTTTCCTTTTGAATCTTTATCTATTACAAAAAGTTTACCCGCGATATCTCCACCTTTTTCCTCAGGTGTGAATTTAAGCTGTTCACGGTTTACCCCGAACATAGCCTCGACATCATCCATGATCGTATCTGATTCGGCCTGTTCACTAAAACCAGCTTTTCCCCAGTTCTTAGAGATATAATATGCCTCCCTTTTGGTCGCCATGTCATCTGTGTCGACCAGCTCTTTTGATAATGACATCATCTTTAATGTCTGGGCAAAAGTTTTAACAGTATTAACAGTTAAAGTTCTCATCTTATTTTTGCCGAGCATTTCAAAGTAGCCGACCTTTACATGGTATTTTATATTATTTAACGACCGAACCGGTGTGCTCATAGTTGGGGATTTACCCTTAAGAATCTTGCCGTATACATCTTCTGCTACTTCAGTGATCTTTTTAGTCACGGAAATCTTATTCGCCTGTTTTGACATTAAGTGCTCCAAAGAAAAAAATACTACATAATCTTCTTAATGTTAGCTGATAAATTAAAATTTTCAAGCAATTTTAACCTTAACTAATTTTTGACATTAAATACTTAAATTAAGTTTTAAAACATTTTTTTTCTTGCAAGGATGCGGCAAAAAAGATATAATTAGGGCACTTGTATTGTGAAGTGAAAGAGGTTTAGTTGGTTGTTTTATTACCAACTTGGTTACGAGTGGTTTTCCCTGTTTTTATGCGAAATAATGCCGTTTTTGCGGCTTATGAACCTCGGCGAGGCAGTGTGGTCTATCGGTTTCCCCCCCAGCCGAATCCACCACCTCGCCCTTTTTATGCGCTTAAGTAAAACACAAAAAAAGCTTTTGGTTACTTAAAATCATACCGTAATAGTACGGGATTTAATGGGTTATTTTTAAAAAAAAGATAAAATATGGAGGGCTAATTTTAATGAATCTGTATTTGTTTAGAAAAGCAATGTATTTGAAATAATTGCTCTTATTGCCCAGTGATTTGCAGAAAAACTTTTCTTGTCCTCGGACCATCAAATTCGCAAAAATATATTCCCTGCCATGTCCCAAGCCTTAGCTTTCCATTTGATAAAATTATTTGTTTACTTGTGCCCATAAGGGAACTTTTGCAGTGAGCATCTGAGTTACCCTCGCAATGTCTGTATCCTTCACGATGGTAGGGCAGCAGTTCATCCAAAGTCATCATTATATCATGGACTACATCTGGGTCGGCATTTTCATTGATTGTTATGGCAGCGGTAGTATGGGGACAGAAAACGATAACATTACCACTGTTTATGCCGGTTTCTTTGACAGCGGTTTCAATCTGGGCAGTGATATTTATCATCTGGTTACGGTCTTTTGTTATAACAGTAAAATCACTTTCGACAATCTTCATGTTTATTTTTCCTTTACATCTGCTCTACCACATCGATTCCGAGTAGATTTGATAAACCATGACCGATACATTTTGCCGTTAATCTGCAAAGCAAAAATCTTGTTGCTCTGCTTTGAGTCGAAGCTTTCAAAACCGGACAGCTCGCATAGAAAGAACTGAATTTTTGTGACAGTTCATATAGAAATGCAGTTAGATAATTAATTCTGTAATCTGCTGCTGTGAAGTTAATTGTTTCGCCGTAGCTTATAATATGTTTTGCCAGATCGATCTCTGCCTGCTCAGCCAGGTTCAATACGTCAAGATCCAAAAGCTCATCTTTGATATCGATATTACTGGTTATTGCTTTCCTGCTGATTGATTTTATTCTTGCGTAGGCATATTGCATATAAGGTGCGGTGTTGCCTTCCATAGCCAGCATTTTATCAAAGCTGAATATATAATCGCTTGTCCTGTTATTGCTGTAGTCAGCATATTTTACCGCGCCTATGCCGACAGCCTTTGCAATGTCCGATTTTGTTTCAGCATCAAGCTCAGGATTTTTTTCTTCGACAACCGTTAATGCTCTTGTGACAGCTTCATCAAGCAGGTCCTGGAGTTTTACGTTTTCGCCAGATCGTGTTTTGAAAGGCTTACCATCTTCTCCGAGAACACTGCCGAAGGTCACATGACAAAGCTCTGTATTTTCCTTAACCCAACCAGCCATCCTGGCTACGGCAAAGACCATTTCAAAGTGCAGACTTTGTCTGGCGTCAGTGATATAAATAATTTTATCAGCTTTAAGTTCGTTCATGCGATATCTGATTGCAGCTAAATCTGTAGTAGCATAGAGGAAGGCACCATCTGATTTTCTTATGATAAGAGGCAGGGGGCTTCCTTCTTTGGTTTTAAAACCATCAGGGAATACACAGATAGCTCCGTCTGACTGTCTGGCTAATCCCATGTTCCGGAGGTCTTCCACAACACCTGCCAGCTTGTCAGCATAAAAGCTTTCGCCTCTTTCGTTTTCACGGTGAAGGTCTACCTTGAGTCTGTCATACGTCGGCTGATAATGAAGGCGTGATTCATCAACGATATGCTGCCAGACTCGCATAGTATCAGCGTCTTTGTTATGCAGCTTTATAACTTCTTTTCTTGCAGATTCGGCAAAAACAGCATCTTCATCGCAACGTGCTTTTGCGTTTTTGTAAAACTGCTCAAGGTCGCTGATGTGAACACTGGCTGGGTTTTCAATTACCTGCGGATTTTCCTGCTTCAGATAAGCGATAAGCATTCCGAATTGCGTTCCCCAATCGCCGATGTGGTTTTGCTTTATTACATTATGGCCTATGAAATCGAGAAGTCTGCAAATGCTGTCACCGATTATTGTGCTTCTCAGATGACCGACATGCATCTGTTTTGCGATATTAGGGCCTGAAAAATCGACGACGATTGTTTGAGGTTTTTCGGTTTTTTCAAATCCAAGTGTGCCGCCGAGGTCCTTTTCCATCGCCATCAACTGGTCGGAAATAAATTCAGGTTTGAGTCTTAGGTTTATAAAACCGGGCCCAGCTACTTCAGCGGGCAAACATATATCTTCAATGCGGAGTTTTGCAATTATTTCTTCAGCAAGATTGCGTGGATTTTTTTTCGCTTTCTTTGCGATTGCCATCACACCGTTAGCCTGGTAGTCACCGAAATCAGGATTGGTTGAAGGCCTTACCATGGGGTCGCAATTTTCAATACCTGTTACTTCTGTGATAGCATTTCTGATCCTTTGCTGTAGTATTTCAATTGTTTGCTTCATCTGCTGAATCTTCTCTTTCCCAGTTTAGTTTTTCAGCATCTCCCCAGAGCAGTTCCAAATCATAATAGTCCCTGTATTCGTTGTCAAATATATGTACAACGACATCAACGAAGTCCATTAGTATCCATTTTGCCTGCTCATATCCTGCTTTGCCGAAGCGGGGAAATCCCATTTCTCTTGCAAGTGCGGAAATTTCATCGCATACGGTACGTATCTGCCTGTTGCTTGTGCCGGTTGCTATTACGAAATAATCTGTGGCAGGGCTTTTTCCGACAAGATCCTGCACTGTAATTTGTTTGCAATTAAGGGTTTTTGCCAATTTTGCCGCAGCTATTGCGAAATTTTCTGCATCTTTAGTTTGTTTCGTTAACAATTTTAATCTTTCTTCATATAAAAAAATCGGGGCAGTCTCTATAGACCACCCCGATAGTGTACAATTAAGAACCTGTTTAGTCAACAGATCATTTATGTTACTTGCCCATTCCTAACCAATCAGCAATCATCGGCCCGAACTTGACAATAACACCGGAGAATACAATGCTAACCATCGACATCAACTTAATGAGGATGTTCAGTGAAGGACCAGATGTATCCTTGAATGGGTCACCGACGGTATCACCAACAACAGCGGCTTTATGGGCGTCAGATCCCTTTCCGCCGTGAGCACCGTTTTCAATGTATTTTTTAGCATTATCCCATGCACCACCGGCATTATTCAAGGTGATAGCCAGTACGAAACCAGCAGTCAAACCACCAACGAGCAGTCCAAGAACGCCTGATACATCAAGAAACAGACCGGTTGCTACTGGCACTATAATTGCCAACGCTGAAGGAACAATCATTTCCCTCTGAGCACCTGATGTAGAAATAGATACACATTTTGCATAGTCAGGCTTACCTGTGCCCTGCATGATGCCTGGAATCTCTTTGAACTGACGACGAACCTCATTAACCATAGCACCGGCAGCACGACCAACAGCTTTCATGGTCATTGCACAGAAGACGAATGCCATCATAGCACCGATGAACATACCAGAAATAAGCTTTGGATTCATGATGCTTAAATCATAAGCATTTACAAAGTCAGTCATTGTAGCTGTACTTGCGCTGACCAGCTCATAACCCTGATCTTTTACAGCTGCAAATGCGGTCTGAACGCTTTCTGTAATATTAGTGCCTTTAAAGAAAGCAACATTACCTATAGTGTAGACACCGTCTTCAGCAAGTCTTCCAACCCAGATTCTAACTTCCTCGATATAAGAGGCAAGAAGAGCCATAGCTGTCAGACCGGCAGAACCGATTGCAAAACCTTTACCTGTGGCAGCGGTTGTGTTACCAAGTGAATCAAGTGCATCAGTTCTTTGTCTTACTACTTTATCCATTCCGCTCATTTCAGCGTTACCGCCAGCGTTATCAGCGATTGGGCCGTAAGCGTCGGTTGCCAGTGTGATGCCTAATGTTGAAAGCATACCAACAGCGGCAAAACCAATGCCGTAAAGACCCATTGCCATATTTGAGAAGCCGCCTGCAAATCCGTAGGCACAAAGGATTCCGATAACGATTGTTACTACAGGAAGACCAGCTGAGTACATACCAGTTGCAAAACCATCGATGATAGTTGTTGCAGCTCCCATATTTGCTTGTGCTGCAATACCCCTGGTAGGTTTATATTCAGCAGAAGTATAATATTCGGTAAACTGACCGATGATTACACCGGCAGCCAGACCTGAAATAACTGAACCGAAAATACCCCATGAAATCCATCCCATCATTACCATACCGATAAGAGCTACGACTATGAAAACACTGCTTCCGAATGTTCCGAAAAGAAGGGCATTGAGAAGGTTTTTTTGTGTTGCACCTTCTTTACATCTAACCATGAATATACCTATGATTGAAAGAATTGTGCCAAGACCGGCAACGATCATTGGTGCAAGAACAGCCATCAGAGGATTAAGTCCTTGTTCTGCAAGAGCGGCTACTGGAAGTGCGGCACCGAGAGCGGCAGTTGCAAGGATCGAACCACAGTAGCTTTCGTAAAGGTCAGCACCCATACCAGCTACGTCACCAACATTGTCACCAACGTTATCTGCGATTGTTGCAGGGTTACGTGGATCATCTTCCGGAATACCGGCTTCAACCTTACCAACCAGGTCGGCACCAACGTCAGCAGCTTTAGTGTAAATACCGCCGCCAACACGTGCGAACAGAGCCTGTGTCGAAGCACCCATACCGAAAGTGATCATTGTGGTAGTGATTTCTACCAGCTTGCTATGTGAATCCATTCCGGCATGAACAAATGTCAGCCCCATTATATTAAGACCATTCTGCATATGTTCGGCAGTGTAAACTACTCTGTCAAGAATCCAGTACCATATAGAGATATCGAGCAGACCAAAGCCCACAACGACCATACCCATAACAGCACCGCTTCTGAAAGCAACCTGAAGACCACGGTTAAGGCTTACGCTTGCGCCTTGAGCAGTTCTTGAAGAAGCGTTAGTTGCGGTTTTCATTCCTAAGAATCCGCAAAGACCACTAAAGAAACCACCTGTTAAAAATGCGATCGGCACAAATGGGTTTTGAACACCAATGTACGCCAAAAATGCGAAGATTAAGACAAGTACCGCAAATACGACACCAACGACGGAATACTGTCTGAAAAGGTATGCATATGCGCCTTCTCTTACATATTTTGCGATCTCGACCATCTTTGCGGTACCCTCAGGGGCAGACATTACCATCTTATAGAGGATAAACGCAAATACCAGGGCGAGAATTGAACTTACCGGTGCGATGTACCATGCCCACTTGATAGTTTCTGCCGGCGATTGGCCACCACATTCTGAGGCCATTGCTGTTACGCATAAAGCTAACAGCGCAGCTGCGGGTGCAACTGGATTTCTTAACATTTTACTAAGCATTACTACTCCTTTTAAAGATTAACAAAAACAACTTTGTTTAAAAATGCATGATTAAAAATAGCACGAAGTTTAACAAAATACTTTTATATTTCAAGTTTTTTATTTAAATGTTTTTATCAGGACCAAATACTGACAAAGAACTTAATTATAATACAATATTTCCTAAGTGTGATAGTCTGCGTTAATGCTTATATATTCATTACTTAGGTCACATCCGTAGCAGAGATCTTCAGCTTTTCCAACCCCAAGAGAAATTGTTATGGTATGCTCAGTTTGAGAAATAATTTTACTGGCTTTTTTTGCGTCAAACTTTACAGGCTTTCCATTACTGAATACGGTTATGCTGCCAATTTTACATTTTAGCTTATCAGGGTTCAGGTTTACGCCGCATGAGCCTGCCGCACAAATTATTCTGCCCCAGTTCGGGTCGCTGCCGTGAATGGCGCATTTTACCAGCGGATAGTCCGCTACAGCGCGAGCCGCTTTTGCAGCTTCAGCCTTACTTGCTGCCTGATTTACCACAACCTTAAAAAATTTTGTAGCTCCCTCAGCATCCAAAGCCATCTGTTTTGCAAGACTATCGCAAACATTCATCAACGCCTTAACAAATTTATCATAGTCAGCACCGGTTTTATTGATTGTTTTATTACCAGCTTTACCTGAAGCCAGTATCATCGCAGTGTCATTTGTACTCTGGTGTATATCGACGGTAAGCTTGTTTAAAGAATTTCCAATAGCTGTTTTTAACGCTTTTGCCAGCAGTGCTTTGCTTATGTCAACATCAGTAGTGAAGACACTTATAGTCGTAGCCATATTAGGTCCGATCATCCCTGCACCCTTAGCGGTTCCAGCGATAGTGACAGTTTTCCCATTGATTTTAACAGCTGCAACTGCCTGTTTGGCTTTTGTATCGGTCGTCATTATCGCATGAGCGAAATTTAATCCAGCCTGGGCGGAATCATCCAGTTGATTTGCCGCTTCATTTATTCCAGCTATTATTTTTTCTAATGGAAGAAACTCACCGATTATGCCGGTTGAAGCAATAAGTACGTTCTCAGTTTTACAGCCGATTTTTTCCGCAACCTCTCGGCACATCGAAGATGCATCTTTGATGCCTTTTTCTCCAGTGCAGGTGTTTGCGTTGCCGGAATTTATAACAACTGCATTTGTTTTGGCAGTTTTAACGTGTTTTTTACATGTTACAACGGCGGCTGACACTATTTTGTTTGTAGTAAACATCGCTGCTGCTTTAGCGCCATCGGGGCATACTATGATCGCCAGGTCTTTATTACCGGATCTTTTAACTCCACAGCTCACGCCGGCTGCCTTGAATCCTTTTGCTGCTGTTATCGTATTATTACTCATTTTTAATCCTTTATTGGTCATATTCCTATTCCATTAGGGTGGGTGAAAATATTGCCAATTCTTTATAGGTTTTTAGTATCTATTGATCTCGGGTCGTCAATTTGGGTTTCGCCGTTACATAATATTCCATTTATCGCAAGCTCCCTGAATTTTGCGGATGGATCGTAATACTTTTTGGCTATATCAAGGGTATTTGTCATTATGCCCGCTGTATTAAATTCTAGTTGTCCAGCTATTTTCCCGTCTGGTTCGATAAAGCATGACGGGTAGGGGGCGTAGTAACCGCTTGAGTTAGACATGCTGACCCAGAAATAATTGCTCGCCGCATGTGCCTGCATGGTTTGCCTCATTATATCGGTATGAACACTCGTCCCTTTCTGGCGGGCATTATAAAATGACTGGAAAATGCAGTTGACCTGGTTTTTGTACAATTCTCTGTAGATTTCCGGAAAACGCAGATCAAAACATATCAGCGCACTGCATTTAATACCATTAATAGTGAAAAAAACAAATCGATTACCTGGTTTGTGTCTTCTCAAGTCAGCTCGTGTGCAAAAACGCTTATCATACCTGTCAACTATTTTGCCCTGATTGTTGATTATATACAAACTGTTGTGGGGTTTATTCGGTGCCGTTAATTCATGTACGCTGCCGAGGACTACCCATATTTTGAGTTCCTTGGCTAACGCCATTATTTCCGTAGTTTTTCCTCTTAAAAAATTCCAGTCGAAATTATTAAAATTTGCGAAGTCTGTGCCGACGTATCCACTTAATGCGCATTCACTGAAATGAACCACATCTGCGTTGCTTTGAGCGGCTTTTCGCATATATTCCTTGATTGCTGCTGCATTGTCCTCTATGGAACTCCCGACAGCAAACTGGCATGTAGCAATATTTAAAATTCCCTTGGTCATCTAATCCTCTATTTCAGTCCATCAGTTTCATCAAGGCCGAAAAGTATATTCATATTTTGAATTGCCTGACCAGAGGCACCTTTTACCAAATTGTCGATAGCTGAAAATATTACTACTCTGCCCCTTGAAACAGTGGGGAAAATCTGGCAGTAATTTGTCCCGGCAACATTTTTCAGATGAGGGGCAGACTTAAGAATCTGCACGAAATGTTCATCTTTATAAAACTCTTTGTAGAGCTCTGCCAGGTTATCAGCTGTTATGCTTTTCTTAGGCTGACAATAAATAGTAGAAAGAATTCCCCTGTCAAAAGCACCGACATGAGGCTGAAACAGGATGCTGACTTTATCGTTGGCGATACCGCTTGCAATCTGTTCCATTTCTGGCAAGTGCCTGTGAGTTCCTATGCCATAAGCAAACAGGTTGTCATTCATATTTGGAAAGTGAAAATCTTTTGAAGGATTTTTACCTGCGCCGGATGAGCCAGAGACTGCATTGTCGATAATTGAATCTGTCTCGATAAGATTATTTTTAAGCAGTGGGCCGATGCCGAGCATTAATCCGGTTGGGAAACAACCTGGATTGGCGACAAGGTTTGCTTTTTTAATTTCTTTGCGATAGAACTCAGGCAGTCCATATACTGCTTTTTTGAGATTTTCTTTATCAGTATGAGGCTGATAGTATTGTTCGTAAACTGCTACATCTTTAATCCTGTAATCAGCGCTGAAATCAATAACTTTCAATCCTGCTTCAAGGAATTTCGGCACAAAAGTCATCGATACCTTATGGGGCAGACAGCAAAGCACAACGTCTGCTTTTTCAGCAAGTTTATCGAAGTTCAAAGTCTCTATATCAAGACTGCACCTTCCTTTGAATCTTGGGAATATATCTTCAACCGCACCACACTCATGCATAGCAGTCAGATAAGTCAACTCTGCATTGTTGTGCTTTAAAAGAATATCAATTGCATCCGAGCCGGTGTAACCGCTTGCACCGATAATAGCAACCCTAACCATCGGAGTTATCCCTTTCGTTTTTTTGTAAAATGTAAACTAAAAAAAAGCCGCCGAGATTTTTGCTCTCGACGGCGATTGTAATAAGTTTTTGAAATATACGCAATTAACGCTTCGAGAACTGGTATCTCTTTCTTGCACCGCTCTGACCTGGTTTCTTTCTCTCGACCATTCTGCTGTCACGAGTCAGGTAACCGCCTTCTCTCAGGGCACCCAGAAGATTCTCATCGTAATTCTTCAACGCTCTTGCTACGCCGAGCATAGCAGCACCGGCTTGACCTGTGGTTCCGCCGCCATCCACATTGATGAATACATCAAAGGCCTTAACTCTATCAATCGCTGAAAGAGGGGCTATAACAGAATTCTGATCCTGTTTTCTTACGAAATAGTCTGTTAGCTCTTTATCGTTGATAAGAAGTTTGCCATCGCCTGGTTTGATTCTTACTCTGGCAACAGAGCTTTTTCTTCTTCCCAAACCCCAATAAAAACCACCTTTGTCAGGTCCCTTCTTAACAGAAGGAGCAACAACAGCTGCTGCAGTTGTTTTCGTTACTGATATATTAAGTGTATTTTCGCTACTGGTCTCTGCCATAATCTAAAATCTTTCGTAAATTAAAAGAGTTCTATTTTTTCAGGTTTCTGTGCTTGGTTCTCATGCTCAGGGCCGCGATAAACCTTCAGTTTCTTCATCATAGCCTCAGCAAGCTTGTTCTTGGGCATCATACGCCTGATAGCGAGCTCGATAACCTTTTCCGGTTTCTTTTCCATCATCTCTGCGAAGCTGACATATTTGTGACCACCTGGAAAATGAGTATAGTAATCATATTCCTTAACCTCAGCTTTTTTGCCGGTTACCTTGATCTTTTCCGCATTAACTACTACTACATAATCCCCGGTATCAACGTTCGGAGTGTACGTAGGCTTAGTTTTGCCCATTAATATAGGTGCTATCCTAGCAGCCATACGACCTAAGATTAGGTTCTCTGCATCAATAAGCAACCATTTTCTTTCAACTAGTTCTTTTTTCGCTAAAAAACTCTTCATAGAGAAGCTCCATTTACTTACAGAAAAGAGATTAGTCTAATCAATAATAAACAGTTGTCAACTCTTTTTGATGTAAAAAAATAACAATTATTTATTTTGGTCTGTTATTTTACCCATTTGTGGCAACAATTGACGGTTTAGGGGCATGATTAGAGCAGGTATCGGGCAATTCTTTTAAATAAAAGCTCTCAAATTTCAGATAGATGTGAAATCTTCAAAAAAAATTGTTTTTTCGCCTTTACTGTACTCAGTACTATTGTTCATTGATTTATTTTAAAACCATATAATCGTAAAATCTATAGATCCCAAAGCGATTTTAATCAAAATTGCCTGGGTTTGCGACAATTGTGATATCAGCGATAACCAAAACCGAGTAAAAAAACAATGATAAAGCAAATAGTTTTCTCATTTTCTCTTGCCCTTTTGGAAAATCAGTTTCCATATTTCTTTTCAAAAAAATCGTAGACTTCGACAGCTTGTGAAGCTATGAATGCGTCTTCAACTCCGCCGTCGCATCTCACATCTGCCATATCAGTGATCTGTTTTAAGAGGTCCGCATATATTTTAGTTTTGGCAAATTCGGCTTTTGCAAGAATGTCGTTATCGTTGTGGAAGAACATTGAAGTTCTTACGAGGTGGTAGAGAAACTTGTACATTTTTTCGCCATAGCTGAAACGCCTGTCATCAGCCATCAGCCTTGCCTGTTCTTTTTCATCTGAACAGTTAAGTAATGACTGGTCAATATCCTCTCTGGCCCGTGCCATTTCGCTGAGCATTTCGACAATGCTTAAAGTGTCATTTGTTGTTAATTGTTTTGGTTCGTATTTTAAATGGTCAACCCAGAAGATTGGTTTATCTTTAGTGGTAAGTCGCTGTCCCCAGATTTGAGTGAAAAAGTATCTATTGTCACCGTCGATGGTTAAAAAATTCTTGAAAGCACTTAGATTGGCGGTTGCTTTTTCGAGGTGGCTATAAAACTTTTTCGTAGTTTTATAAGTTGTTGGATAATAAAGTCTATAAAATTCATCAATGACAGCATCACTATCAACCTTGATATCCCAGAGGAGTCTGGCCATAAGGTATTGGTTCAGTGTCCATGTGCCCCATCTTACTATTGCTGTATGCATATAATTGAAATGCCTTGCACCATTTTTAAAATACCATGGAATGTCACTGCTCATAATTTTGGGGTAAACTACGGGCAGTGAGGCAAGAGCGCATATATTGTAGTACTCGCCAATAGATATGCCACCCTTATAATACCTGCCGGAGTCCACTGCCCAGTTGTGAAAGCTTTTACACATCCCCTGGTTTACTTCTGTGCAGCTGTTATCGGAAAATGTATGAGCATAGCAACGGCCTATAGGAAAAAATGTCATCAGGCAATCATCATAATTGAAGTCTTGCGGCAAGGGCTTTGTGGGCGGATATATTGTCTCCTGGTAGGCCAGGGGGGAAATAAGTACCTTTCTGTTAAGCCTGCCCTGTTTGCGAACCTTGTCGATCTCTTTGAAAACAACATCAACGAGTTTTAAGAAACGGTCAGTTTCAGTACCCTGGGCTTTGCATTGCTCACATTGGCACCATCCGGTAAGTGTATCAAACATCCATAAGTTGATAATGTCTGCATATTTCCACTGCCCATCGGCGATACTCTCCGCGATATTTTTGCCGAACTCGGTGGCAGCATCGATATTTGAAGTGCAGAAGTTGTGTCCATTCCATTCGAAATGATCGCTTCGTTTACCTTCTATCAAACCGTACCATTCCGGATGAGCTTCAAAGTAGCTTAGCTTTCCATCACTATTTTTGTCGCCTTGATAATCATCACTGGGTTTGTACGGGTCCTGAGGCTTATCATCATCGCCATCGAACTGCTTGCAATTGTAAGGATATTCTTGTTTTGGATGAATGTATAAAAGCTGGTTTATGTGTTCGCCAACACAAAGTAGAAACCCGAGTTTCTTTATTTTATGCACCTGATGGTCGAGCATAGTCCAGAAATTGAGCTTGTTTCTTGCCATCCAGAGATGCATATCATTTGGATCGGGCTTGGGGTCGCAAATAATCCAGAAACCACGAGTGAGGTAATCAGGGTTTTCGGTGATATCGATATCTTTTAGAAGTTCGACTTTGTTTTCAGGGTAAACAGTACCCTGTTCGGATAAGCCGAAAAAACGTATGCCGAGTTTGTTGAGGTATTCGTAAACGCCATACATTGTGCCGACTCTGTCAGCGCCCTGGATAATAGTGATGGTTCTGCCGTTGTCTTTAATGGTTCTGATATTAAAGCTTTCATCGGTAGTAAAGCCGAAATCTTTGCCTTTGCTGTATTTGGCGATAAGTTTATTGGAGGTCTCGCTTCCCAAAAGGAAAACATCACCAGCGGC
>CAZBKA010000028.1:0-4440 GCA_964492365.1 uncultured Pirellulales bacterium | reverse complement strand
TTGTAAACAGCATCCATAAGCCCTATACTGTCAAAATCTTACTTTATTGCACGAATTTATTTGGGAAATCCGGGTTTAATTTGATATCAGAAACTTTTGGTAACACTATTTCGCCTTCTTTTTTTATAGGCAGTCTTATCTCACCAAGGACCGGGGTCTCCACATGAAGCCCTATGTCAGCTTTATATGGAATCTTTGCTGAACTTATACCCTTTAGGGTTTTTAACATATCCAGATAATTGATATTTACAGGAAGTGAAACCGTTTTTTTGCTTTTGGCTGGTATTATTGTTTGTAATTCTGCATCTCCGTCAAGAAATTGGGATCCACCGCTTGAAAGCTTATAGTCCAGATTTGTCAAAGGCAATGCAAGTGAATATGGATTATCTACCTCTATACCAAATAACAGTGTGGCAGAGTTAAGTTTGACATCTTCAAATTCCAAAGTCTTAATTTGTGCAGTAGGTTTAGCGACGTCCAGACGATCCATTGTCTCGCATCCTGAAAAAAACACAGATATCACACCGAAAAGATAAAACATAATCTTTTTTAAATTCATAATTTTATCCTCTCTGCTTATTCTTTGGCCATTGCTTCAATAAAAGCATCAGCTTCGGCAATTGAGCTTTCCATTTCTTTAATCAGCAAACCAACGTCGGTCTTTACGGAATCAAATTCATATTGCAATGACGCAATAGCTTGTGAATTAAGGTTGTGTTTTAAGTATAGAACCTGATCCCGAAAAACAGATAGGACTGGTTCGATTTTAGCCTCTGCGCGTTTCATAGCATCAATAAGCTGGGTATATTGATGTCGCGTCTGCTGAAGTTGAAGTTTGCTTGCCTCAAGTAACGTATTGTTGTTGTATTGACTTAATTCAGATTCCCATTCCTTGAAGAGCGCATCTGACACGCTTTCAACATCCGAAATATGTTTACGTAGCGTTCTGGTCTTCACCTCACTCCTTTCAAGTTCGGTTTTAAGCTTTTTATATTTATCTTCTAGCTTACCGCCGCTGAAATCCGTAACCGCACTGAATTCTTCTAATGCTGACTCGAATTGAACCTTGGCATCATTCTGTGCATCACGAGTGTCTTCAACGCGATCTACCAGCAAGTCACGTTTGTGATAGCCGAATTTTTCCATAGTGTTGTAATAAGCATTATCACAGCCGAGAAAAAGAAAGGGAAAAATAAAAAACAGACTGACAAATCTAATCATTCTTATCCTCTTTAAAATTAAGATAGTTTCTTCATTTTATATGGGATTTTCCAGTTGCTTGAATTATTCTATTCATGCGTTTGTCTGCCAAATAACTGTTTACTACCAATATCGCATGTATAGCACCTGGAATCCAAAAAAACAAAGTAAGAATTATATTAAGAATAAACTGAAAAGGCTTTCCGCACAACAACACTGCAAGCGGGGGCAATATGATCGCAATCAAATATCTCATTTATAAATCCTTAAAAAATGAATTTAACCATCTTTGAAACACTGTTCTGACATTGTGGTTGCTGAATACCATGGTAAAATTTCATAAAAAGATAGCGTTATTGGCTTTGTTTAGTTAAAACAAGCCACAGAGCGTGAATCATTCCAGGAACACCGCCAAGAATTGTTAAAATGATATTGATCCAAAAGTGTTTACCTGTTCTGACTTGTAAAAAGGCCGCAAATGGAGGCAGGAAAACAGCTAGGATAATCTTAAAAATAGTCATAAGTTTAATCCTTTCAATTATTGACCAGAAATTACAAAAGGAACACTGTTAAATGATACACTTGACGTCAAAATAAGCAATTAAAAATAAAGGGTAGCTCTAAAAATTTGATTTTACGCCAATTTTCAAACCAAAAATAAAGTTTTTATTCATGTTTTAGCTCGTAACGCATTATTTATAAAGTGCTTATGCAGTATTGTTTTTTTAGTCGGTAGATAATACGGCAAATCTAAATGTTAACATCTGCAAAGAAACCTGTTCATGATAATCTGGTATTTAGCTGGAAATTATTGATGATATTTGGAAAGTGTCGCATAACTACAGATCGTATTTCAAATTACTCACTTTGTCAATTTTTGCCATTCCATTTGTACGATTTTTTATACATTAAAAAATGTTTAATCTTTGCTTTTTCGCTAATTTCTGCATTATATTAAGATGTGACTGTTTTTTTTTGTTTTTTTTGTTCAAAAAAGTAAACAGGCTCTTGAATTTCGTTATTGATTAAGGTAACATTGTGTTCGTAATATTAAACAGTATGGAGGTAAGAAGGTAGATATGGAAACTAAAGGTATTGGAAAAAAAATTAAGATGCTCAGAACAAGAGCAGGTGTTGGTCTCAGGGGTTTAAGCAGACTTGCGGATATTTCTCCAGCCTCTTTGACAACTATTGAAAAAGGTGAAACCAGCCCTACACTGGCTACACTGCAGAAAATACTGAATGCTTTGGGAATGAGTTTTGCGGATTTCTTTTCCGGCGGTTCCACCAATGATCAGTCGCCAGTCTACATGTTTAAAAATATGGAAAGCATAAAAGATGAAAACAGGCAGTACACACTTATGCTTCCCAAGAGAATGGATGTTCGTTTTGGCATGATTTATGAAACGATAGGACATAGTGAGGATGATGCTGTTGAATGGGAATCCCATAATTATGACCTTGGTGGTGTAGTGATATCCGGCGGCCCGGCAAAGCTTGAGATTAAAGATCAGGGCAGTTGGACAATAAGAAAAGGTGATGCTTATTATGTAAAAGCATTTTCTAAACATAGATTGATAAATTCAGGGAAAAAATCGTTAACACAGATTACGGTTATGGACCCACCGGTATATTGATTTAAATGTAGTGAAAGGAAATAAAGTGAGTGATACCAAGTTAGCAATTAATGGCGGTGAGAAGGTAGTCAAGAAACTCGGACCTTTTCCAACTAAGATTGGCGCTGATGAGCTTGCAGAAATTATTGATATGTGGCAGTTCAGCGATGGCAATAAGGAAAAGATTATTAATCTGATAAAGAAGGACCCTTCTTTGCAGGGACCCCATCTATTCCGTTATTATAATCCAAGACCGAGTAAAGTTGCTGCTGCTGAAGAAGCAATGAAAAAACTTATTGGTACTAAATACTGCCTGGCAGTTAATTCATGTACTTCAGCTCTGGTTGCAAGTTATCGCGCACTCGGAATTGGTGCTGGTGATGAGGTTCTTGTTCCTGCATATACATTTTTTGCAACTTCTGCAACAGTTGTTGCATCAAATGCGATTCCTATTATTGTCGATGTTGATGAAACACTTTGTATGGACCCATCTGCGATTAAAAAGGCAATTACTAAACGTACAAAAGCGATTGCTGTTGTACATATGAGAGGTTCTGCTGCTCAGATGGATGAGATAATGGATATTGCTAATAAAAAAGGTATCTCTGTGATAGAAGACACCGCCCAGGCAGGCGGCGGCAGTTTCAAGGGACAGCCTTTAGGTAGCATCGGGACAATGGGTTGTTTCAGCTTTGATTATTATAAAGTTATTGTAAGCGGTGAAGGCGGTTTTGTTACAACCAATGACAAGAGACTTTATACGAGAGCTCAGAACTGGCATGACTGTGCAGCCTGCTGGAGGCCTGATCGGTTTGCAGTAGAAGGCAAAGATGAAGATTTATTCTGTGGCGAAAATTACAGAATGAGTGAGACAGAAGGGGCCGTTGCTCTGGCTCAGATCAATAAAGCTGGTAAGATGCTTGCAGGCTATAGAAAAGCAAAGAAACATATCAAAGGTGCAATAGAAAATTTCCCAGGTCTTACTTTCAGACGCCAGACAGATGCTGATGGTGATACCGCAATTTGTCTGGTTATGTTTATGCCAAAAGCTGAAAATACAGCAGAAATACTTAAAGCTATGCAAGCTGAGGGGGTGCCGGCTGGTGGTATTTATGACTCGAAGATCAGGGACTGGCATGTTTATAATTACTGGCAGCATATTCTTGAAAAGAAGTCTGTCGCTAAAGATGGTCTGCCATGGTCAGCAGTGCCGGAAAATGAATTGCCCAAATATACCAAGGACATGTGCCCGCGTACTCTGGAGCTGCTTTCAAGAGCAATCATGGTTGACATAAATTATAACTATAGCGAATCAAATTGTGCTGATATTGCAAATGCGATCAACAAAGTACTAAGAGCTTATCTGAAATAATAAAAAAGGAATTAGTTATGATACCAGTATCAGTTTGTCTTGAGACAGTTTTTACGGATATGACGGTAGAAGACCGAATAGCTAAAATCGCCGAGGCAGGTTATAAATATGTTGAGTTTTGGCATCCAGAGGGGACTTTCGATGGTAAGGGTGTTCAATTCTCCAAGGCCAAAGATGCCGCATCGATGAAGAAGGCGTGTAAGGACAATGGCATAAAGATTAATGATTTTGCGATGCATGCATGGGATGGCT
>CAZBKA010000027.1:26540-27349 GCA_964492365.1 uncultured Pirellulales bacterium | reverse complement strand
ATTGCAAGATTACCCAGTAAAACAGTCTCTGTCAATGGTCCGGCATAATCAAAATTAGAACTTGCGGGCTCACCAGTTTTACAAGCCATTACCCAATCGTCTTCATGACTTCCTTTTATTCTTGGAATTGTCTTTTCAGGTCTTTCATAAGCTTGCATCGCAGTTTCAGGAATCAATCTCGGAGCACCACAGGTGCCGCTGAACATTAGCTTGCCCTTGCTACCCTCAAAGATCGCACCGCCATCATCACTACCCATTCTCCTGTCAGGCTCAAGTTCTTCAGGCCGAGCTGGTTTCAGTCCGCCGTCATACCAAATCATCTCTACAGCCGGCATATTACCACGCGCACCAAATTTATATGTTATCATCGATGCAATAGGAGCTGATTGTTCTTTAAGTTCCACACAAGATGCTTCCACACTATCGGGCGCACCAAGATCAAGTGCCCAGAAAATAGGGTCAATAATATGACACCCCATGTCACCTAAAGCACCAGTACCAAAATCCCACCAGCCTCGCCAAACACCAGGACAATAAGCAGGATGGTAAGGCCGGTTCTCTGCGGTCCCAAGCCACAGATCCCAGTCAAGATACTCCGGAACAGGTTTAGAATCCTTAGGAACATCCATACCCTGAGACCAACCCCAAGGCCCGCCCGGTCTATTCGTCCACGCATGAACCCTCGTGACATCTCCAATAGCACCATCCTGTATCCACTCACGGATGAGTCTGATCTCTTCTGTTGCATGTCCCTGATTACCCATCTGCGTCATAACTTTATATTTTCGGGCTGCATTTGTAAGCTCCCG
>CAZBKA010000027.1:0-26530 GCA_964492365.1 uncultured Pirellulales bacterium | reverse complement strand
AATATACTTTGCTTATTTCTCCAATTAAATCTGCATCAATCCATTCAAGCAAAGTTTTCATTCCATCGCTGGAATTACCTTGGTCTCCCATTTGGGTGACTACTTTGAATTTATCAGCAGCAAGTGTAAGCATTCTTGCTTCATAAATATCATGAGCCATAGGCTTTTGAACATAAACATGCTTACCCATTTTCATTGCGGTCATCGCAGCAATAGCATGAGTATGATCAGGCGTCGCAACTAAAACAGCATCAATTTCCTTATCATGCTTTTCCAGCATCTTGCGAAAATCTTTATACTTGGGAGCATCTGGGTATTTCTCAAAAGTATCTTTAGCCTTCTTATCATCAACATCACACAATGCCACAAAATTCTGGCCACTAAGCATATTGATATTAACGCCGCCCATTCCGCCGCAGCCAATAGCCGCAATATTCAATTTGTCACTCGGAGGCATCTGACCATTAGAACCAAGAACAAAGCTCGGCACAATACTAAATGCTACCGTTGCAGATGCCGCTGTCAAAAAATCACGTCTTGTAAGATCATTTTTTTTCATAATTAACCCATCAACTAAAGTGTCCAACCCTGACGGTAGTTACGTCTGACATAAGAGTCAGCTTCAGCGTTATTAGTAACCTTCATATTTTCACCATCCCAGCAAACCCTGTCCTTAACCCTCAAAGCCAGATTACCGAGAAGAACAACCTCGTTTAATTGACCTGCAACATCAAAGTTCGAACTGGACTGGTCAATCTCGCCTTTGCAGGCACGTATCCAGTCCTTTTCATGTCCACCCTCAATTCTTACTATTGTCTTTTCAGGTCGTTTGTACTCTTTCATTTTTGTTTCCGGAATCAACCTAGGCCCTCTGCCGTATGCACCACACATCAGCTTGCCTTTGTCACCGATAAACAAACAGCCGCCTTCCTGATCACCCATCTGTCTGCCTGCCTCGAGTTCTTCAGGTCTGTCTGGCATCAGTCCACCATCAAGCCAGTAAATATCAACCCCACACATCTTCCCGCGAGGCCCAAATTTATAATGTATCTTTGACGACTTAGGAGGCGATTCAATTGTGCCTCCTGGCGAATCGGATTCAACATACTCAGGACTCTTAAGATCAAGCGCCCACACTACCGGATCAAGAATATGACAACCCATATCGCCGAGAACACCTGTACCAAAATCCCACCAGCCTCGCCATGCACCGGGGCAATAAGCAACATTGTAATCACGATAAGGAGCAGGCCCAACCCATAGATCCCATGCAAGAGTTGCAGGTATATCCATTTTAGCAGGTCTGGTTTCCATACCCTGAGGCCAAACTGGTCTGTTGGTCCAGCAATATACCTCTTTCACATTACCAATCGCGTCATCATCGAGCCATTCTTTTATAAGCCTTATACCTTCATCAGAATGTCCCTGGTTGCCCATCTGTGTTTTTACCTTGTACTTATGAGCCGCTTTAACCAGCTCCCTTGATTCATAAATATCATGAGTCATAGGCTTTTGAACAAAGACATGCTTGCCCATCTGCATACACGCCATCGCCGCTACCGCATGAGTGTTATCAGGCGTTGCAATTATAACAGCGTCAATATTCTTACCTTCTTTTTCAAGCATCTCACGGAAATCTTTAAATTTCGCCGCATTAGGATATTTCTCGAATGTATTTGAAGCATTATACCAACCACTATCCGCTTTAGCAGGAGTGGGAGTATCAACATCACACAATGCCACCATATTTTCTTTTTCTACTTCACCAACTTTAAAAATATTCCAGTACCCCATCCCGCCACAGCCAATAGCTGCAAAATTCATTCTGTCACTCGGTGGCTTCTGGCCATCGGTTCCAAGAACAAATGAAGGAACTACAGAAAATGCAAAAACAGACGATGCACTTCGCTTTATAAAATCACGTCTTGATATGTTGTTTTTTACTGGCATAATATACCTATCTTTTTAAAAAAATATTACTATAAACCCCAGCCGCCACGATAAAGACGTCTTACATACGAATTAGCTTCCGGCACATTGGTAACTTTCATATTAGGTCCATCCCACTCAATTTTTTGACCGGCTCTCAAAGCGATATTCGCCAGCAGAACAACTTCCGTCAAAGGCCCAGCGTAATCAAAGTTAGAACTGGCTGGCGCACCGCCCTTAGCCGCTTCAAGCCAGTCAATATAATGCCCTTTGGATCTTAGAATAGTTTTTTCAGGACGATTATATTCTTTCATTTTTGCTTCAGGAATAATCCGCGGACTCTTGCCGTAACAGCCGCACATCATTTTGCCCTTGTCGCCTTCAAATAAACATCCGCCGTCACTGTCGCCCATCCTTCTGCCTTCTTCAAGTTCTTCAGGAACTGGAGGCATATTTCCACCATCATACCAAATAACTTCAACAGCCGGCATATCACCTCGAGCAGGGAACTGGTAAGTAACTTTAGAAGACTTCGGAGCTGCCTCAACACTGTGGTCACTCGCCTCAGCTTCAATTGAAGTTGGATGACCAAGATCAAGACCCCAGAAAACCGGGTCAAGTATATGACAACCCATATCACCCATTACACCGGTACCAAAGTCCCACCAACCTCGCCAACAACCTGGCATATAAGCTTCATTGTATGCCCTGTATGGTGCAGTGCCCAACCAAAGGTCCCACGAAAGCGTATTAGGAACAGGTTGTATTTCCGTAGGCCTGCTCATCATCCCCTGTGGCCAAACTGGTCTGTTTGTCCAGCAGTGAACTTTCGTAATTTTACCAATCGCACCATCAGCGATCCATTCCTTAATCAAACGTATCCCTTCATCTGAATGCCCCTGATTGCCCATCTGGGTAGCAACTTTATATTTACGTGCTGCCTCTGTTAATTTACGGGCTTCAAAAACGTCATGACTCAAAGGCTTTTGAACGTATACATGTTTGCCCATTTCCATACATGCCATCGCCGCTACTGCGTGAGTATGGTCAGGCGTCGAGATAGTGACAACATCAATATTCTTACCTTCCTTCTCAAGCATACGCCTGAAATCAGTATACTGAGTTGCCTTTTGGAACTCACCAAACGACCACGATGCTCTTTCAAGATCAACATCGCACATTGCTACAATATTAGAATCACCTAAAGCTCGAATGTCACCGGCACCTTTGCCGCCAACACCAATACCAGCTGCATTTAATTTATCACTCGGAGGCGTTTGACCATTAACACCCAACACATAGCTGGGAACAATAGTAAATGCCATCGCCGCCGCAGCCGCACCCATAAAATCACGTCTGTTCATTAAATTGTTGCAATTTTTCATTACTCAACTTCCCTTACTGAATTCTTGTTTCACAGAAAACTGATCTCTGAAGTAATTTTAAAATAATAATTAACTTTATAATTCTACCAGCCAGATATTTCTGAACTGAACTTTATTACCATGATCCTGCAGATAAATTCCTCCAGGCTGATCAATATTATAATCTTTCGCTCCACCGGTTGGCGCTGGTATCGAAACATTATCATGAATCAAAACACCATTTTGATAAACAGTGACAACCGCATCTTTAATCTTATTGCCACTTGCATCAAACTTCGGTGCATAAAATGTAATATCATAGCTTTGCCACTTATCCGGTTCAAAGCAGGCATTGACAATAGGTTTAGCAACTTGATATATACCGCCACAATCATTGTCCTGGCTGTCAAGACCAAAACTGTCAAGCACCTGTATCTCGTATCTGCCCTGCAGATAAACCCCGCTGTTGCCGCGAGCCTGACCTTTAGCATCAGGCATATAAGGTGTCTTAAATTCTATATGAAGCTTGAAATCTGTAAATTTCTTCTTAGTGATTATCGAACCTGTGCCAGGATTGACTTCCATTGCACCATCGACAATATTCCACATTGCAGCAGCGTCAGGCTCCTGCACACCAATCGCCTGCCAACTTGATTTTTCATTTCCCTTTTCGGGAGAAAACTCAATATCAAACAACTGCTCAGGCCCCTTACCTTCCGCACTATAAGGCCTGGACATAGCCCACAATATCAGGAAACCTTCACATGCATCCAGATATTGCCTCGTGCCCTTACTGCCTGCGTCTATTGGGTTTTTCTCAGAAATATTCTTCAGCAAATTGTTGTCTTTATCAACAAGCCTTGCACTGAATCCCCAACCGCCGCCGCCTTGGGTAACCTTAACAAGTAATATATTCCAACCCTTTTCAAGTTGCACAGCAACTTTGTCTTCACAGGCTTTATGGCCTCTCAAAGCATTGTTAGCATGAACAACTTCACCATTGAGCCAAATCTTAACACCGTCATCACTGCCAACTTCCAAAACGGCCTGCTGACTCTCATCTGACCAAAGCTGACTGCTCAGATAAGCAACAGAGCTTTTATCGGTGGTTATGTAAGAAGTAATATCGATCAGACCGGGAAAACTATTGAAGTTTCTCCATCCGCTCAAGTCGCTGCCGTCGAACAATATTACCGCTCCAGCAGGTGCTTTAGCTCCTGCCTTAACCTTAAAAGGCTTAGATTTACTCTGTGTCTGTTCCTGACAACCTGAAGAAACAAGCAATAGGCTAAGAGCCGAAATTGAAATAACAATCCATTTTCTAACTGTCATAAAAATTTCCCTATGTTAAAAAATTTATTCTTCGATCTGGAACTTCAAGCCCTGGATTTCACTGCCGTCAACACTGCGGAATTGAGCACAAGCTCCCCAACCACCACTGCCTTGGGTGATCTTCATCATCATAGCATTCCAGCCTTGTTTGAGGTTGACGTTTACCTTATCAGCACCTGGATCAACACCCCTGCCTGTATTATTAGCATGAACAACTTCACCATTTAACCAGACCTTGATACCATCATCACTGCCAAGATCAAGACGAACCTGCTGGTCTTTATCTGACCATACTTTGTTGCGTACATATGCAACTCTGTTGTCACCACCGAAAATCACTTCAAGCTGAATCAGCCAAGGCTTACCGCCATCCTCAGATGCAGGCATTATTTCCCATTTAGCATTTCCATCCGCTTTTTCCGGTGCAAACTCCATATCAAAAAGCTGGGGCCCTAAAACATTCTCCTGCATATAAGGGCCGCTCACTTGCCATGCAGTAATAAAATCACCAAACTTATCGATTCGACCAACAATATCAGCTGCCTGCTTTTTAATTGAATCATTACTTGTTGATGAAATGATTTTATTCAATATTTCTTTACTGGTTTGTGGACAGCTTGCAAAGATACCTTCTGCAATTTTGACAATCGCAACTTCTGCCTCCTGCTTGAGCTCATCATCATCAAGATAAGTCGCTGCCATCTTCAAACCAGCATAAGACTTTACAGATGCAAGCTCAGAAAGCACCATTCTCTTTTCGTTGCCATTGGTCGCCAACTCAATTGCCTGCTGATATAACTTGGTTTTATCATCACCTGTAGTCAGACCTATAATTCTTACAAAACCTCTAAGAGCAAGAACTCGATGGGTGTTATTATCCGAGCCCTTTGCAATAGCCAAAAGGTCATTGATGGGCTTATCATTTGGCCAACTGGACAACGCCCTGATCGCCGATGCCTTAACATCAGCATCACTGTCTTTTAATGCACCATTGAGTATTGGCAAAGCCGTATCATCACCGATTCCGCCTAACAGTTCCATCAAAGAGCATTTAATTTTTTTATCTTTAGCTGAAAGACATGCACTGAGAACGATCTCAGCCGCCTTGGATCTATCCGCTTTAGCTGCCACTGTGGCAACTGCTTTTTCACTGGCACTAAGCTCTGATGCACTCTGAGTATTTACCAGAACATCTACAATGCCAGTCAGATCTTCCGCACCTGCTATATCACGAAGAACCTTAATAGATTCAACTCTTACTTTTCCATCTGCATCTTTAGTCGTTTTCAGCAATGCCGCAACAGCCTTTGAGTTGTGACGCTCACCGACAGCCTTTATAAGCTCAACTTTAACCGCTGCATCCGCCGAGTCAATCGCACCAATTATCGCCGGATCAATTGCATCGCCACGAAGTCTGTAAAGACTACCCCTTGCTTCCTGAAGAACCTCTCCTTTAGCACTCGCTGCGGTTTCAGCCAGCAAACCAACAACACTTGCATCACCTAAATCACCCAATGCTTTCAAAGCTGCTACCTGAACAACCTGGTCTTCGGATTTCACCGCTTCAGTAACCTGAGGCAATGCAACCAGATCACCCCTGACCGCCAATGCACTTAACATTTGCACCTTACCGGAAGATGAAAGCTTGCCGAAACTCTTAGCCAGCGCCTTAGTAGCTTCGGAGCCTTTGATTTCTCTTGCAAGACCAATAGCAACCGCCTGCATCTTAACATCGTCGCCATTTAAAACATCAACGATAATCTTAACCGCGTCATTGCTGCTGACAGAGGCAACCATACCTCTTAGTGCAGCCGTGCGGATTGCGATACTGTAATTACCATCATAAATATTTTCATATATTTTTGCAGCTTGTCCGTTCTCACCAGCCGCCGTCATCTTATCAGCACATTTCAGATAAGCATCCATAGTCTGATCTAATAAACCTGCATCAACTTTTTTAACCGCCTTGGCAAGAACATCAGCCGCCTTATCACTGCCGATATTGCCCAATGCTGTTATTGCTGCAGATGCAATCATCTTATCTGAATCGTTTACAAAATCACTTAGCTTACTTACCGCCTTTACATCAGCTCTAACACCAATGGTATTAATAATACCAGCCTTGGTTTTACCCGAAGTTTTATCAATAGCATCCAGCAAAGTCTGGTCAACTAATGCCCCCTCGATAGGCTCAAGTGCATACCTTGCGATATCAGATGTTTCATCATCGATAAGCATCTTGGAAAGTACCGGCACTGAGACATCACTGCCTATCAGCCGCAGCTGTCTGCATATAAACTGCTTCGCTGCAAAAGTAGCTTCCTTATTTATCAAAGCCGAAATCAGCTTTTGCTCAACTTCCCCACGAAGTATAACATACGGATATGCTTTGCGAACAAAATCAGCCAGATCGGTCAAAGTTTCTCTGCTCTGACCATAATCATATTTGACAACATTATTCAATATAGGATCAAGCTTATCAATCGTGAGATTTGTCGGGGTAGTATCGACGTCATAATCACCTAACGCAAACTGAATACCTGCAAGATAATGCTTCAATATCGCAGCATTCCAGAGGATTGGATGGTTGTGACCAAACGAGCAATAGAAAAGCCTGCCCTTGCCGACGCTCTTAACCCAACTTACAGGATTATCTTTATTTTCAGGCTTAGCATCCTTAACGGTACTGGTTGCCTCATCACTATAATCAAGACTCATCAGAACACGAGCAGTATCACGAAGGCCAACTTCTCTGATAAGATATATCTCATCACTTTCTTTAAAACCCTTACCTTCGAACGATGCATTCAATGGATGACCAGCATCATCAAGTTTAAACGCCCATGTCCCGCCGCTATGCCATGGATGACCCGCAAAGAAACCACCCATCAATTCACCGCCTGCTGGCCAGTCATAGAAATTATCCGTAGCTGCATGAATACCGACAATACCCTTGCCGTCATTGATAAAGTCTAAAATAGCTTTTTGCTGCTCCTCGTTAGGTTTCAAAACTGTAGTATTATTAAAGCATATCGCATCGAATTGTACTAAATTCTCAGCACTGAAAACAGACATGTCATCGCTTACCACTGTTTCATAAGCACCGGTTTTTTTACCCATCACTTCCAAAGCCTTAGTGACATAAGGTATTGAGTCGTGAACAAAGCCATTACACTTGGTAAAAATAAGCATCTTGCGGGCCTTCTTAGGTGTAGCTGGTGCTTTATCAGGTGAAGCATTTTCTATCTTTACAGCCTCATCTTCACTAACCGCAAAAGACTCACTGCAAAACATCCCGACAATACCAAGCACCACAAATACCACCAACATTCTTTTTAGCCAACTATTCATGACAAATCCTTTCTGCTTTTTATAACTGAAATTTCTAATTTTTTATCAACACCTTATAAATGCCAAGGCCCTCTCATAGGCCTCGATAATAAACGATTGGCTTCATCGTCACTTACCACTTTTTCATTTTTCGCATCCCATTTCAATTTCCTGCCGACCTTGATGGACATCAATCCAAGATGGCCTATCATAATCGCATGATGCGCCGCCTCAACAGGAGTAATCGTCTTAGCTCTGCTTTTTACACAATCAATGAAATTACCAAAATGATCATTACTGTTATACAAATGCACTTCATCAGGCCCAATCGTAGACCGAAGCAGCGATTCATCTGAAGCCTTGAATCCATAACGACTAACCCAGACCCAGCCATTCTCACCGAACCACCTGGTACCATCCCAGATACCATGATCAGGACCACCCGCAACTACCATCTCGAAGCCCTGCTCATATTTGCAACGGAAAAGATAATCAACAATCCCGTCCCACAATTTACCATCAGAAAATTTGCCCGTCCCTTCCACTTCTACCGGGGCAATATTATCAGTATCCATCCCCCAGTTAGCAATATCACAATGATGTCCCGCCCAGTCTGCGATCTGCGCAGAAGAATAATCATTAATCCAGCGATAGTTTCCATGACATCTGCCCGGACTATAGGGAGCCGCTGGTGCAGGCCCTAACCAGAAATCATAATCCAGCTCTTCAGGAGCCTCACATACCTGCTCAAGTTCTTCCATCGTAATATCTTGTTTATGTCCTGCATATTCAGTCATCTTGCTGTGCCTGCCGGGCAAACCAACTTCAACCCTATGTATTTTGCCGACCCTGCCGTTACGAACAAGCTCACAGGCAAACCGGAATTCATACACCGATCTTTGCCAGCTCCCCGTCTGCCAGACAACGCCATATTTGTTAACAGCATCGACTATCCCCCTGCCCTCAGAAATATTATACGCTAAAGGCTTTTCGCCATAAATATCCTTACCAGCCCTTGCCGCCATTATCGCCGGTATCGCATGCCAGTGGTCAGGCAATGCCGTCGAAACCGCATCAATGTCACCTCGTCCGATTACATCACGAAAATCATTGTAATCAACGCAATCCGTATTCTTATATTTATCATTAACAACCTGCTGTGCCTGTTGTCTTCGTTTCCTGTCAACATCACAAACCGCAACAATCTGCACATCGTTTCGAGTTAGAAAAGCTTTCATATTAGAAAGCCCCTGTCCGCCCACCCCTATAAAGCCCATCACCACCCTGTCACTGGCGGCAATATTGCCGTCCTTGCCAAGAGCCGCTGATGAGACAAAATACGGCAACGCAATCGACGCCGATGCTTTCTTCAAAAAATCTCTTCTGTTAATTCTCATTTTTATTACTTACTTCTCTAAAAACTACAAATGCCAAGGCCCTCTCATGGGTCTTGACAACAACTTATTAGCCTCAATATCATCGAACCTCTCTGCAATCGGATCAAATTTCAAATCCCTGCCGAGTTCCATAGCCGCTCTGCCCAGATGTGCAACCATTATTGAACGATGCGCAACTCTGGCTGGAGTAATTGTCTCCTTTCGGCTCCTTATACAATCCAGAAAATTACCTATATGGCTATAACTGGTATATAAATGAATTTCGTCAGGCTTGATATCAGATTTCAAAATTGCTTTATCACTGGCGTCTAACGCTTCCCTGTCAACATGAATCCAGCCTTCATCACCTACAAAATATGTCCCCATCCCCTTAGGACTTTGTCCTGAATCAGAAACTATCATACGAAAATCCTGCTTGGGATAATAACAAACAAACCTGTATGCAAAAGGCGTATTAAACAACGGATCATCCTTAGGATACTGACCAGCAGCATCATATATCTCCGTCGGTGATGTCATTTCAGTATCCATACCCCAGTTAGCAATATCAATATGATGACCAGCCCAGTCTGTCAGCTGCCCGCCCGAATAATCCAGGTTCCAGCGAAACATGCCATGACATCGGCTGTTGCAATAATGCGCCGCTGGTGCTGGTCCGAGCCAGCGATCATAATCAAATCCTTCCGGAACAGCTGTCGGAATTTTATTCCTGATGTCAGTTTCGCCGTTGCCCCAAGGCAATCCTACATAAACAGTATGAACCTTGCCGATCCTGCCGTTGCGAACCAGCTCACACGCCAGTCTGAAATGACTCTGCGACCGCTGCCAACTGCCCGTCTGCCAAACAACATTATATTTTTCAACTGCATCTACTACCGCCCTGCCCTCTGCTATATTATAAGCTAAAGGCTTCTCGCCATAAATATCCTTACATGCTCTGGCAGCAGCAACCCCGACAATACCGTGCCAGTGGTCCGGCAAAGCCAGCATAACCGCATCAATATCTTTCCGTTCAAGAACTTTTTCAAACTCGTTATATGTCACACAGTCACTATTACCGTATTTATCATCGACAAGCTTTTTCGCATTGTCACGATGCCCCTTATCAACATCACAAACAGCAACAACCTGAAATTCTTTTGTATTAAGAAATCCATTAAGATTGCCCGTCCCCATCCCGCCCACACCGATACATCCGAGAGTTATCTTATCTGACGGATCAGTATTACCTGCTCTGGACAAAGACGACGATCCAATAATATAAGGAAAAGCCAAAGCCGTCGCTGACCTTCGCAAAAAATCTCTTCTGTTAATTCCCATTTTTATTACTGCAGCTCCAAAAAATTATATCTGCCACGGACTTCTCATTGATCGTTTAAGCATTCTGTTAGCATCAGCATCGTTAGTGATCTGCTGCGCAACTGGATCCCATTTAAAAGACCTGTTTATCTCATAAGCAATATTTCCAAGATGGCAAACAATCGCCGTACTGTGACCAATTTCAATATCGCAAATAGGTTTGTTTCTCGTGCCTATGCAATCAAGCCAGTCCGCATAATGATTGTCACTATGATAAACACGCTCAGCATCAGGACCAAAGGTTTTACTCATCAAACTGCGAGGATTCGTCTCAAAAAAGCTGCGGTCAACTTCCACGGTCTGGCCATTCTCACCAAAAAACTTTATACCATTCGCAGGTGCATGGCTCATAGTAATGCCATTTGCATAAACATAAGTAAGATGCTTAATATCTTTACCATTTGGAGCAAGCACTTCCACTGGTCCGCTTCCGTCCATACCCAAACCCCACTGCGCAATATCAAAATGGTGCGCACCGAAATCAGTCATTCCGCCACCCGCAAAATCGCGATAACTTCTAAAATTAGGCCAACCCCATTGCTCATCAGAATAAGCCAGACTTCTATTGAAAGGCCTCCACGGTGCAGGCCCCAGCCAGCGATCCCAGTCAAGATAATCAGGAACAGGTTCAGCTGGTAAATTACAAACACCTGATGGCCCCCCGACGTTGACGTTAACATGATGCACCTTACCGATACAGCCGTTACGAACCAGCTCTACTGCAAACCTGAATTGTCTCCACGACCTCTGCATCGAACCTGTCTGAAAAACCCTGTCATAACGCCTGACAGCTTCCACCATCTTCTTACCTTCATCAATAGTCAAAGATATTGGTTTTTCACAGTAAATATCCTTACCCGCACGAGCAGCCTCTACCGTAGGTATCGCATGCCAGTGATCAGGCGTCGCAATAACTACCGCATCAATATCAGCCCTTGCCAAAAGCTCTCTGAAATCATGATAAACATCGCAGCATTTAAAACTCGTTCTGTCAGCCTTGCCCGCATAAAAATCTTCGATACGTTTTTTAGTATCCCGTTTCTTATTCTCATCAACATCGCATATTGCAACAATTTGGGCTTTCGACTCGTTCAAAAAGGCCCCGATTAATGTCCCCGCCGCCTGCTTGCCTACACCAATAAAGCCAAGATTAATCCGGTCATTCGCCAAAACCCCACTCTTGGAAGCTAATGCACAAGAGCCTATTAAATAAGGCAAAACAAACCCCGCCGCTGACTTCTTGATAAATACTCTGCGATTCATTTATATATCCCCGCAACTGAATTAATTCAGCGGCTTAATTCTGATATTTCTAATCCACAACTTATCATTATGATCCTGCAAACCGATATGCCCTTCTCTGGACATGTCTTTATATGCAACATTCTTGAATTTATTGGGCGTCCCGTCAGGATTCATCCCAGCTTCTTTCCAGTCATTAAAGTTCATATCAATAACCTGCACGCCATTAAGAACAACATAAACCTTGTTAGCCTTGCAGGTAATTGTATAGTGGTTCCACTCACCCGTTGGTTTGACTGTTATCGCCGTAGGCTTCATACAATCATAAATAGCACCGCATTGTCCCTTGGCTATGCCATCACCCAACGGATTATCATGAATCTGAACCTCAAAAGAAGTATTAAACCAGTCATCCATATTGCCGCATCTCAGGAAAACTCCGCTGTTCGCATTTTTAGCTAGCTTAAATTCAAGATCTAAAATAAAATCGCCATATCTGCCCTTTGTCCACAAACCGCCTGAAACAGGTTCGATAACACCATTTGCATCCATCTGCCATTTGCCGTAATCAAAAGTCCATGCGTCAAGATTACCGGCCAAAAGATTCTGCCAACCGCAAGGCTGAATTTCCTTAGCTATTTTCTCATAAAAAAGAATACAATTATGAACATCTGTAAAATTGTCTTCCATGTTGGATTCATGCTCTATTGCAAGTGTTCCCTTAAAGCCCCACTTATCAAGCTCCCTGAAAACATCTGCCATACCGGCCTCGCCCGTGCCAAAAATAACATCCTTGGAATTTGCATTAAACTTCTCAACATCTTTCAGGTGCAAACTGATAACCCTGTCATGCAGATCAGCAACAACTTGAGCAGGCTTCATACCGCTGCGTGCAATATGCCCCGTATCTACACAAAGACCGAGTCTGTAATTTCTTCCCTGACAAAGTGCATACCACCTGTAAGGATCCCAGTTCTTGGAAAACTGCTCACCAGCCTTGGTGTGTGTGTGCAATGCAACTTTAATATCATATTCAATACAAAGCTTTTCAACGGTATCAAATGCCTCATCCGCAGGCTCAGCAGTCAAAACCTCAATTCCCATTTCTTTGGCAAACGCAAATATCTCTCTTGCCTTAGCTTCGTCTGCTGGTATATCAACAACACCAAAAGCTGCTATCCCAACGCAGGCATCTGCAATCTTAGCTTTAACCCATTGCTTCTGCTCAGCTGTCATCTCAGGTCCGAATTTGGCCTCACCAAATTTACCACCCAAAGGCTGAGTTGGATATGCCTCTACCCAGCTAAGCCCCAACGCTGAAGACTTATCGATCATCTGGTCGAATGTAAAACGATTAAATGTCCATGCCTGAACCGCAAGCTGCCAGTCCGTATGCATATTTATCGCCGGATGACTCTTTGTATAACAACACCCTTGTGAACCAAAACACGATGTTGTAACAACCAGTAAAGATGAAAGTAAAACTATTTTCTTAAACATTACATTGTCTCCTGTTAATAAAACAAATTCAAAGACACCACCCAGCTAAAAAAGCTTAGATATGCCATGGACTTCTCATTGGTGTCAAGAGCATACGTGTTGCTTCCGGATCACCAATAATTTTTTCATTTGCAGCATCCCATTTAATTTTGCGACCAAGCCTCATCGCAATTATACCAAGATGCCCCGGGCTTGCACTGCGATGGGCAACTTCACAAGGCGTCAAGGTTTCTTTCCTGCTCTTTACACAATCTAAAAAGTTACGCCAGTGTCCCGGACTCTTAAAAAGATTGATCTCATTAGGACTGAATTTTTTCCGCAACAGATTTTTATCGCTGGCATCGATACCGCTCCTGTCCACCCACACCCAGCCATCCTCACCGATCCATTTCGTGCCGCCTCTGAGCCCATACCCGCCAGCCATTATCACTGTAATATCATTGGGATATTTAGCAGTCAGATAGTACTTCTCCGCAGCATCCCAAAGCCCTTCCTTGGGCCATTCTCCATAACCTTCGATCTCTAAAGGCCCGCCATATTGCATCCCAAGACCCCAATGCGCAATGTCAACATGGTGCCCGACCCAGTCCATCAACTGACCGCCGCCATAATCCATAACCCATCGCCATGTCTTATGAACCCTCGCCGGGCAATAAGGCGCAGAAGGAGCCGGGCCTAACCAGCGTTCATAGTCAAGAGTCGCTGGTGGTGCCTCAGGTGTTTCTTTACCAGTGGTTCCTTCGCCGAAGTCACTCATGCCACTTGGCAGACCGACCTCAACCGTATGAACCTTGCCGATACAGCCATTAAGCACAAGTTCACAGGCGAACCGGAAATGGCTTTGGGACCTCTGCCAGCTTCCGGTTTGCCATACCCTGCCATATTTCTTAACCGCATCGCACATTGCCCTGCCTTCGACAAGACTATGCGATAAAGGTTTTTCACCATAAATATCTTTGCCTGCCTTAGCAGCCATTATCACAGGAATACTGTGCCAATGGTCCGGCAATGCAATCGACAATGCATCAATGTCATCGCGGGCAATTATCTCTTCAAAGTTATGATAAGTAGCACAATCATTGTTGCCGTACTTTTCATCAACACGCGATTTAGCCCAGTCAAGATGGCCCTTGTCAATATCGCAAACTGCAACCATCTTGGCGTCAGGCTCAACAAGAAAATCGTGCAGATTACCAGTTCCCTGCCAACCTAAGCCGATTGCTCCCATAACAATCTTGTCACTTGGTGCAATATTTCCGTCTTTGCCCAAAACCTTGGAAGGAACAATATAAGGCACACCAACAGCCGCAGCCGCCAATGACACGGACCGTCTCAAAAAATCACGGCGATTTACGCAATTTTTAGCTGACATAACACTTCCATCCTGAATAGCAAAAATAATTATCAATTATCAAACGCAGTATCGAATACCACCGACGATGGACTGAAATCACAGTCTCTCACATATGCAAGAGCTTCAACAGCTCCACGCTCACGTTCCATACCACAATCTTCCCATTCAACCGATAAAGGCCCGGTATAGTTCGCATGGTTTAACGCCCTGATAATCTCTTCAAAATCAACATCGCCATGGCCAAGTGACCTGAAATCCCAGCCTCTTCCCTGTTGACCAAAATTCAAATGTGAAGACAAAATACCGCTCCTGCCATTAAGCTGCAAAGCCGCGTCTTTCATATGCACATGGTAGATTCTATCAGCAAATTCTTTAATGAACATTGCAGGGTCAATCATCTGCCAAAGCAAATGACTCGGGTCAAAATTAAATCCGAAAGCTTTCCTTCCGCCAATTGCCTTAACAGCCCTGGCCGCTGTAATTGTATCAAATGCGATCTCTGTCGGATGAACCTCTAGAGCAAATTTAACACCGCATTCATCAAACACATCCAAAATGGGGTTCCACATCTTAGCAAAATTCTGAAAACCACCTTCAATAGCTGCTTCTGTCACTGGTGGATAGCTATACAGACAATGCCATATAGAAGAACCCGTAAATCCGTTAACAACATCGATACCAAGATTTTTAGCAGCTCTGGCAGAGTTCTTCATAGATTCAACTGCCCATTTGCGCTTGCCCTCAGCATCGCCCACAAGCTCCTTAGGAACAAAACTATCACTTCTTTCATCATTCAGATCGCAAACCATCTGACCAGCAAGATGATTGCTGATAGCATAAAGCTTCAGATTATTTTTTTTCAGAATCGCAAGCTGTTTTTTGCAGTAATCCTTATCTTTGGCCGCCTTAAAAACGTCCATATGATCACCCCAGCAGGCAAGCTCCAGGCCGTCATAGCCCCAATCTGATGCCATCTTAGCAAGTTTTTCCAGAGGCAAATCTGCCCACTGTCCGGTACATAATGTTACAGGTCTACTCATATTTAACTCCTTTTATACGCAGTATTTTCGAAATCAGTTCTAAACAATTTTATTTTTTAAACTTAGTCCACTTCTGCTTACTCTTGTTGCTCGTAAGAACAGTGTCTATAAACAGCATCCCACGCAACCCGTCGTCAACATTCGGGAAATCAAGTGCCAACGGATCAGGCTTCTCCCTGAGTATCTTTGCGCGAACGGTATCAGCAAAATTACAGTAATTATTAGCAAATGCTTCGAAAAATGCTTCCGGATGGCCGCTCGGCAACCTTGTCGCTCTGACTGCTGCTGCACTCTTGGCACCTATATAACCATTGCCGCGTTTAAATACCTGTACAGGTCCGTCCATCTCTTTAACATAAAGATAATTCGGATGCTCCTGATGCCACTCAAGCGATTTATTCTCACCATAAACCCATATCGCCAAATCATTCTCATGCCCAATAGATATCTGACTTGCATGAAGAACGCCCTTGGCACCATTATTAAACTTCAACAAACAGTTGCCGTCATCATCAAGCTTTCTGCCTTTAACAAAAGCTGTAAGATCAGCACACATTTCAGTAACTTTCAAACCACTGACATACTCTGCCAGATTTTCAGCGTGAGTTCCAATATCACCCATACATCCTGCACCGCCGCTCTGCTTGGGGTCAGTTCGCCAGGCCGCTTGTTTTTGACCACTCTTTTCAATCGGAGCCGCCAGCCAACCTTGCGTGTAATGCACAACAACTTTACGTATATTACCTAAATCACCCGCCTTAATCATATCCTTAGCAAGCTTAACCATCGGATAACCGGTATAATTATGCATCAAACCGAATACTTTGCGTGTTTTCACCACCAGTTTCTTCAGTTCCCTTGCCTCTTTAACATCAAAAGTCATAGGTTTTTCGCACATCACATGGAAACCAGCCTCAAGAAATGCCTTAGCAATCGGAAAATGCCAGTTATTAGGTACAGTTATAGAAACAAAATCAACCCTCTCACCTTCCGGCAACTTAAGTTCTTTTTCTATCATCTCTTTGTAGTTATTATAAACTCTCTTAGAATCAAGATTTAGCTCCCTTCCCATTTGTTTTGATTTGTGAGGATCAATGTCAAATGCACCTGCTACAAGCTCAATTCCACCATCCATTCTTGCTGCTTTACGGTGTACCTCTCCAATAAAAGCTCCAGGTCCTCCGCCTACCATCCCCATTTTCAACTTTCTGTTGAATTTCATAGCGTTCCTTTCTATAAAATAACTTTGCGACACTTTCCCCATAACTTCAAGTCAAAGTTTGCATTTTAAGACTCTATGCTCTAAAGGTCAACAACACTATCGAATAAAAGCTGTTAACTTTCATCTTGACTATATCACAGCAAAAAGATACCATCCATTTTAATATTGACCACTGGTAAATTTTGAACAAAATCAGCCGAATAATGAAAAAAAATATAAAACAACAACCAGCAATTTTTCATGATGTAAAGATTGCATACCGCGCAGATACCTGCGAACCACTCAAAAAAGCTGCTAAAGAAAAAAGATTAATCTTAGAAGGCTTCGGCAGAAACGACTACCCTGGAAATCAGCTTCCAGAAAAAATCATGCCCGAACTCTGCCTCTACTGCGTATGGGACGCCAACAAGGACCAGAACTGGGGACTCACCGAACACCGCAATGAAGGCATCGAAATAGGATACCTCTCAAAAGGAAAACTGGACTTTCTTGTTAATGGAAAAGTTTATCCGCTAAAAAGCGGCGACCTGACAATCACTCGGCCCTGGCAGCCTCACAAAGCAGGCGATCCGAACATACACGCAAGCAGAATGCACTGGCTCATCCTCGATGTCGGTGTAAGAAGACCGAACGAACCATGGGTTTGGCCCAATTGGTTCGTCTTCTCAAAACAGGATATCAATAAACTGACTGAACTGCTTAGATACAACGAACAACCCGTCTGGCGGGCAAATCAGCAAATTGAAAAATGCTTTGAAAAAATCGCGTCACTAACTACCGCAAAAAATATCGAATCAGTCCAGACACGTCTCAGGTTATACATAAATTCCTTGTTCCTTGAACTATCTGAACTGCTCCAGAAAAACAATATCAAACTCGATTCAAACCTTATCTCAACACGCAGAAGCGTAGAGATGTTCCTTGCAGGTTTAAAAAAACATCTCGATTACCAATGGACCCTTGAAGAAATGGCAAAAAGCTGCAAACTCGGCAGAAGCAGATTCTCCCATCACTGCAAAGCAATAACAAACATGACCGCTACTGAATATTTAGCACATTGCAGAATTGAATCTGCAAAAAATCTGCTCAAAAACTATCCTGAAAAAACGATCTCCCAGATAGCAACTCTCTGTGGTTTTGAGTCAAGCCAGTACTTCGCAACTGTTTTCAAAAAGAAAACAAATCTTTCACCTCGCCAGTATCTGCAGGCAAACTAACAGCTTCGCAATACACAAAAATATCAATGCGTAGTTATCGGCACCACGATCAGAGGATTATCAGATCCACCAGTTTTCACATCTTCAATCAATGCATCGTCATAAATCTTAATATTCCTGATGCACCCTTTAAAATTAAACGTCTCATTTTTATCATCATACTGACCAATAATCAGTTTTCTGTCTGAACCTACCGGGCTGATTACCACAGGCCCTACCCATTTGTCATTAACACAAAGCCTGACATTCAACCCATCAAAAACCATCTTAACATAATACCACTTGCCTGCCTCAATGCCCCTGATTCCAATATCATCAACCGGCGCCTTAAACCACAATGTGTCACCAAGTATCTGAAAAAACCAACCGTCACTTCGCCACCGGCCATTACAAAGAACCACCGGCATTCCTTCTATACTATCAGCCTTAAATTCAAAGCTTATTGTCTTACACCGCCCAAGTGACAAGTTCTTACTATTGTCAACCTCAATATAACCAACGCCAACCTTGGCACCGTCATTACCAAAATCAACCGAACCGACAACAACAGCCCCGTCAGGCTTACAAATTAAAGGCAATTCAACTACAGCAGCATCTTTTGCCTCAACAGGGAACTCAACAGCCTTTTGCACACCAGGACCTTCATTACCGAAAGCATTGACGCCAACAACTTCGTATTTCCAGCTCCCTGTATCTGGCTTATCAAAGAACAAATGCTCTTTCTGCTTATCAGGATTAACCGTTGCGATCAATTCACGCTTGGAATTACCGCCTGTTTTATAAATTCTGTAAGACCTTATATCAAAACTGGCATTTTTGTCCCACGCGATCAAAACACCATCACTGTTAGGATAAAGCTCAAATGCAACATTCTCTTTGATGCTTCGTTCCTGAATTTCAAAATCTATTTTTTCAGATTCACCAATAACGTCACCACCACAAATAGCCTGAACATAATACGTCAATTTTAATTCATCAGGAATATCCGGACAATAATTAACTGCTGTCTCAACTATAATTTCACCATTGCGATAAATTCTGTAATAATCCGCACCTTTTACACTTTCCCAGCTCAATTCGACCGGCACCGCCACACCCTGTTGTACCTTCAATTCAATCTTGCCTGTCTCATCATAATACTCAATAACCGGATCTGCTTTAGTATTCACCTCTGCCGCTGGCATAACTGTCACACAAACAGGCCCATAAGCCATCTCCGCTCCGCTGTCGCCACTGAACGAAAAACCAAATTCAATTGCAGTCCCCTTTACTTTGCCCGCTGGCACAATCGCCTTCTTAACCCATCCCTGAACATCCGCAAGTTTAACGCTTTGCCAATTTTTCGCACCAATGATACGATAGTGCATCCACGCATCACCGCCGCCAAAAATTATTGGCCGAAGCTCAATGTCACTGCCTTGCTCAACTGAACCGACAAACCTCGGCAAAATAATGTCAGCCTCGACATCCCATTTCTCCGCAGGCACATCTTTTCCCTGCATCCCCAAAATATCCAAAGCCTGCTTATACATCTTCCGCCAATCATAATACGCCTTGGTATTAATAGTAGCCAAAACTCCATATTCACCGCGAGTAGAAACCCTCTTGGCATATGCTCTCATCGCCCGTGCAAGTGTGGAATTTTCAAGCAGAGTTTTAGCTTTACCAGCCAGCTCCTTTTTCTGATTCACATCATCACTCTTACCAGCTTCAACCAAAAGCCCCTGCGCATCAACAGCCGTCAACTCCGCCTGGTAATAGCTCAATATCCAGTCAAGTCTGTTGATGAGCCATTGCAATCTTTCCTTACCTTTCCCAGCCTTACTCATCAAAGCAGATGCCCTGTTTCTAAAGCCTTTAACCTGCTCAACCTTTTCAGGAATACCAGGCCCCCAGGTAAATTCAGCGCATTCATTCTGTCCCCTGCCTCCTACCATCCTATACCCCATCACATCCATTTCACGATGAAGCACACCCATCTCTTTCGCTATCGCCTTGCCGTAATATTTCTCCGCCAGTTCATCATAAAACTGCTCATAAGTAAGCTCTGGTCTCCAGGACTGCTCAACCGACGCAGAAAAACTTTCCTCGATTTCTCTTGTTCGCCAGTGAATCGTCAAATAGCCGTCACTGCCGCCCTTTTTAATATCCTTCATCGTCCCCTGAAGCCAACTCGTAACGGACTGAGGATGCCACATGTCACCATCACACTCAAGCCAAGGCACAGGCCAGCGATGCCTGTCAGCATCCAGATCGTCGTAAGACTTCTCATAAGTCAAAGCAGAAAAAATAACATCTTTAGGCAGTAGCTTATCCAACCCATGGTAATACGCACCCATCATCAAATGCCCGTCACCACCCCAGCCTGCCATCATCAACTCTGGTCCATCAATTCTCTTTAGAAGCTGATTATAAGCCAGCATACCAAACTGCTCAAGCCTGGCTCCCTCAGTAGCCCTTGCAAATTTACCAGCCTCATTATCAAGAAACATGTCCTTATGTCCCTTAGCTTCCTCAACTGCTCTTTTAAAAATATCTCTTCTCGCAATAGCATAGGTTTTCAAAAAGCTGTCATCCTTAATATGCGCCCATGTATTCGGAAACCCCATTGTTCCATGCCCTTCCCTCTGCCACAAAGATATATAATCCAGACTCGGGTACTGATTCAGAACATAATTAAATCTTTTCAAAAACTCATCACGAACATTCGGATCCGTCGGATCTCCATATATCTCAAAACCTAAACTGGTATAAAGACCTCGCTTCTTCGCATAATCCAGAGCATCCCGCAATATATCCTGCTCAAGCTTTATCGCTGCGTCATCATCAATATCCATCAAAGAACTGGCTGCGCCAAAACCCTCACCTGTGAAAAGTTTATCTGTACCAAAACCAAATTCATCAACTGCAATCTTATTAACACCCCAGCGATCCTCATTTTTGCTGCTGCGAAGTCGCTTGCCTAACTGCATTTTCCCATCTTTCTCATATGCCGCAAAAGGCTCACAATTATAACTGTGAAAGGTCACCGCATTAGCACCACAGCGAATCAATTGATCCACAAAAGTCCTGTGATCAACTGCATCCCATGCCGTCGGACTGTTGAAAAAATTATACCAAGGAAGAGACCCCCTGACCTTAAAAACGGGATTACGAACAACCGAAGCAAAACCAAGTCTTTCCGGCAAAGCCACCGGCAGTGATTCACCGCCAAGATAAAAACCAAACCCAACCTCTCTCAGCAAACCATAAACAGCATTTACGTTTCCAATAGCAGTTGCCCCAAATGCCTTTATAACCTCAACATCATTATAATTTCCCTGCTCAATAAAATATCCCTGCTCTCCTGTTTGGTTGGAAATTTCAGGTGTAATTTCCTTAAACACAACGTTGCCGATTAAAATTGCTGGCATAGGCTTTTTTAACCATTCCTTAGCTTCAACAACCTCCGGCACAACCCCCGTCACTTGCCCGATATACCTTTGCAAATCTCGCGTAGCAAACACCTCTGCCTGACTTTGCTCTGAAATTACAATGGTTTTCCAGATATCACCGGCTGCAAACGCGTTGCTGATACAGCCAAAAAGAATAAAAAATATGAAGCAATACGAAACCTTTGATAGCAATGAATTCTTTATTACCATGTCATAACCCCTATGCTTTATTTGTCTCAACAATATTATCCAACAACTTCTAAATAAGTCTACCATGGGAAATTGTTCTGTTTTTTGAAAAAAAATCAACTTAAAACAAACCGCCAGCTATATCCGTCAAACAATTGGCTGTTTAAGTATAAAATTAGCTATAAAAATTAAACCTTTAAATATCAAGCGAAGTCAGCCCGTTACGTATCGCATATTTTGTCAATTCAGCAACTGTATACATATCAAGCTTATTCATTATCTGGCGTCTGTGCGTTTCAACCGTCTTTGCACTTATAAACAATTTCAAACCTATCTGCTTGGTAGATTGCCCCTCCGCTAAAAGCTGAAGCACCTCTCTTTCGCGATCACTAAGTAGATTTGATTCTTCCGCCTCAGATTTGTTTAATTTGCGTACATAATCCTCAACAACAACCCCTGATATAGTCGGACTCAGATAAGTATGACCGCCAACAACCTCCCTGATTGCCCGGTCAAGTTCCTCAAACGCGCAATCTTTCAACATATATCCACTAGCCCCGCTTTTGAGCATCTCTGAAACAAAAAGATTATCCGAATGCATGGACAATGCAATAACCTTAACATTTCCAGATTCAGAAAGTATCTGTTTTGTAGCTTCAATACCATTAAGACCAGGCATACTCACATCCATAATAATAACATCAGGCTTCAGTTCCTTTGCAAGCACAACAGCTCCTCTGCCGTTCTCCGCCTCTGCCACAACTTCCATATCTGATTGTTTATTAATTAGGGAACCAAGTCCCTCTCTGGTTATCTTATGATCATCTGCTAATAGTATCCTGATAGTCATTGTTTTTCCTTTAAACCTTTTTATATAATAAGAGGTGCCCTCAAAATCACCTTAGTACCCTCACCTTTTTTTGAATCTATTTCAATGGAACCGCCCACAAAACCCAGTCTTTCACGAATACTGAAAAGTCCGAATCCTATGAAATCATCAGCCTTGCGACGCACTCGCTCAAAATCAAAACCAATTCCATCATCAATGACTCTTACTTTTATGTGATTATCTTCTCTTGTTGATATAACTGTAACCATTGAGGCTTTGGCATGTTTAGCTACATTAACCAGAAGCTCTCTAACAGCCTGAAACAGCAAAACACGAATATTGTTATCTATAGGCTTATCTTTCCCGTCACTTTCAAATTCAGCATCAAAACCGTGACTTTTACGGGCATTACGAACCAGCCACTCCATCGCCGGTTCGAAACCAAGCTCATATAAAACAGGGGGACTTATATCAAATGTTAATGACCTTGTAACAGAAATAGTTTGTGAAATTAACTCAAGTAATTCCCTTACCTTTTCTGAAAGCTCACCAACCCCTAAATTCTTACGCAATTCTTCAAGTCTGATTTTCGACATCGCAAGATTCTGCCCGATATTATCATGAACATCAGTTGCTATCTTATGACGCAATCGCTCCTCCGCAAGAGACAATTCAGAAGCAAGCGACCTCAACCGTGATTGCGAAGACAAAAGCATTTCTTCTGCTTTCTTTCGAATTTCAATCTCATTAAGCAGGCTTTCATTTACCTCAGCAAGCTGAGAGGTTCGCTCTAAAACACGCTTTTCAAGTTCTTCCCTTGCTATCTGTAAATCATGCTCAATGTTTTTTAAATGGGTAATATCAGTAGTAATACCTACAAGCCCCGTAATATTACCATTGTCATCCTTCAGCGGAACCTTTGTAATCGAGGACCATGTCCGTTCGCCCCAACGCACTAAAGACTCTTGCCTTGCTATCAAAGCCTTACCTGTTCGCATTATTTCCTGCTCTTCTGCAAACCACTGCTTAGCCAATTCTTCAGAAAAGAATGAAAAGTCTGTCTTACCTGTAATATCATCCTCAGATTTAAAACCTAACATATGATAATTGGCTTCATTACAAAGTGTGAATCTGCTCTGCCTGTCTTTGATATATATGTAGTTGGGAAGATTATCAATTAAGGTTCTTAATAGATTTCGCTCTGCCGCCAAAGCATCTTCTACCTCCTTATGTGCGGTCATATCTCGACCAATACCACTGGTACCTATGGCTTTACCTTTTTCATCAAAAATAGGATTTTTGATACTCTCTATCCACAAAACTGTACCGTTTTTAAGCTGAACAACTTCTTCAACCCTCAAACCCTCCCCTGTCTCAATCATCTTTCTGTCATCCGCAACATACTTTGCCGCCAGATCCGCAGGCCAAAAATCATCATCCTTCTTGCCGACAAGTTCATCAACACCATAACCGCAAAGATGAGCATAAGTCTCATTAACTGCTATAAATCGCCCATGTTCATCCTTTAACCAGGCCACATCACTTGAACTGTCCAGAATCGCACGCAAACAACGCTGACTTTCCCGCAATGCTTTCTCTGCCGACACCCGCCTGAACACGTTGAACAAAAGTAAAAAAATTGAGATGGATAAAATTACAAAAACTACCAATACTAACCATATATAAGGCCTATAAAGATAATAAAAAGACTTAGGTTCATTTAACAGAAAACTACCCGCAGGTAATTTAGAAAGTGGTATTTTAAAATGCTTCACAACTTTGTAATCAAATATAGGCTTATTAAAACCTTCCCTGGCTATTGCTATCTCATCCGCCGATTTACCTGACAATATCTCCAGCGTTTTCTTGGCAGCAAACTCACCTTGCAAACTCGAATCACAAGCAATACCGCCCAGAAAACCGTAATCAACCATTGACCGCCACAAACAAAATATCGGTCGATTTGTATTATCCGTTATTATTTGGTAGCTTTTCTCAATAGGTATATATTTGTTGGCAGCATCCGTAGAAAATCCCGCAAAAAGTACAACAGATTCATCTCCAATCAAACGTAATCTCTTGCCTAATTCCTCAAAAGTTAAATCTCTTAGTACCTTAAAATTCAACCTGTCCTGATACCGCGGAAATGCTGAAACTATTTCATCATATGCAACATCATTCGTCTTTTCACATATGACCACAACATCTTTAACTTCAGGATAAAGCTTCATAATCATGTCAAGATTCTGTGGAATATCAAGATTTTCTGTAACCCCTGTGATTTGCTTCTGACCTGCTATCATTGAATCTTCAAAGGCATTGATACCGCAAAACACTATAGGAACATCTTTAAAAAGTTCATCGCGATACTGCAAAAGAAAATCCAAAGAATCGTTGTCAACCGAAATAATAGCATCAAATTTAACATCGGCAAATTTCAACCTGTAAAGCTGAAACAAAACAGGATATACGTCCTCAGGATCATTATACTTCATATCCATGTATTCAACAACAAGATCCGCATCAACACCCGACTTTTTAAACTCGGCATCTATCGAATCAAGGATGCCATCAGACCAGTAATACCCCTTATGATATGAATCCAAAACCAACACTCCGCGGATCGGATCTCGTTTGATTTTAGCTGAAACGCACTGCGGCAAAATAACAAAACAAAAAAGTAGTACGAAAACTCTTCTCATATTAAAATAAGAAAAAACCCCGACTATAATGTTACGCTTCTCCACAAAATCTCCAGATAAAACGAATCTGAAACTCTGGTTTTTATGAACAAATCCCCGAATTCATCAAAAACCAAACTCATCTAACCATCTGTCTGTCTCGGTTTCACTCAAACCACCTCTTTTGGCTGGAGGCTCAACGATACCCTTTTTTCTATTCAATTGCTTGCAAACCTGGCTCCAGAACAATTCAGACTTGATTGAAATAGCCTTCCTTCTTCGTGCCGCTATAATAATCCTCTTGTCACTGCTGACAACAGTGAGCCTCTTCGGTGCACTGTTAACAACTATTTTATCTTCGATCACTGTATCAGCATCCGTCCCGACACCAACAAAGAATATTTCCATATTATTGGTATTATAAAAACAACTCTTATCAGGCGGACCTACCCCATCAAATACTATCTCGCCATTATCACCTATAAGCCTTAAATATTCACCGATAATTTTACAAAGACTAACATCGTCGACAGATGCATCACTCTGAAGTTTTTGAACCGCCCACAACAAATTGTAACCATCGACGATTATCGGCATACTACTGATCCGCCGAATACCTGATCTCACCGCCAACAATAGTTTTCTCAACTTTTCCCTTCACGGACCAGCCGTGGTAAGGACAGTTTCTACTCTTGGAGCGGAACTTGTTTACATCTATAACATATTCAAAATCAGGATCTATGATGGTAACATCACCCTGCTTGCCTTTACTGAGCGTCCCCTTGTCAACCCCGATAATTCTTCCAGGATTACTGCTCATCATTCGTATCAACTCACTCCAGCCCACAATTCCAGGCTCAATGAGTGCTTTAATATAAAGACTCAATGCACATTCAAGACTTGCGATTCCAAATGGTGCTGCTAGAAATTCCAGCTCCTTTTCACTCTGCAAATGAGGCGCATGATCAGTCGCCAAAACATCAACAAGACCATCCGCAATCGCCTGCTTCAAAGCCTCAGCATCCTTTACACCACGCAAAGGAGGATTAACCTTATAATTAGTGTCATAATCAACACAATGTTGTTCCGTCAACAAAAGATGGTGCGGCGT
>CAZBKA010000026.1:0-27431 GCA_964492365.1 uncultured Pirellulales bacterium | reverse complement strand
TTGACCTGGATTATGACAAGCTTAGCGGTTTTGATGAAGCGTTGATGAGCATGCAGATTCCGACTGGGAGTTTAAGTTTCGATCTTGACAATATATCAGCCTGTGATGTTGAGCCTTTGCAGGCGGTGAGCAACTACATGGTTTGGAGTTCGTCGCTGGTAAGGCATAAATTAGAGATCGCCGGCTTGCTTAATGGTCTTGAAGAAATAATCATGACAGGCGGGGCTGGGTGCAGCAAAGTCTGGCCTGCATTGATTGCAGATATTTGCGGGGTTGAGGTTAAAGTTGTGATGGCCGATGAGTTGACGGCTTATGGAGCTGCGATTGCTGCGGCAAAGGCTTGCGGTTGCGGCACAGCATGGGAGCTTTGCAATATTGCAAAGATTGTTGTTTACAAGCCACGAAGAGCGGGTGAATATAATTTATGGTACGAAAAATTTCAAAAAGAGCTTTTTGATTAGAATAAAAGGATTGCGAGATAACACTATGAAAGAGAAAACGCAAAAAATTCGAGTTGGCATATTACCTGGATTAGCTGATTTGTATAATCGTCTTTGGGGTGATTCGGTAATGGGTGAATATCTTGGACTCATTAACACCGCAATTGATACTATTGGCAGTGATATTATTGAATTTGACTTGGCTGATATATGCAGCACAAAAAAACAGTTCTCGACGCAGGTGAAAAAATTAAGTGAAAAAGACGTCGATATGCTTTTGGTTGTTCTTGGCCCTTACTGTGCCAGTGGGGTTATTGCACCGGCTTTGATTGATTGTGATATTCCTGTTGTGCTATGGCCTATACAGAGTGTTTACGAAATAGTTGCTGAGGAATTTAAAGATGATTTCGTCAAGCTTAATCATGGTGTTCACGGTATTCAGGATCTTTCTAATGTTTTGAGTAAGAGAGGCAGGTATTTTGGTTTGCTTCACGGTCATTACCAGCAGGCTGATTTTAAGAACCAGTTAGAGCAGTGGGCAATGGCGGCGAGAGGTGTATCTGGGTTTAGAAGGTCAAATCCGGTTCAGTTTGGCGGACATTTTGAGGATATGCTTGATTTGCAGATAGGCGGATATGATTTTGTATCTCAATGTGGCGTTAAATTTACAGAGATTTCATCATCTGATTTTGTGTCAGAGAGAGAGCATGCCGACGCTGGTCAGATTGAAAAATTGGTGGGTGATTATAAAAGAGAATTCGAAATAGCAAAAAATGTCAGTGATGAGCTATTGAAAAAATCAGCGGCTGGTGAAATAGCGGTAAGAGCGATAATGGATAAGTATAACTCCAAGGCCTGTGGGATTAATTTTCTAGAGTATTGCAATGATAGTAAAATTGCTGACGGACTTCACATTGCAGCGTCAAGACTAATGGCTGAAGGTAAGGGCTATGCAGCAGAGGGTGACTGGGTGACAGCGAGTTTTGTTTATGCTATGAGCCAGTGTTTCCCATTAGCAGGTTTCAGTGAAATGTTTTCCGTAGATTACAAAAACAACAGTCTGCTGCTTCATCATTGGGGTGAGGGCAATCCTTTGCAGGGCAGGAGCAAAGCGAGAATATTACGGAGTGAATTCAATGATCGTGGTAAGGCTGAATTTGGAATAGTTGATTTTGAGTTTACCCCTGGTCCAGCGATGTTGATAAATCTAAATTGCGATGGTCATGGTACAGGTCAACTGATAACAGTAGCTGGTCAGATAACCGAAGATAGTATGCCAAAATACACGGGCCCAAGGGCGATATTTAAGCCTGATAATCCCGATGTTAGGGAAGTTCTTGACGGCTATGCCTATAACGGTGGCAGTCACCATCTGGTTTTAGTTGCAGGTGATGTTGAAGATGTAATTGATAAGGTTGCTATTCTTGCAGGTTGGAACTATATAGCCTTATAGGGTTTGTTTTATGGCAATGATTAAAGGGAAAATGAGCAGGGACCAAAGGCTTGAAAAGATTCGCGATGAGCTTTCAAAGCAGCAGGAGGTTTCGATTGAGAAACTTGCTGTTGAGTTTGGTGTAACTATAATGACTATTCATCGTGATTTTGATTTTCTTGAAAGCCAGAATGAGATTATCAAGACACATGGCGGGGCGACGATGGCTAAGCGTCTTACTTTTGAATTTGCTTTCCGGGGTCAGCAGAACATGCATCACCAAAGCAAAAAGGCTATTGCAATTGCTGCGAGCAAAGAAGTTAAAGACGGTGATAGTATTATGCTTGATACTGGAACTACGACCCTTGAGATTGCCCGTGGTCTAAAGGGAAAAAAGAATATTACGATAATTACTACTTCGTTAGCGATAGTTTCAGAGCTTCAGTTTGAAGAAGATATCCAGGTTGTTTTTCTTGGTGGATATTTGCGAAGCGGTTCTCCTGATATGCATGGGCCTTTGACAGAGGACAACATTGAAAAGTTTCGGGCTGACATTGCGTTTATTGGTGCAGATGGGGTTGATTGTGATGCTGATACATTCACTGATAATCTTGAAGTATCGAGTTTGTCGAGGCGAATGGCAAAGAATTCATCGAAGGTTATTGTTGTTTCGGATAGTTCCAAGATGGGCAGAGAGTCGATGGTTAAGGTTTTGAGTCCTCATGATTACGACATGATAATTACCGACGATGGTATTAATCAGAAGACTTTACAAAAGTTAAGGAAGAAGGTGAAAGTTAATATCGTTCAATTGTGAGCATTGACGGCATGGGATGAATTGTTTCATCATGCAGATTTTGGGGTAATTTATAGATAAAACGGTTTTAAAGCTGATAGTTAAAAAGGAATATTATGTCTGGTAAAAATATTAAGATTGAAAAGCTTTTCAGAGGTAAGAAAAATATTGTTATTTCAGCATTGGATCATGTTGTCGAGTATGGTGTACAACCGGGAATAGAGGATGCACGCAAAGCTATCGAAAACTGCATGTCTACCGATGCTCTTTTGGTTCCCAGGTTCATGTTAAAGCGTAACTGGGACATGTTTGCTAAAACTGACTCGCCAACGCCTGTAGTTCGTATTAACTGGTCTTCTTCCTTTTATTATCCTCTTAATTACAGGGAGGGTTTTACAACAATCTGCACAAATGTTGAAGAAGCAGTTGAAGCTGGTGCTCAGGCTATTATCTGTTCGTTGTTTCTGGAAGAGGAAAATAACAGGGCTATGGAAGTTAAGAATGTTGAGATATTTTCTGAGGTTGTTCGCCAGAAAGAAAAGCTCGGCATTCCTCTTATTGGTGAATGTTATGTCGTAGAGCATCAAGAGAGAACAGCCCAGCAGGTTCATGACAAGGTAAAGAGAATATCGAGGATTATGGCAGAGTTGGGTGCTGATTTTATTAAGACATTTTTCACAGGCGATAAGTTTCATGAAGTAATCGAAAATACTCCTGTGCCAGTATTTACAATTGGTGCGGAGAAATTGAATACCGATCTTGCAGTTTTGGAAAAGGCTTATAATTCAATTCAGCAGGGTGCCAGCGGGATTATTTTCGGGAGGAATATTTTCATGGCTGAGCGGCCTGTAGTTTTAACTTCGGCTTTAAATGATGTGATCAATAATGGATTGAAACCCGCTGATGCTGCGAAGAAGTATAACCTGGAATAGTGTTTTATTTGTCTTGACGATGTTGATTTGGAGTATGTGTAATGCTTTTTGAGATCAAAGAGGTTGACAGAAAGTTTTATAAAGACAGGATAATTGATTTTCTGCCTGATAAGATAATCGATCTTCATACTCATGTCTGGCTCGATGAGTTCAAGAAGAAAAACAGGGAAGATAAACTGCGGACAGTTACATGGGTTAATTTGATTGCTGAGGATAATTCGATTGAGGACCTGATGGAGACTTATGAATTGATGTTTCCATCTAAACAGGTTACGCCCGTGATATTTTCGAGCCTGGAACGTGGTGACAGAATTGATGATGCTAATGAATATATACAGCAATCCGGCGATAAATGGGCAGTGCCGACACTGCTTTTTGCATGCCCCTGGTGGAGCAGTGATGAGCTTGAGAAGAAAATCAAGGCAGGTGGTTTTCTTGGAATTAAGGTTTATCTGAGTCTGTCTGATCCGAAGATAGCAGCGAATGATATTACGGTATTTGATTTTTTGCCGAGGCATCATCTTGAAGTTATCGACAAGCTTGGTCTTATTGTCATGCTGCATATTCCGCGAAAGGACAGGTTAAAAGATCCGGTTAATCTTGCACAAATCAAACAGATACATGACGAATATCCGAATTTGAAATTGGTAATTGCTCACGTAGGAAGGGCTTATTGTGATGGTGATGTGGGGGATGCTTTTGAAGTTCTGAAAAGCTGTGACAGACTGCTTTATGATTTTTCAGCGAACACTAATAGCTGGGTTTTTGAACAGCTGATAAAAGCAGTTGGGCCTGGGCGGATATTTTTTGGCAGTGACATGCCGATACTCAGAATGCGTATGAAACGTATCACTCGAGGCGGGATATATGTCAATGTTGTGCCTAAGGGGCTTTATGGTGATGTCAGCGGTGATAAGAATATGGCAGAGGTTGACGGCTCCGAGGCAGAGGAGTTGACGTTCTTTATGTATGAAGAGATTAATGCTTTTCGCATGGCGGCGAAAGTCTGCAAGCTTGGGGCAAGTGATATTGAAGATGTATTTTTTAATAATGCAGCAGAGTTGGTACGCTCGGCTGGGCCGACAAAGAAATTTCGTTTTGATCTTTAAAATAATGATTTGATAGGAAATTTATTATGGGCGATTTGAGTACGTTTTCATTAGACTTCTGGGATTACTTTGCTTTTATAGGCTATTTTGCTGTGCTTTGCCTTGTGGGCTGGTGGGTTGGCAGAGTTAAGAAGGTAAAATCAGAAGACTATTTTCTTGCTGGCAGGACGCTGCCTTGGTATGTGGTGGGGGCATCGTTTATTGCCTCTAATATTAGCACGGAACATTTTATCGGGATGATTGGGGCAGCTTTTGTTTACGGCATTTGTGTTTCAATGTCGGAATGGGCCAATGTTATGTCGTTCTCGGTTCTGATATGGTTTTTTATTCCTTTTCTTCTTGCAGCAAAGGTTTTTACTACCCCAGAGTTTATGGAGAAACGATTTAACTCCACATTGAGACAATTTTTTGCGATCGTTTCCATCTTGTGCAACATTGTTGCGTTTTTGGCAGCGGTTCTTTATGGCGGCGGAATTGCACTGCAAAAACTTTTTGGTTGGAACATGTGGTTTGCGATTATTGTTTTGGGAATTGCAGCTGGTGGGTGGGCACTTTATGGAGGGTTGAAATCTGCGGCATGGATCGATCTTGTAACTGTAATTGTAATGGTGGCTGGAGGATTGATGGTGACAGTGCTTGGGATTTATATGCTGGCCGGTGAGAATGGTGGATTTATTGATGGAATCAAGGTAATGATCCAGTGTAACCAGGCAAAGACGGGTGTCTGGAAGGAGGTTGTCGAGCAGAACGCTTATAATATTGCAAAGGTCAGCGAGTATAATCGGCTTTCTGTGATTCAGCCCATGACGCATGAGGTGGTTCCTTGGCCTTGTTTGATTTTTGGATTTTTATCTGTCAGTATCTGGTACAACGTTATCAACCAGTTCATGATTCAGCGTGTATTGGGTGCAAAGAATGCCTACCACGCGAGAATGGGAATAGTTTTTGCCGGTTATCTCAAAATTCTGCTGCCGGCTATAGTTGTTATGCCAGGATTGATACTTTTTGCAAAGTATCCCGAGGTTATGAAGCTGGAATGGAATGCTATCAGGCCGGAAGCGGATAAGGGGTATGTGCATATGCTGCAAACGCTTTTGCCTATTGGGCTAAGGGGTGTATTTTTAGCAGCGTTATTTGGTGCGATACAATCGACGGTGCAGGCGGTACTGAATTCTACTGCAACGCTATTTACTTTTGATATTTATAAACGCATGCTTAATAAGACGGCATCGGAAAAGAATCTTGTTTTAACTGGTCGTGTGACAACGCTTGTGGTTTTAATAATTGCGATTGTTCTGGGCAGGTATATTGAAAAGTTCGGCGATGGTCTGTTTGTTTACATTCAGAGTTTGTACGCGTTTTTTGCCCCGCCTTTTGCCGCAGTATTTTTGTGGGGGGTATTGTTCAAGCGAATCAACGGGGTTGGTGCGACATGTGCGGTTTTCGCGGGATTTTTGTTTGGTATATTAATGAAGGTTTATGTTCAGGTTGTACCTGAGCACATGGTCTGGTTAGAGCCTTATTCAAATCAGTCGATTATTAACTGGGCCTTTTGTTCGATTGTCTGTATTGGGGTTAGTTTGATGACTGCACCGCCGAAGCCTGAACAGGTGAATGATGATCTGACGGTTAATTGGCATAAGATTAATATTTTAGAGGGGCTTGGTGATCGCTGGTACAACAGCGTTGTTCTATGGTGGTCGATCTTTGCGATTATTATTGTCGGATTGACTGTTTTGCTTTCGGGCAAATTCGTTTAAAAATTAAAATAGTACTATTAAAAATAAATTTGGAGTAAAAGAAATGTCAAAGAAAAATATCCCATCAGCGCCGGCGTGGGCGCATCTTGATCTTAATCGCGTTCCTAATATTAAGACTGCTACTGTTCCAGGACCCAAGTCACAGGGGCTGCACAGCAGATGTACTAAATATTTTAAAGGGCTTAGTGGACAGGTTAAGCTGTTTCCGGTTGCGTTCGAGAGCGGCTTTGGTTGTGAGCTTATTGATGCTGATGGCAACAGGTATATAGATTTTTCTTCGGGTATATATGTTACTACGCTGGGACACTGTCATCCTAAGGTTACACAAGCAGTTCAAAAAGCAGCAGGCAAGTTAATGAACTGTCATGATTTTACCACAGAAATAAAGACTCGCCTTGTTGAGAAGCTGGCGGATATTTTGCCGGGTGACCTGAGTGGATTTCAATTTTATGATTCAGGGACGACAGCGGTTGAAGCAGGTCAGCGTGTTTTGCGTGCAGCTACAGGTAAGCATGAGATGATATCATGTTTTAATGATTACCATGGTAAGACTTACGGCGGAGTATCGCTGGGGCAGATTCGTTCATTTGTTTATGGGCCATGCAGGGCACCGGGGATGCACATGGTGCCCAGACCGAACACTTATCGTCCTATGTTTGTGCGTGATGATGGGTCAGTTGATACTGAAAAGTATATCGAATTTTTTGATGAGTATCTTTACAAGGGAACCGTTGGTAATGTTGCTGGCTTTGTACTTGAGCCTATACAGGGGTGGGGCGGTTCAGTTATGCCCCCTGATGATTTTTTCCCAAAACTTCGCAAGTATTGTGATGAAAAGAAAATACTTTTGATGATTGATGAGGTTTTGACGAGCTGGGGCAGGACAGGTAAATGGCTTTGTATGGAGCATTGGGATGTTGTGCCTGATATTGTCACTATTGGTAAGGGTTTTGGTAATGGTTTCCCTGTGACATGTGTTGCGGTTCGTGAGGCTTATAAGGAATCTTTCGAGTCAATATCAGCATCGAGCAGTTATGGTGGCAACCCAATGGCGTGTGCGGCGGCTTTGGCAAGCATCGAAGCTATTGAAGAAGAGAATCTGCTTGAGCGTTCTACTCATCTTGGTGAACTGGCATTGGCGCGCATGGAAAAGATGAAAGCTATGCATCCTATCGTTGGTGATGTTCGTGCTAAGGGTTGTTTAATGGGTATCGAGCTGGTGAAAGATAAATCAACAAAAGAGCCTTTCGATAAGGCTGGTGCAATGGTTTACCAGAAAGCATTCAGAAAAGGTCTGGCGTGGATACCAGCAGGACATATTTTGAGAATGAGTCCTCCTATTGTTATGGAAGATGAAGTTCTTTTGAAAGGCCTTGATATGATCGATGAGGCCATCGGTGAGACTGAAAAAGAACTGCTGTAAAATTCGTAATGTTTGAGAGAGTGAATAATTATGAGAACAGTTAAGTTTGGAATAATCGGTTGCGGTTTGATGGGGCGTGAGTTTGCATCTGCAGCAGCGAGATGGTGCCATTTGCCGCAGATGGATGTCAAACCACAGATTGTTGCGGTTTGTGACGCGAATGAAAAAGTTATGCAGTGGTATACCGACAATTTCAGCTCAGTCAAGATGGTTACCAGTGATTATAAAGAGCTTTTAGCCAATGATGAGGTGGAGGCTGTGTATATTGCGGTGCCTCATAATCTGCATGCAGAGTTTTATTGCGCAGCGATTGAAGCCGGCAAACATCTGCTGGGCGAGAAGCCTTTTGGAATCGATATCGTTGCTAATATGCAGATCAATGATTGTATTGAAAAGCATCCTGATGTATTCGTGAGATGTTCTTCTGAGTCGATTTTTTTTCCTGCGATGCAGAGGATCGGCAAGATGATAGAGGCCAAGGCATTTGGTCAGATCATCGAAGTTAATTCCGGTTTTTTGCACTCAAGCGACCTGGATATTACTAAAGGCATTAACTGGAAACGAATGTTGAAGTATAACGGCGAATATGGGTGTATGGGTGATCTTGGAATGCATGCATGTCATGTGCCATTTAGAGCGGGCTATAAGCCAAAAAATGTTCGTGCTGTCTTGAGCGATCTTGTTAAGCAGAGACCGGATGGTAAGGGTGGTATGGCTGATTGTCAGACGTGGGATAATGCTACGCTGATTTGTGAAGCTGTTGATGGCATTAATGAGACAGCATTTCCTATGACCATTAAAACACAGCGTATATCGCCTGGGCATACTAATACATGGTACCTTGAGATATTGGGAATGAAAGCGTCTGCGAAGTGGTCGAGCAAACAGGTCAATACTCTGGAGGTGCTTGAATATGACGGCGGTGAACAGGGCTGGCGTGTGATTGATATGGGGCACCAGATGGCATATGCTTCTATTACCGGTGGGATATTTGAGGCCGGTTTCTCGGATTCTATATTGCAGATGTGGGCAGCATTTTTATATGAACTGGAGCATGGACAGGCGATTTCTAAGTTTGCCGGTTGTGTTAGGCCTGATGAAGTTGCTTTGAGCCATAAGCTTTTTACTGCCGCATTGCAGTCACAGGCAGGTAAGTGTGTAATTGATGTTGATTAATAATGTTTTAAAAATGATCAAAAATACAGATTTTTAAGTTTAATCTGGGACAATTAGAGTATTAGCAAAGCCAAGTGGTCTGGACAAGGCGACTTGGCTCTGTTTTTTTGTCTGAAAATTTTATATAAATTTTAATCAAAATATGGCTGTTTTTCGGGATTACGGTGATATTCAAACATCATTTTTATCTGTTCTGGAAGTATGCGTGTCAGCGATAGTGGGGGAATATTGTTTTCAGCAAAGAAGTCTACTTCGGAAGTTTCATTGCTGGGTTTTGGTTGGCCTGCTGTTATTTCGCAGAGGAAGAAAATTTTGTAGATATGGAAAGGCGCAGGTGGTGTATGCGGGTGTTTACTGCGGTCTATTATTGCGAGTATTTTTTTTGCGACAGTTTCAAAGCCTGATTCTTCGAATACTTCACGGGTTACGTTTTCTGATGGTGACATACCGATGTCAGCCCAACCGCCAGGCAAGGTCCAGAGACCATCGGATGTTTCCTTTACGAGCAGTATTTTATCGTTACGAAAAACTACCCCCCGTGTATCTACCTTTGGTGTTGCATAGCCAGACTGGGCGGTGAAAATTTCTACTATTGCATCGCTGTTGAGATCCGATTTTTTTGCAAATATCTGAGCGGCAATATTTCGAATCTGCTGGTATCTTTCGATATCGTACTGGTCAGTTGCATAGGTCAGCCCCGTTTGTGAAATTGCCTGAAGTTGTTTTGCCAGTATTAACCAATTTGGTTCCATATGTTCTCCTGTTGCATCATTTTGGAACATTATACGCATAAATGCTAATAATTACAATTGTTGTTTTTTATGTTTTTTGTTCTGTGTGGAACAGTTATAATAGAAATATGAGTTGACTGATATTGTTATATAAAAGGTGCCTGCTATGACTGATGTTGAAAAAATTGCAAATGTGCTTGAAATAGCAGTTGAAAAGGAGATAGAAGCATATCGATTTTATTGTGCTGCTGCAGAGCTGATTTCCGATAAAACAGGGCGTGATATTTTTCAACAGATGGCAAATGACGAGATTAAGCACAGACAACGCTTAGAGCTTGAGATAATGAAACTCGGTAAAACCCTGAAAAAACAGGAAGATATTACTATTGACGTTGAAGTTGAACCTGGTTTTAATCTAAGTTATAAAGAAGCTTTGATAATTGGTATTCAAAAAGAGGATGCTTCTTTTCAATTATATATACAGGCAATGATATCTACAGTCGATTTGGAATTACGTGAGGTATTTATGCGACTTGCAGAGGAAGAGGTTAAGCATAAGGTTAAGTTTGAGGTTGAACATAACAGGCTTATGGTGGAGTAGGTCAGAGTATTATTAAGCTTGCCGCCATTATAATCATTCCAGAGATAATACCTTTGATGACAGTGTGACCGTGGCCATACCGGTGAGCCATGGGCAACAATTCATCTACAGAGATATAGACCATTATTCCTGCGACAAATGCCAGCAGTGCAGCCAATAAACCAGGCGATAGAAAAGGCCTCAAGATAACATAACCGACCAGTGCGCCAAGTGGTTCTGACATACCTGAGATCGCGGAAAATAAGAAGGCTTTATTTTTGTTTCCAGTGGCGTAGAAAATTGGTAGAGAAACAGAGATTCCTTCGGGAACGTTATGGATCGCTATTGCTATTGTGATGAAAACACCAAGTTTTATATTAGTCATAGCCGCTCCAAAAGTTGCAAGACCTTCGGGGAAGTTGTGTATCCCTATTGCTAAAGCGGTCATCATTGATGCGCGGAGCAGTTTACTATCCAGCATTGTTTCCTGGTGTGGCCCTTGCAGATTGTTGAAATGGTCTGGATTTTCTGATTCCGGGATGAAAAAGTCAATTATTCCAATGAAAAACATACCAATAAAAAAAGCTATGACCGCTTTTAGTTGGCCTAATGTTTTTATGGCACCTGTGAGCAGTTCCATGAACGAGACATATAGCATCACTCCTGCCGAGAAGCCGAGGGAAAAGGTCAGGTAGCTCAGGCGTGGTTCTTTGATGAAATAGGCAATTGCAGCACCGATGAGCGTTGCAGAACCGGCGATGGTTGTCAGCAGTAATGCCATTTTTATATTAGCAGAAACGTCCATATTATGCTCCATTTACCTTAGGTTTAGTATATTATTTATTTCGGTCGTTGGATAGGTTTTTCTTGCGAATGGCTATTGATTATGATAGAAAAACTATGCTAATAATATTATTTAGTGGGAGTTGAATTATGACAGATAATGAAAATGTTGAAAAATCACAACAACCTCAAGATCAGGCACAACTGGAAAATGACAAGCAATTTGATGAAGTTTTGGAAAAGGCAAAAGCCGAATTTGCAGCAAATGAAAAATCCTTGTCCCAGGATGTTGTTAATATGGTGACAATGGCACATTTGTTAGGACTGATTGGCTTTGTTGGCCCTTTGGTTGTTTGGTTGCTCAAAAAAGATGAGCATAAGTTTATAAATGAACAGGTGAAAGAGATCCTTAACTATCAGATATCATTTATGATCTATTTCTTCGCCAGCTGTTTGCTTTGCATAATTAGGATTAGGATTGGTTTCCTGATAATTCCGATTTTAATGGTACTGCACATAATTTTCATTATTATTGCATCGGTAAAGGCCAGTGAGGGCAAGGCTTATCGGTATCCAATAGCGATACGGTTTCTTAAATAGTGGTTTTTGCCTGGGTGGTAAAGGTGCATAAATAGCTGGCATAAAAGGCTTGTTATGATTGCAAAGTTGGTGAGTTTCGGATATTATGACTGGCTATGGCGGAAAAAAAGAAAAAAGATGATAATAATGACGCAAGGATAAGCAACAAAAAAGCTTACCACAACTTTGAGCTTGTAGAAAAGTTTGAAGCTGGAATGGGGCTTTTAGGGACAGAGGTTAAATCACTGCGGGCGGGGCTGGCGGATTTGAACGGCTCTTATGCCAGGTTTGATAATAGCGGCGAATGTTGGCTTGTGGGGGCCAGTATTAACCAGTACGACAAAGCAAGCTATGCCAATCATGAGCCTTTGCGAAAAAGAAAACTTTTGCTGCACCGGGCTGAGTTGAAGAAGATTCGGATCAAGCTTGAGCAGAGGGGGTTCACGCTTGTACCTTTGAAGATATATTTTAACAGCAGGGGGCTGGCAAAAATCGAGCTTGCACTGGCGAAGGGTAAGAAACAATTCGATAAAAGACAGAATCTGGTCGCAAAACAGCAGAAACGTGATGTTGATAGAAGTATGAAAAATTACCGCAAATAGACAGGAGTTCAAAATGGCAGATAATGAGAAAAAAATTATCATTGATGATGACTGGAAACAGGAAGCTAAGAAAGAGAAAGAAAAATTAGTTAAAGAAGAAAAAGTGGAAAAAACAACACATGAGAATGACCATGGTAATTTTCCAAAAGGTGATTTTGCTGCTTTGGTGAGTATGCTTACGACACAGGCGTTTTATGCTATGGGTGTTTTAAATGTTGAAGGACATGAAGGCATGGAGCCTGATCTTGGGCTTGCTAAATATAATATTGATATGCTGGAGGTGCTTGAGGAGAAGACTAAAGGCAATCTTGTGGAGCAGGAGAGCAAAATATTGTTGGAGGCATTGAGCCAGCTTCGTATGGTTTATGTTCAGGTTGCGGGATAATATAACGTGGCGAATATCTTAGATAATATTATAAAAGATAAGAGGCTTGAGGTTCAGGCGAGAAAGAAACAGACCTCAATTGAGGAACTTAAGGAAAAAGTTGCTTCCTTGGGTAAGTGCCGTAATTTTTATAAAGCGGTGACCAAAAGAAATTCTCGAGGCATAAATGTTATTGCTGAGGTGAAAAAAGCATCTCCTTCTGCTGGGCTTATACGTCCGAACTTTAATGCGGTCGAGATAGCTTCTATTTATGAAAATTGCGGAGCTGATGCCATAAGCGTTTTGACGGATGAAAAATATTTTCAGGGTAAACTGGAATATCTGACCGCGGTTAAGCAGGCTGTTGCTGTGCCGGTATTGAGGAAAGATTTTATCATAGATACCTGGCAGTTATATGAAGCCAGAGCAGCAGGAGCCGATGCTGTATTATTAATTGCTGAGGCATTGAAGAGTGCTGATTTGATGGATATGATGATACTTGCTTCGCAGCTTACGCTAACGGTGTTGCTTGAGGTGCATGATGTTGAGTCGCTTATTGATATTCGCAGCATGGAGGGATTTCCGATGGCAGGTTATAGCGTCATCGGGATAAATAACAGGAACCTTACAACGATGGAAGTTGACTTGGGACATTGCTGCAGGCTTAGCGGATTTCTCGATGAGGAGCAGAGCTTTATTGCAGAAAGTGGGATCAAGACTCGTCAAGATGTTGAGCGGGTGAAGAAAGCTGGTGCCTGTGCTGTGCTGATAGGCGAAACTTTGTGCAGACAGGAATCGATAGAAGACAATTTTAAAGAGCTTTTTGGTTGATTTCTTTTAGAAGAAAGAGCGGAGCTATGGATATTGTGCTTTGTGTCATATTGGGGTTAGTTGCAGGGATATTTAGTGGGTTTTTAGGAATCGGCGGAGCTGTGATAATAATACCTGCTTTAATTTTTATGTTTGGTATGAGTCAGCATCTGGCGCAAGGGACAGCCTTGGCTTTAATGGTGCTTCCAATCGGTTTTTTGGCGGCCTTGACTTATTTTAAAAATGGCTATGTCGATTTTAAGGTTGCAGCTTTCGTGGCTTTAGGATTTTTTATTGGTGGCTTATTGGGAGCAAGGTTTGCGGTCCATACTGATGCAGCTATGTTAAAAAAAGCTTTTGGCATTTTACTGCTCATGATATCACTTAAAATGATCTTTATGAAATGAGAAGGTTTAAAAATTTTAATTGCAGTGTAATATTTAACTGAATTATACGATTTAGTCAGGGAGAATAATATGGAAATACTTAAAGATTTTTTGAAACCTGAAATAATGTGGATCCTTGTAGGGATAATACTGTTTGTTCTGGAATTTGCTCTTCCGGGGTTGATAGTGTTTTTCTTCGGGTTCGGGGCCTGTGTTGTAGGAATTGTCTGCTTTTTTGCCGAAATAAGTATTAATATACAACTGCTTATGTTTATTGTGGTATCGGTTGGGTCGCTGTTGGTATTACGAAATTGGCTTAAATCTACGTTTATTGGTTATGTGGTTGACAGACAAAACGGAAGTGAGAACCTCGACGAATACCTGGGACAAAGGGCGATTGTTAAAGAGAAAATTTCAAAGACAGTTGTGGGTAAGGTTGAGTTTCATGGAACCGATTGGCAAGCACAGTCCGATGAAGACTTAGTTGAGGGGGATGTTGTTGAGATAATTGCAAAAGATAATATTACATTAAAAGTTAAATCTTTATAGGGAAAGGAAATCATAATGGAATCAATTTTACTTACTGCTACTCCTCTGCAAGTTAACCCATTAACAATTATACTTATTGCAGTATTAGTTTTTGCTTTGATACTGTTTTTTAAGACGATACGGATCGTGCCTCAGAAGACCGCGATTATTGTTGAAAGGCTTGGTAAGTATTCCGATACGCTTGAAGCCGGTTTTCATATTCTGTTGCCGTTTATTGATAAGGTTCGATATACACACACTTTGAAAGAGCAGGCAATTGATGTCCCGTCTCAGTCTTGTATTACCAGAGATAATATTGCTGTTGAGGTTGATGGGATATTGTATATGCAGGTTGTTGATGCGAAAAGGGCATCATATGGAATCGATCGTTACCACTTTGCCGCGACTCAGTTGGCCCAGACGACGATGAGAAGTGTGATGGGCAAGCTTGATCTTGATAAGACGTTTGAGGAACGTGAGACCATTAATAGTGTTATTGTTGCAGCAGTTGATAAGGCATCTGAACCGTGGGGTGTTAAAGTTACGCGTTACGAGGTAAAAAATATTCTGCCGCCTCAGAGCATTAAAGACGCTATGGAAAAACAGATGAGAGCTGAACGTGAAAAAAGAGCAACTATTGCCGAATCTGAAGGCGACAGGCAAGCAAAGATCAACCGAGCTGAAGGTGACCGCCAGGAGATGATCGCCAGAAGCGAAGGTGAAAAGCAAAAACGTATTAACGAAGCTGAGGGGCGATCTGTTGAAATTGAAAAGGTTGCCAATGCAACAGCTAAGGGTATCAGAGAAATCGCAACAGCTATCAATGAAAAAGGCGGCATTAATGCTGTTAACCTGCGGATAGCTGAGCAGTATTTGAATGAATTCGGCAAACTTGCCAAGACGAATAACTCGATGATTATTCCATCAGACCTTTCGGATATCGCAGGAATGATCAAAGCTGCTTCTTCTGTTATTAAAACCAAAGAAGAACCAGTAGCGTAAAATTATTTGCTTTTTATGAATTTAGACATTAAAAAGCTTAGTGCTATAAAACAGCATTAGGTCAAGGTTGCTTATAATTTAAAATTGGAAGAAAAATTATAGCCCTTGTTGTTCTCTGGTAAAGTCTTTTGGAGATTTTCGCCAGAGTTTAATTGTGCATATTCCGCCAATAATAAAAGCATAGCTGAAAATGATCATACGATCAATAACTGCAGCGAGCAGTCCTACTTCCAGTGGTAATCCTATTACGACAGCACCAGCTCCTAAAACCAATTCTCTGATTCCAAGTCCGCCTGGAGTTAGTCCTACGAAAAGGATTGAGTACCCCACTGCGCCTAATACAAGAAAACCTGCGGGATGACATGGGTGTCCCAAGCTATTATATATTATTCCAAGTCTAACCGCGGTGAGAATAAAATTGAAAGTTAACAGTAATCCGGAAATTGTTATTATTTTTTTATTAGAAGCAATCTGATATCTGCTGGCAAGAAAATTCCTGAGTAAATCAAAAAACCTGCCTTTCCATTTTGGAACAGGCAGCGGAAAAACGAGAAATGCAAAGGAGCCAATTGTTAGAACTAAGAAGATCAGAAAAAGAATTTTGTTTTCATAAGATGCTATCCCATAAACTGCCAGAATTGCAATAATACCTATCATTGACGCAGAAAATGTCATTAAGACTGTCATATAAAGAAAGAATGTTGCAAAATGAGCATAAGACATGCCAAAATGCCGCTTCAGGTAATTGGCGCGGAATATTGTTCCAAATTTCATCGGCGCATAATTTAAAAGCCTTGCTGCATTTTCGAGATCAAACATTTCCCACAAGGGGGTAGTTATGTTAAGCGGTATTGCAAGAAGTTGAACAACTTTACCGCTTACAAAAGCAATCAAAGCTGTAATGGTATACATTATTGCCAATTCCGCTGGTCTGAGTCTCAGTAATTCTTTTAATTGTTCCCGATGCTTTGCTAAATAGTAAAATAGGAAAAAGACTATCACCAAAAGCAGAATATTCTTAATCCATTTTACCATTTTCGATCAGCTCCGTTGATTGTTGAATTGTTCTTCAACAGTTTTATGAGGGCATCTATCTGAATATTTGCATCCGCATTAACATTTGGTAAAGCCAGGTTTATTTTCTCGTGTATATTATTGGAGTTTGCCTGGAGGTTTTCAAAGATTTTTGTCATACCATCCAGTGATAGCTGGTGATAATCAATTGCATAATCCCTTAGACCGAACAGGTCGAGTATTTCAAAATATTTATGTCCCCAGCCGCAAACCGCGGTCGGTACTGCCATTGAAAGGGAGGATATCATGCTATGGAAACGCGAACCTATGAACAGGTTACATTGGCCTATTAATTTTCTTAGTTGGATAGAATTTAGCTCGTCTTTAACAACGCTTATATTCTTATTACTGCCGGTGAGTGCAATGATTTTATTTATGACTGGCAGATCATTGTTTTTTAGTTTCGTTGTTGCAGGTCTTATGCTGTGAGGAATAAATAGTACACGATAGTTTTTTTGTATAAGATAGTTTGTAAATTCAGCGTTTATTTTTACATAATCAATATTCCGTTTTTGACATGCTTTGTATACAACGGAACTGGGACACAAGCCGACTATTTTTTTGCTGGTATCGCCAAAGTTTAAATATGCCACCAATTTTTCATTGAGAACATTCATCTCAGCGGTGTTATTCATGGCGAAAGTTATATCCGGGCAATAATCGAAACCAGACAGGCCTATAGATTTTAAATTTTCAACTGTGCCTGAACCTCTTGCCGCGAGGTAACAACACCTTGGAATGAGCCATTTTGCGAGTGTTCTATTTATTCTATTTTTAAAAGGCCCTAAAGCCTGCGAGACTTTTGCAACTTTCCCTCGAAGTAGCAGCTTAGGCCAGATTGTCAGGACATTAAATGGCAGGTATATCTCTCTGCCATCGGAAAAACTGATACCAGCCACATCAATCAGAATATCAGCCTTTTTAAGGAGCTTTGTATCAGAGGACAGCGAGCTGAAAGGCAGGTTAAAAAGCCTTTCAAGCAGCGTTAAGGGCAAGTGCTTAATTACCAATGCCACAGGACTGCTGTCAGCCAGGGTGACAGCCTCGTATTTATCTAATAAAGCAATATCAGCCTTTTTATATGGGGTGAATAAGATAAATTCCGCATCGGGAAATTCTTTTCGCAGAGAACGAATAACCGTAGTTGTCATAGCCTCTGCACCTTTGTTGCCAGATATTGAACCACCTGTTATAGCAATTATTTTTTTCATAGTAATTATTCAGGGCTTATCAGAAATTCTGAAGAAACTTTAAAAAAAGGAAATAAATCTGAATGATAGATCTGGGAATTTTCATGATCCATCGACGAGTTTTTTCTCCTTGTGATAGTTTATAATTAATCATTATAATATTTGCAGCGAGCCAATCATTCCAGCGAACTTTAGTCTTAACAGTGTCTTTAATTTTGACGCCATATAATTTACCAACCCTGGAGCGTGCTGTGACATTGTAGTGATAAATGAAAGATCTTTTCTGTGCCCGGAAAATAGTTTTAGTTTCAATGTCTCGCGATATGAGTTTTTCCTGCTGAACCATTTCCTCAAGAACTTTAGATGCCTCTGGATTCCGGACGAATATCGCCGTGTTTTTTATTGGATCATCTTTCATTTCTTTGAGCCAAACATCACCTGCGCAAAAATCTGCATCATAACCGGTATGGTCATGGCAACGCAGACATCTTCCCAGGCAGAAGAAATTCAGGTTATGATAAACACTAAAATCTGTAAACGGAAATGCGAATTCACTTCCGTCATTTAGTTGGCCTTGCATTTGCCCTCTCCAGTGTCCCCGTCTAAAGGCAAAATCCACTATTTTCTCCTGGTTGATTCCCTTTTTTTCGAGAACAGCATCAAGTAGGTATCTTTGGGAGCTATGCCCGCAGAACAAAGCAATTATAAATTTTATTTTTTCAGCTAACTGAGGATCCCTTTGGGCTAATTTTTTCAGTACAGTTGCATGGCAAGGCAGGGTTACAACGGCTACTTTCCCCGGAAATTCTTTGATTAGTCTGGCCGCTTCTTTTGCTACGGGGACGTCAATATACTTACTTGTCCTGGCTGATAAAATTTCTTCTTTTGTTTTTGCAAGGATGACCTCGCAGTCGATATTTTTACCATATTTAATCCTGGTAACTACAGCAGCATCTATCTGAGATGTTTCGAGCAGATGTATCAGAATCGCAGTAACAACGCCACCTGAAGCCGCGCCGGCTCTTATCTGCGCGTTGGTGGAATAGGCCATTGCAGCATGTTCAACTTGCCCTATGTATTTTGTGGATAATTCTTTCGTGTATTTCATGGAAAATTAAAGATTCAACGTTTTTTCAAAAAGACAATACCAATGTTTTTATCAGTTTTTATTTCGTATTTTTGCTGCAATTGGGCAGTAAGTTTATTTTCGCTAAGTTTATTCCAATCGTCGAAGGTTAAAAACGCAAATGTATAGTCTAAAGCGGTAATGTCATTAAATTCAGCATCGATAAACTGTTCATATTCAAATTTCTTGTTAAAGAAAATATTAAACATCCAGCAGTGCGATCTATCGTCTCTGCCGAGCATCCACGATTTACTGTATATATCTTTGGAGATGAGTATTTTCACATCTTTATCAAATCTCAACTGATCACCGAAGCTTTTATAAGGCTGATATCGCCACTCACTTGAGTTTTTTACATCTTCATTTTTTAGTGATTTAAGGCCTTGGGTTAGTGGAAAATAAATTAACATAAAAAATGCCAGTATTGTAAAGAACCAGGCCGTAAAGCCTCTTTTTTTAGAAAGTGCCGATACTGCTAATAATAACGTCACGGCAAAAGGCATTATTGCAACAGAATAAAATGTTGCTTCATCTTTAACACGGAAAGTTTTTACGCAATGTGGGACTTTGCTCATAATTATTAATAATACAATGAAAGCAAGGATCGCAAAGACAACTGCAATAAGTTTTTTAGAGATTGATATGTTTAATTTTTCAAAGAACTTTTTGTCTTTAAAGTCGAACTCAAAAAACTGACCGGCCCATACGCAGACACCAGCAATGATCGGTGCGATATATCTTGGAACGATATGCCATCTGCCCCTTATGAAGCCTAGGAAAAATAATACAACCAAAGGCACAAGCCATGCAAAAGCTTTTTTACCTGTCGGGTCTTTTTCCGGAAGTTTACAGCCTGCTATTATATACAGCAAAAATGGGCCGAATAATGCCAAAGAAGAAATGTAACTGTACCATGAGGTCATTGGTTTATCTTTAGGATGTACGCGAAAATTAAATCCCAATACATCGTTCCAGCTTGATGGTCTCAACGAAAAGAAAAAATCTCCCATGAATACAAGATCACACAACATTAGAATCAAGTAAGCTGAGAGGATACCTGTGATTGCGAATTTTGTTTCAGTAATAAATCTTTTAAAGCTTCTGGAGCCGGAACTGTCCTGACCAAGTGACAGGAAAAGAGGAGCCAGACAAATTCCGGTTTCTTTTGATTTTACTGCCCAGAGAAAAATCATACCAAGAAGAAAAATGAACCAGTTGCGATGTTTTGAATCGTCGCAAAGGACTCCGAGATATATGAACATGCCGAGCATTGAGAGAAACATTATTGTTATATCTGCGAATGTACAGCCGGCATAGTGTGCAAAAAGAGGCTGGGAAATAAAAAATAACATTGAGATTACTGCGACGAGATAACTTTTTTTGTCTGAGATAAGTTTGGCACAATAGTACACTAACAGCGAAGTTGAAAAAAACAGGAAGCACCAATATGCTTTTGCACCGGCGATAGCATCATTAAGCAGGAACATGAATATTTTCTGCAGATAAACATGACCATAACGATTGAGAACCCAACCTTGTTTTGTTGTATACTGAGAAAGATTCATGTAAAATAAATCGTCCCACTCTATAGAGATACCAACATAAAAGAAAGTCCATACCGCTGCAATCAAAGTAACAGCAGGCATTATTATGTAATCAAAACGCTTAAGGTTTGTGATTGCAGAATTTAATTCGAGCTCTGTTTTTTCTGTAATGTCAATTTGTATAGGCGGAATTTTAGAAATGTCTCTTTTGTTTTTTGCCATATTTACCTGAACATTATTAATAATTTATTTTGCTTTATCATATTCCTGTTTTCTAAGCAGAAATAATTGTTCATCCTGAAGTATTCTCAGTCTGTTTATCATTCCGGCAAGCAGGGCGGTAATATAGCCGATAAGGGCAATAAAAGCAAAAGCACCACTAAAAAAGGCAACGAAAGTAAAAGGCCTGAAAGCTCCGGTTACTATAAAATGTATGGAGACAAATACCCCTGTAATGATGGCGAGTACCAGGAATAAAAGACTGATTCCTCCGAAAACTTTCATGGGTTTGTAATCTCTGAAAGCGCGAAGCATTATAATCAGGCTGTTCCATCCATACTTCCAGAGGTTTGATGCAACTTTGCTTTTGCCGACTTTACGAACACCGATGACCTCTACGGGCACTTCGACAATCTTTAAGCCTCTAAAAGCCAGTTCTAGAATAATTTCATGAGTATATGTGTGTCCACCGATAAGCGTAGCTCTAAGAGCGGCGTCTCTGCTGTATGCCCTGAAGCCGCAAGAGACATCATGGAGTTTTTGTCCCGTGAGGTTATTGACAATATTAGCGACACGAAAGTTGCCCCATTTTTTTATCCAGGGCATTTCAGGGATGAGATTTTTGTCTGCAAATCTGCTGGCGGTAACCATGTCGGCTTGGCCTTGGATTATAGGTTTAATGAGCTTTGGAATGTCATTTGTGTTGAATTGTCCATCGGCATCTATATTAACGATAATATCGGCGCCCAGAGCTAATGCTGACTTAAAACCCTGACTGAAAGCTGCGCCTAAGCCCTTGTTATGGGTGAAAGAGACAACATTAGCGCCAGCATCAGAGGCCGCTTTTTCCGTTTCATCTTTGCTGCCGTCGTTGATGACTACAATATCTATGCAGTCAATACCTTCGATTTTCGTGGGGATACTCTTTATGACTTGTCCCACGGTGACGGCTTCGTTGTAAGCTGGTATTGTCACCACTAACTTAACTATTTTTTTCTGGTCCACTTTTTATATCCCGAACAAGGCTATAGCTATATTGGTTACGTTTATTATGAAAATCAGATAATCGGGAATTTATTGCAAAGCAACGCTACATTTTCAAGGGTCTGTTTTTTAACCGATGGATCTACCTTGTAGTTCTTCTCATCTGATATTGAAGTGTTTTTCAACACTATATTTATCATTTCAAATATTGCGTCCATCTGTAAACCATCCATATTGTTCTTTGTGACAATAGGCGTTCCCAGTCGCATTCCGCTTGTGACAGACATTGGTCTGGTGTCATAAGGCAGGGCATTCATATTAATGATTATACCGCATTCTTCCAGTGCCCGCTGGGCAATGACACCTGTCATTGCTGGAATCGAATTGGCAACGTTTATCAAAACCATGTGGTTATCGGTGCCGCCAGTAATAACATCATAACCGGCATTTACAAAGTTCTGTGAAAGTTTCTTTGCATTTTCTATAACTTTAAATTGTCTTTTCTTATAACTTTCAGTAAGGGCTTCTTTGAAAAATACAGCTTTAGCAGCGATATGATTCAGATATGGTGTGCCCTGTACACCTGGGAACGTGGTTTTCTGTATAAGTTTATGCAGAGATATTTTTTTACCAGCTGCCTGAAATGGCATGTCATAATCTTTACCCATCAGGATAAGCCCTCCCCTTGGGCCGCCGGGTTTATAAGTACTTGTTGTGGTGAAATGAGCATAATTTATTGGCGAAGGATGGGCACCACCTATAACCAAAGCTGCAAGATGAGAAATATCCGCCAGCAAAAATGCACCAACCTCGTCGGCTATTTCTCTGAATTTCTTAAAATCAATCGTTCTTGAATAGGCTGCTGCACCGCAGATAATCAGCTTTGGTCTGGTCTTCAAAGCCAGTTCGCGGATTGTATCATAATTGAGTAAGTATGTTTTGGGGTCAACATAATAAGGCTGTGTATTGAAGAACTTACCGGAAAAAGATACTTTTGCGCCATGGGACACATGGCCGCCCTGATCCAAAGCCAAGCTTAATATTTTATCATCTTTTTCAAGGATTGCAGTCAAAACTATCTGATTGGCTTGGGTTCCTGAATGGGGCTGAACATTTGCATATTGGGCACCGAATACCTGTTTGGCACGTTCTACAGCTATATATTCCATCTGATCAACAAAATCGCTTCCGCCGTGGAATCTCTGACCAATAAAACCTTCGGTAGTTTTATTCTGCACAACAGAACCTAATGCTGCCAAAACAGACTGACTGCATTGGCTTTCAGCTGCTATAAGCTGAATGGTGTTCAGCTGCCGGTCGTACTCTTTTCGTATTAGTGCATAGATGTCTGCATCGGTTTTCAATAAAGAATTGACAATGTTCTGATGGTATTGTTCAAAGCTGAGTCTTGCTGGTTGCTTTGACGAAACCACTTCGTATATATCCTTGTTTGATGTTTCAATATTGTTACCGTTTCTTTCGATAGTTCTTTCCTTATTCATCCTAAACCTGCTTTTCCATATAATTATAGCATTAAATTTATTTAGATATATAGTCTATAAGGTTTCCTAAGTCATTAAACGTAACATACAAAGCAAATGCCAGCACTGCTATTAGCCCTGCATATAGACAATACATCTGTATCTTCTCGTTTATCGGCGAGCCTTTGACTTTTTCAATAATTAAAAATACGATATGCCCGCCATCGAACGGTAATAATGGTAAAATATTAAATAATGCAATACAAGCACTGATCATGCCAATAAAATTCATGTAATAGACCAGCGGAAAGTCTTTTACTATTTGATAGCTTAAAGTGACGATTCCTATTGGCCCGGAAAGGTATTTTGGGCTTACATAACCGAAAACAAGACTTCTTAATGTCTGGTATGAGTTTACGATAAACATTTTTGTAGAGCGGTATCCCATTGCTATCGCCTCTGCAGGCCCTGTGGCTTTATATAGTCTTTCCAAAGGCTCAAATGGTATGCCATTCTGGAACACTGATTGTATCGGCTTAAAGTCCTTTACTGCAGAAAGATCGAGCATTACATCACCGGCAATTTCATTATTCAGCCTGTAATCAACGGTTAATTTTTGACCAGCGTTCTCGTTGATTATTTTTGCGATATCGAAAAAGTTTGATACTTCCATCCCGTCAACAGTGGTTATCGTTGCACCGTCAGGTATGTTGAGTTTTGCAAAGCCGTTATTTGGGTCTATTGTTTTGGCTATTACTGCACTTTCAACGTCAAGATCTAGTTCCACGCCTATAACTACTCTTTTTTGTTCATTTTTTTCAGGTACAGTTGTAATTGTCAATTGCTGTGAATTACCAGTTTCGTCTTTTCTGATAACAACAATATTGAGTGGTTTTCTGTCAAAGTTTGCAACGATATCTCTCATTTGCTTGTATGTTGGATTGTCAGTTTCTGCAATTTTAACAATGACGTCACCGGCTTTTAGTTTACTATCTTTTACAACATCTACAATTTTTAGCCTTGGAACCATGGAACAGAGATTGCCGAGTGTGTTCTCTTCAAGGTTTGAATCGCTTCTCAGGTTCAAGGTTAATTTAATATCAGCCTGTATGGGCTGAGCTTCTTTTGTTTGGGGGTTTATTCTGTCAGCAAGAACAACTATTTGGGGGTTCAATGCTGAGTTTATTATTTCCTCGAGCCCAAGATAACTTTGTACATCCTGTCCGTTGACAGCTTTTATTACGTCGCCGGGGCGAAGCCCTGTCATGGCGAACATTTCATTGGGGTCATCGACTTTTGCAATTTTTAAGGTCAAAGGCGAAATAATTCCCAAAGCTTTTAGCCCGCCTTGCTCACTAGCTACCGGAACAATGCTATATTCTGCAATTGAAGCATCGAGATGTTTAACCGTTAGTGCTACCGGCTCATTTGGCCCAGCCATCGTAGCAGCCATCGCAAGATTCATGAATTGCAGGTCCTTAGTTTCTCCATTGATGGAAATAACCTCATCGCCGGCGGATAAACCAGCTTTTGCTGCAGGTGAATCGGGTTTTACTCCACCGACAACAGCTGGCATTTGCTTGATTCCGATGAGAAATACTACCATGAAGATGATTACTGCACTTATCACGTTGAATGTGACACCAGCTATGATAACAGCCATCCTGACCCATACCGATTTATTAGCGTATGATCTGGGGTCATTACTCTTTCCAACTTCTTTGGTGTCTTCCTGACCTAACATTTTTACAAAGCCGCCGAAAGGTATCAGGCCGATACGGTATTCAGTTTCACCTGGTTTTGCTTTTTTACCTAAGGTGAATTGATAAAGACATGTCTCGGTTTCAATATCACCCTCTGTGCTGACCTTGGGAATCAGTTTGAAAACAAACCCTTTTTCGGTTCTTTTTATAGTCATCAGCACAGGCGGAAAACCTATCGAAAATGCTTCGACTTTTATCCCGCCAAGTTTGGCAACTGTGAAATGGCCCAGTTCGTGGATTATGATTACTAACCCGATGCCGATCAATGAGTACATGATGTTTTTGAAAACAGTAAAATTGGAAGCGACAAAGAAAATAATCGCAATTATAAGCACCAATTTCACTATCAGACTAAATTTTTTACCTAATAAACCCTTTGCTTCAGACATTGATTGACCTCTCTTCTGGCCCATTGGTCAGCTTCGATGAGTTGTTCCAGACTGACATCTGTTCGGGCGTTATGTTTATTAAGACAATGTTCGATTAATTCTACTATGTTTACAAACTTTATATTACCGGCAAGAAACTGTTTTACAGCTGCTTCATTGGCAGCATTAAAAACAGCAGCAGCAGTGCCGGTAGTTTTAGCTACCTCAAATCCCAACGCCAAAGCCCGAAAAACTTTCAGATCAGGTTTCTCAAAAGTCAACGCTCCAAGTTGTTCAAGGTTTAAACGATTAGCTATGCCGGCCATTCTTTTTGGATACGTCAAAGCATACTGTATGGGCAATTTCATATCAGGTGTGCCCATTTGGGCAATTATTGAGCAGTCAATGAATTCTACCAGCGAATGTACTATCGACTGCGGGTGGACAAGGACATCAATTTTTGCAACTTCGATATCAAACAGCCAGCGAGCTTCAATGATCTCAAGAGCTTTGTTCATCATTGTTGCTGAATCTACGGTGATTTTAGGCCCCATATTCCATGTAGGATGTGCAAGGGCCTGCTCCAGGGTTACATTTTCAATATCGGCCATGGTAGCACCGCGGAAAGGGCCTCCAGATGCGGTTAAAATTATTCGGCGTATTTCATCAGCTCTGCCGGATTGCATTGCCTGGAAGACTGCGGAATGTTCGCTATCTATTGGTACTATCTTAGCATTGTTGGCAGAGGCAGTTTCTGTTAGGAGTTTGCCAGCGACCACCAAAGGTTCTTTGTTTGCAATAGCCAGTTTTTTGCCGCATTTTGCCCCAGCTAATACTGCTGGCGGTCCGGCAGCACCGACAATTGCGGTTATCAGCGTGTCAACTTCCGGCATCTTGGCAATCTGTACCATCGAATCGGAACCTGTTAGTATTTCTACCTTTAGGCCATCAAGTTCATCAACGAGATCGGTGTAATGAGCAGCATCCGTGATGGCGATATAGCGAGGATGATATTGTTTTGCCTGTGCGGCTAAGAGTTTTACGCTGCTGTTGGCGGTTAGCGCCCAGATCTTGTATTCAGGGCCGAGCGCGTCGATTACTTTGACGGCATTTTTACCGATAGAGCCGGTAGAACCTAAAATCGCAATATTTTGGGCCATGTATAATTAAAAATCCGCTCCCTGAAACAGGGCGAAAAACCTTATTTACATTACAAAATTTGAGTTTTTAAACAAAATCCCATATTAATAATACTATAGTATGATGCTAAAATGGTCGGCTGTCAAGATAAGAGTTTTATAAATGCGAAAGGTGATGGGGGGAAAAAATCGGGGGAAGTTGGGGTTGAATGGAGAGAGCGTTACAATCGTTATAATCGTTACAAATAGACTTTTTGGGGAGTGAAAAATCGACTCGCGGGTGCGAGTAGTGGTGGTTTTGGTGGAATTTTTTTTGACTTTTTTACGATTTTTGCTGCTTTTTTACCCCTTTTTTCGTCTTTTTGATGGAAAGTTAGCGTGTTTTTTCATAGCAAAATTGGGGATACTTGCGTGTTTGATTGACCTTTTTGGGTTTTTAAAGTGATCCTGCTAAGATTATAAAATGCAAAGAAAGGACAAAAAAGTGGAGAAGAAATTTGATCCTGCCAAGTTGTCAAGTCGCTAAGAAAAGATGGGTGGAGCGAAAATTAATTATGAATTACGGATGGAGAATTACGAATGTTTTTTAGGGGGGATTTTAACCACGGATTGCGCTGATTGCGCGGGAAAGAAAAGATGTTTTTTGGGGATTTTTAATAGAGTCGTTTTTGCCTGGGATTGGCTGTAGTAATTTCGGCTCCGACGAGCACGTGCGGTGGCCCATTCTCGCCGGAATTACTACTTGGTTGTCTATAATACAGCGGTGGTGCATTGAGTTTATTGGTGGATATGGATTGGGAGAAACCCCGCGGACTGGCCGCGAGGCTAAAAAAAGATTAGGGGGGATTTTAATTATTTTTCAGGTGGTTTTGTAGAATAATGTTTTAATTTGTTTTTAGTAGTTGTAAAATATATACTATTGTGGGTGTTGGAAAAGTTTCATTTGTAAGATTGTGCAGCGTTGGGATTGAGGTTTTATAGGGAATAGGTGGATATAAGAGATGACAGTTCACTAATTTATATATTGGATAGGTTTATTTTATGAAAGGTATTAGAGATTTTGTTTCTTCCCTTAAGAAAGGAGAGCTACACGTACATTTAAACGGAGCA